>DATEGT010000150.1:0-9758 GCA_035280025.1 Burkholderiales bacterium | reverse complement strand
CCCTCGGCCGCGAGAATCCTCGCGGCTTCGGAGACGCTCGCCGGCGACCTGAAGGCGAACCAGGGCAGCCGCATCATGGCGCGACTCTCTCCCTGGGCGCGGACCTGCGCGGGGCGTTCTGCGCGTTGCCGTCGCCGCCCTCCCAGGGCGGAAGCACCTGCACCGGCTCGGGATAGGGGACGTCGGGAAAGCGTTCCGGCCCGACGCGCGGATTCCCGCCTTTCGCCTTCTTTTCCAGCGCCGCGAGCACCTTGTCGGGCGTGATCGGCAGCTCGTCGATGCGCACGCCCACCGCGTCGTAGACCGCGTTCGCCACCGCGGGCATCACCGGGAGCAGCGGTCCCTGCCCGACTTCCTTGGCGCCGAAGGGGCAGTTCGGGTCCGGGTCCTCGACCAGCTCGGTGAAGACCTCGGGCATGTCGAGCGAGGTGAGGCTCTTGTATTCCAGCAGCGAGGGGATCTTGTGCACGAGTGCGTTCGAGAGCTTCGGCGGCAGGCGCCTGAACGCCTGCTCCTCCATGAGGGCCTCGCCGAGCGCCATGTAGACGCTGCCTTCGACCTGGCCGCGCGCGAGCACCGGATTGATCGCCCGCCCGATGTCGTGCGCGATCCACACCCTCGGCACCGAGATCCAGCCCGTCGCCTCGTCCACTTCGGCCTCGACGACGCACGCCGTATACGAGTACGCCGGCGACGGGCCGACGCCGGCGCCCTTGTAGCGCCCGGGGGCGCGCGGCGGCGTGTAGGAGCCGACCGATCCCAGCGTTCCGAACTTCTCCTCGGCGAGGACGATCGCTTCGCGGAAGCTCATCAGCTTGCCGGGATCGTCGGCCCGGAACACGCGTCCGTGCGCGAAGCCGACGTTCTCCGGGAGCGTTTCCATGTGATCGGCCGCGGCGCGGGCGACGAACTCGCGCAGGCGCTCGGCGGCCTGGATCGCGGCGTTGCCCATCATCACCGTCACGCGGCTCGAGTACGAGCCGAGGTCGACCGGCGTGATGCCGGTGTCGCCGGTGACGACGCGCACGTCGAAGGCGTCGATGCCCAGCACCTCGGCGACGATGGCCGCGAGCACGTCGTCGGAGCCCTGGCCGATCTCGGTCGCGCCGCAGAACACCGTGACCTGGCCGCTGCGGTCGAGCAGCAGCTGCACGCCCGACTGCGGCATCTTGTTCCAGTAGATCGGAAGGCCGGCGCCGCAGAGATACGCGCCGCAGGCGATGCCGACGCCGCGCCCCGGCGGAAGCTTGCGGTGCCTGCTCTTCCAGCCGGAGGCCGCGACGACCCTGCGGATGCATTCGGCGAGGCCGATCGAGCCGATCTTCAGCCAGTTGGCGGTGAGCGTGTCGGGCTTCGCCACGTTCGCGAGGCGCAGCTCCGCGGGATCGAGCCCGAGCTTCTCGGCGATCTTGTCGAGCTGGATCTCCTGCCCAAAGCGCGGCTGCGGCGTGCCGTGGCCGCGCTTCGGGCCGCAGGGCGGCTTGTTCGTGAACACGCGCGCCGCGTCGAACTTGTAGCGCGGGATCTCGTAGGTGACGGTCTGCAGCACGCCCGTGTAGAACGTGCTCGCGGCACCGTAGCTCCCGTAGGCGCCGCCGTCGAGCAGCGTCTGCGTGTGCATGCCGGTGATTCTCCCGTCCTTCGTCACGCCGGTGCGCATGCGCATCGTGACCGGATGGCGGCCGCGGTGCATGTAGAACACCTCTTCGCGCGTGAGGCAGATCTTCACGGGACGCCCGAGGACGATCGCGGCCCTGGAAACCACGATCTCGTGGTTGTGCAGGTCGCACTTGCCGCCGAAGCCGCCGCCGTTGGGGCAGGCGATCACGCGCACGTGCGCGGGCGGCATCTGCAACGCGCTGGCGAGCGCGCGGTGGATGTAGTGGGGCACCTGGGTCGAGGACCAGAGCGTGAGCTTGCCCTCCCCGTCCACGGCGGCGACCGAGGCGTGCTGCTCGATGGGCAGGTGCGTGTTGCCCTGGTAGAAGAACACGTCCTCGAAGACGTGATCCGAGCCGGCGAGGGCCTCCCCGACGTCGCCGAATTCGTAGGCCTGGAGGCGATGGATGTTGCCCCGCTCGCCGTAGCTCTGGATCCGCGGCTCGGCGGTGGCGAGCGCCTCCTCGGGATCGGAGATGGTCTTCAACGGCCTGTACTTCACGTCGACCAGGTCGAGCGCCTCGAAGGCGGTCTGCTCGTCCTTCGCGATCACCGCCGCGACCGGGTCGCCCACGTAGCGAACGCGCTCGGGCGCGAGCGGGTATTCGTCCTGGGTCACGGGCAGGATGCCGAAGGTGACCGGGAAGTCCTTGCCGGTGAGGACGAGGTGCACGCCGGGGTGCGCCTGTGCGCGCGAGACGTCGATCGCTTCGATTTCGGCGTGCGGCAGCGGCGATCGCAGCAGCCTGCAGTGGACCATGCGCGGCAGCACCACGTCGTCCGCGAAGCGCGTGAGGCCGGTGACCTTGGCGCGCCCGTCGACCCGCCGGCGCGGCTTGCCCACGACATCGAAGCGTTTCCTGGCGCTCATCGCTTCTCCTCGCGCATCCTGCGCGCGCCCTCTTCGATCGATTCGTAGATCTGCTGGTACCCGGTGCAGCGGCACAGGTTGCCCGAGATCGCTTCCCTGATGCGCTCCCGGCTCGGGCTCGGCTCCTTCTCGAGCAGCGCCTTCGCGGTCATCAGGATGCCCGGCGTGCAATAGCCGCACTGCGCGCCGCCGAGGTCGGCGAACGCCGCCTGGAGCGGATGCAGCTTCGAACCGAGCGCGAGGCCTTCGACCGTCTCGATGGACCGGCCCTCGCAATCGAGCGCGAGCGCGAGGCAGGAGAGCACCGGCACACCGTCGACCAGCACCGCGCAGGCGCCGCATTCGCCGAGCTCGCAGCCGTGCTTGGTGCCGGTGAGGTTCATGTCCTCGCGCAGCACTTCGAGCAGGGTCTTGTAGGGAGCGAAGGAGACTTCCTGCGATTCGCCGTTCACGCGCAGCGTCAGATGGACGTTCTTCGGCGCCGGCGCGCTCATCTGGATTTCCTCGCCGGCATCAGGCCGCGCACCAGGTAGCCGGAGAGCGACTCGGCGATCTCCGCGACCGACCGGGCCCCGTCG
Source organism: Burkholderiales bacterium (assembly GCA_035280025.1). GTDB lineage: Bacteria > Pseudomonadota > Gammaproteobacteria > Burkholderiales > SG8-39 > VBDM01. Next base: position 6,650 of record DATEGT010000150.1, on the reverse strand, counting down.
TGCCGGTACCAGCGCGCGGTCCAGTTCACCGCGCCGAGCATGGCCCGCGTCACGAGCGCGGGGTCGGCCGGCGCGAACTCGCCCGCCCTGACCCCTTCGGCGACCAGCGCGCGCACCGCGCGCTCGTAGGCGTCGCGTTTCCGGACGACGCCCGCGCGCATGTCCTCGGGCAGGGCTTCGACCTCGAGGTGCGCCGTCGCCCCTTCGAGCTCGTCGAGCACGCAGCGCACGTGCCCGGAGAGCACCGAGCGCAGGCGGTTCGCCCAGGAACCCGGCACCGCGCGCGCCGCCTTCACCGCCGCGGCGAGGCGCTCGAGCGTGCGCTCCTGGCAGAAGAGCAGGATCTCGTCCTTGCCCTCGAAGTAGTAGTAGAGGTTGCCCGGGGACAGGTCGGCTTCCCCGGCGATCTCGCGCATGCCGGTCGCGGCCACGCCCAGCCGGCGGAACACCCGCGCTGCGGCGCGCAGGATGTCGAGGCGGCGCGCTTCGTTCCTGCGCTGCACCCGCCCGGACGGGGCGGCCTCGTTCGAACTCCGATTCAAAACTTGAACCATTGTTCGAATTCTAGGCGAACGCGCGGCGGCTCACAAGCGCCCGCCCGGCGCCTAGCCGCGCAGCTTGAAGCGCTGGATCTTCCCGGTCGGCGTCTTCGGCAGCTCCGGGATGAACTCGATCCAGCGGGGATACTTGTAGGGGGCCAGCCGGTCCTTGATGTGCCGCTGCAGCTCGAGCTTGAGCCCGTCGCACGCCGAGGCGGCGTCCTTCAGCACGACGAAGGCCTTGGGCTTGACCAGCCGGTTGTCGTCCTCGCGCGCGACCACCGCGGCTTCGAGCACCGCGTCGTGGCTGGCGAGCGCGGCCTCGACCTCGGCAGGCGAGACGAACAGGCCCGAGACCTTCATCATGTCGTCGGAGCGTCCCGCGTAGACGAAGTAGCCGTCCCCGTCCTGCCTGAACTTGTCGCCGCTGCGGAACCAGGGACCGAGGAAGGCCGAGCGGCTCTTCTCGCGGTTGTTCCAGTAGCACGCGGCGCTCGTGGGGCCGCGCACCTGAAGCTCGCCCAGCTCCCCCGGCTTCACCGGCCTGCCCTCCTCGTCCACGACGCGCAGCTCGTACCCGGGGACCGCCGTTCCCGTCGCCCCGTAGCGCACGTCGCCGTGGCGGGCGCTGATGTACATGTGCATCATCTCGGTCGAGCCGATTCCCTCGAGAATGTCGACGCCGGTTTTCTCCTTCCAGCGCCTGCCGAGCTCGGCGGGAAGCGCCTCGCCCGCCGAGACGCAGGCGCGCAGCGCGAGCCCGCGCCTGTCCGGAAACTCCGGGCTCGCGAGCATCGACGCATACAGCGTGGGCACGCCGTAGAAAATGGTCGGCCGCTTCTCGGCCAGCCGCCGGAACACCGCGGCCGGGGTCGCGCGCTCGGCCATGAGCACGCCGGTGGCGCCCGCGGCGAGGGTGAAGGTGAGGGCGTTGCCCAGGCCGTAGACGAAGCACAGTTTCGCCGCGGAGAAGAGCACGTCCGCCTCGCCGACGCCGAGGACGGCCTTGCCGTAGAGCTCGGCGGTGATCGCCATGCTCGAATGAACGTGCACGGCGCCCTTCGGCGCGCCGGTCGAGCCCGAGGAATAGAACCAGCAGCAGGCGTCGTCCGAGGTGGTGGGCGCCGGCTCGAGAGCGGGGGCGCCCGAGGCGAGCACGTCTGCGACGGCGGCGCTTCCCCTCCCGCGGCGGCCCGAGACGATCACGTGCCGCAGAAACGGCATCTTGCCGAGCAGCGGCTCGAACTGCGGCAGCAGGTGCTCGGAGACGACCAGGGCGCGCGCGCGGCTGTCGGCGAGCATGTGCGCGTAGTCCTTGGGCGTGAGCAGGGTGTTCACCGCGACCGGGATGATTCCCGCCTTGACGGAGCCGAGGAAGGCCGTCGGAAAATCGATCGTGTCCGCGAGCGCGAGCAGCACGCGGTCTTCCATCGCCAGCCCCAGTCCCAGCAGCCCGGAACCGAAGCGGTTGACGCGCTCGGCGAGCTCGCCGTAGGTGCATCGGCCGGAATCGTCGATGAAAGCGGTCTTGCCGGCGCGCCCCGCGAGGAGGTTGCGCTCGATCAGGTCGTGCGCGGCGTTGTAGTCGCGGGGAACGTGGACCGCCGGCGGGCTTGCCGAATGATCCGCGCTGCTGAGCGACGCCACCGCTACCCTCCTCCGCCCGGCTCAGGCCTCGAGCCTGGCTTCCTTGCGGCACAAGGCGACCCACTCGGTGGCCCACGCGACCGCGAGTTCCTCGGGCATCGTCCCGGCGCTGGCGTCGTGCAGCATGATGTCGCCGATGCGCCGCGCGCCCAGCTCGGCGAGGATCGCGTCGAAGCGGCGGCCGCCGTTGCAGAACGTCTCCGCGTAAGTGCGGTCGCCGAGCGCGATGACCCCGTACTGCACGCCGGACAGATCGGGGCGCTGATTCCGGAGCGACTCGTAGAGGTGCTTCGCGTTGTCGGGCACGTCGCCCTGGCCGTACGTGGACGAGCAGATCAGGAACAGGCCGCCGCCCGCGAACGCGCCCGCGTCGAGCCCGTCCATGGGACGGGTGCGCACGCGGGTGTCGCCGTCGTCGAGCGTGAGCTCGACTTCCTGCGCGACGAGCTGGGCCGTGCCCGTCATGGTTCCCACCAGGATCGTCAGCTCGAGCGCCATCCGCCTCCCGCCAAGCGATGCTTGCGTTCCGACATGCGCCGGCATTATACTGCAGCGTTTGCGAATCGCAAGCATTATACTGCACCGTGCCCCTACCGAGCGTCGATCTCAAGAAGCCTTCGCGTGGCGCGGGCCCGGCGAAGGCGATCCCCGCCGATCCCGAGCGGGACTACCTGCTCGGCCTGGGAGAGCGACTGCGCGAAGCCCGGGCGAGGCGGGGAAAATCCCGCAAGGTGCTCGCGGCGGATTCCGGCGTGTCGGAGCGCTATCTGGCCCAGCTCGAGGCGGGACTGGGCAACGTGTCCATTCTCCTGCTGCGGCAGATCGCCGCGGCGCTGGAGCTTCCGATCACCGAGCTGCTCTCGGAGGATTCCGAGGAAAGCACCGAGCTGAGCCTGGCGACGCAATTTCTCAAGCGGCTCCCGCGCCAGAAGCTCGCCGCCGTGCACTCGCAGCTGGTGCGCGACTACGGGAACGCGCGCGACGAGCGCCTCAAGCGCATCGCGCTCATCGGCCTGCGGGGCGCCGGCAAGTCCACCCTCGGCGCCAAGCTCGCCAGGACTCTCGCCGTGCCCTTCGTCGAGCTCGACCGCGAAGTCGAGCGCGACGCCGGCACCGGCCTGTCTGAGATCTTCCTGCTCTACGGTCAGTCCGGCTACCGGCGCTACGAGCGCCGCAGCCTGGAAAGAGTGCTCGAGCGGAACGAGCGCGCCGTGATCGCGACCGGGGGCAGCATCGTTTCCGAGCCGGGGACCTACGACCTGCTGCTCTCGAGCTGCTTCACCGTGTGGCTGAAGGCCGCCCCGGAGGAGCACATGGCGCGCGTGATCGCCCAGGGCGACACCCGCCCGATGGCGGGCAACGACCAGGCGATGGAGGATTTGCGGCGCATACTGGAGGGCCGCGCGATGCTCTACCGCCAGGCCGACGTCGTCGTGGATACCGCGGGGAAGTCCGTCGACAAAAGCCTCGCCGAGCTGAGAAAAGCGGTCGCCGCCTGAGCCGGGCGGCACCATCCATCCGGAGCACATCATGAGCGCAGTCCTCGATGCCCAGCCCTCTCCGTCCCTCGTCACCTACGACACCCATCCGGATCGCTACGCGCACTGGAAGCTGTCCTTCGACGGCCCGGTGGCGACCCTGTCGATGGACGTGGACGAGGACAGGGGCCTGAAGCCCGGGTACAAGCTCAAGCTCAATTCCTACGATCTCGGCGTCGATATCGAGCTCGCCGACGCGCTCAACCGCGTGCGCTTCGAGCACCCGGAGGTGAAGTGCCTGGTGATCACCAGCGCCCGCGAGCGCATGTTCTGCTCCGGGGCGAACATCTACATGCTGGGCACGTCCACCCACGCCTGGAAAGTGAACTTCTGCAAGTTCACCAACGAGACGCGCAGCGGCATCGAGGACTCGAGCCGGCACGACGGACTCAAGGCGCTCGCGGCGGTGAACGGCACGGTCGCGGGCGGCGGCTACGAGCTCGCGCTCGCCTGCGACGAGATCCTGATGATCGACGACCGCTCCTCCACCGTCAGCCTGCCCGAGCTGCCGCTGCTGGGCGTGCTCCCGGGGACGGGCGGCCTGACTCGCGTCACCGACAAGAGAAAGGTCAGGCGCGACCTCGCCGACGTCTTCTGCACCACCAGCGAAGGCGTGCGCGCGGACCGCGCCAAGCAATGGAAGCTGGTCGACCATACGGCGAAGCCGCAAGGATTCAAGGATGCCGTCGCCGCGCGCGCCGCCGCGCTCGCGGCCGGAAGCGCCCGCGGGAGCGGCAAGGGCGTCGCCCTCGGCCCGCTCAAGCGCACGATCGACGCGGGCGGCTACCACTACGAGAACGTCGACGTGAAGATCGACCGCAAGCAGCGCACGGCGACGATCACCGTCTTCGCGCCGCGGCAGGAGGTCGCCTCGAGCGTCGACGCGATCCATGCCGCGGGCGACAAATGGTGGCCGCTGGCGATGGCGCGCGAGCTCGACGATGCGATCCTGATGCTGCGGACCAACGATCTCGAGATCGGCACCTGGATCTTCAACACCCGCGGAGACGCCGGCAAGGCGCTCGCCGCGGACGCCGCGCTGAAGGCCAGCGGGAGCGACGGGTTCGTGCGCGAGGTGATCGGCTTCCTGCGCCGCACGCTCGCCCGCCTGGACGTCTCCTCGCGCACCCTGTTCGCCGTGATCGACAAGGGTTCGTGCTTCGCCGGAACGCTTTTCGAGCTGGCGCTCGCCGCCGACCGCAGCTACATGCTCGAGCTCCCGGACGACGCGGGCGCCCCGGCGGTCGCGCTCTCGGAGATGAACTTCGGGGCCTATCCGATGGTGAACCGGGAATCGCGCATCGCCACGCACTATTGCGGCGATCCGCAGCCGGTCGAGGCCGCGCGCGCCCGCGTCGGCGAGAAACTCGACGCCAAGGCGGCCTCGTCGCTGGGCCTGGTCACGTTCACGCCCGACGATCTCGACTGGGACGAGGAAGTGCGCATCGCGATCGAGGAGCGCGCGAGCCTGTCGCCCGACGCGCTCACCGGCATGGAGGCGAACCTGCGGTTCGCGGGCCGGGAGACCATGGAGACGCGGATCTTCGGCAGGCTCTCCGCGTGGCAGAACTGGATCTTCAGCCGGCCCAACGCGGTCGGCGAGCACGGCGCGCTGAAGGTCTACGGCAGCGGCGCGAAAGCGAAATTCAACTGGGACCGGGTCTAAGGCCCGGCTGCAAGGAACGTCCATGAGCATCAATTACAGCGAGAAGATCCCCAACAACGTCGACCTGGCGAACGACAAGACGCTGCAGCGCGCCCTCGAGCACTGGCAGCCGCGCTTCCTCGACTGGTGGCGCGAGATGGGGCCGAACGACTTCGCCTCCGCGGACGTGTACCTGCGCACCGCGATCGGCGTGGACGCCCAGGGCTGGGCGAACTACGGCACGGTGAGGATGCCCGACTACCGCTGGGGCATTTTCCTCGCCGACCCGATCGCCGAGCGCACGATCGGCTTCGGCGACTCCTTCGGGCAGCCGGTGTGGCAGCAGGTGCCGGGGGAATTCCGCTCGCAGTTCCGCCGCCTGATCGTCACCCAGGGCGACACCGAGCCCGCCTCGGTCGAGCAGCAGCACCTGCTCGGCCACACCTGCCCTTCGATCTACGACCTGCGCAATCTCTTCCAGATCAACGTCGAGGAGGGAAGGCACCTGTGGGCGATGGTGTACCTGCTGCACGCCTACTTCGGCCGCGACGGCCGCGAGGAGGCCGAGGAGCTGCTCGCACGCCACTCGGGCGACGTCGACAAGCCGCGCATCCTCGGCACCTTCAACGAGCCGATCTCGGACTGGCTGTCGTTCCTGTGCTTCACCTACTTCACCGACCGCGACGGCAAGTTCCAGCTGAAGAGCCTGGCCGAGTCCTCGTTCGATCCCCTCGCGCGCACCTGCCGCTTCATGCTCACCGAGGAAGCGCACCACATGTTCGTCGGCGAGACCGGCATCGGCCGGGTCGTGAAGCGCACCGCGGAGGTCATGAAGGAGGCCGGCACGGACGACGTCCAGGCGGTCCGCCGCCAGGGCGCGGTCGACCTGCCCCTGCTCCAGCGCTATCTCAACTTCTGGTTCAGCTCCTCGCTCGACCTGTTCGGATCGGAGGTTTCGTCGAACGCGGCGAGCACCTTCGCCAACGGCATCAAGGGGCGCCCGGACGAGACCACCCAGTACCAGGACCACGTCTGCGCCGAGGCGACCTGCGACCTCGAGCTGCCCAACGGCAGCGGCGCGCTGAAGAAGGAAACCGTGGCCCTGCGCAATGCGATGAACGAAGTGCTGCGCGAGGCCTACGTCAAGGACTGCGAGATCGGCGTGAAGCGCTGGAACATGCAGATCAAGCGCGCCGGCCACGGCTTCGAGCTCAAGCTGCCGAGCAGCCGCTTCCGCCGCGCGATCGGCGCCTGGGCCAACGTCCCGACCGACATCGAGGG
>DATEGT010000149.1:0-5834 GCA_035280025.1 Burkholderiales bacterium | reverse complement strand
CGCTCGGTCCACTGCGCGTCGGCCGCGCCGACGCCGTCCTGCCATTTGACGTGGTCCCAGGTGTGGATGCCGACCTCGAAGCCCGCGTCGCGCACCGAGCGCATGACTCCCCGGCAGCGCCGGCCGATGTCGGGCCCGGGCAGCAGCGTGCCGTAGAGCAGGGTGCGCAGGCCGTAGTGCGAAACGACCGAGGTGCGCGACACCTTCGAGAAGAATCCGCGCCGGAACGCCCGCTTGATCGCGCGTCCGGTATGGTCCGGGCCGAGGCTGAAGAAGAAGGTCGCGCCCGCGCCGTGCTTCCCGAGGATCTCGATCAGCCGCGGGACGCCCTTGAGCGTCCCGCGATACGTGTCGACGTCGATCTTCAGCGCGAGCTTCATTCCACCAGGCTTCGCGCTTCCTGCACCTGCGTCCGGTAGGCGTCGAAAATGCGCTTGAGCGCTTCCCGCATGTCGACGCGCGGCTTCCAGCCCAGATCCTTCATAGTGCGGCTGATCTGCGGGACCCGGCTCTTGACGTCCTGGTATCCCTTGCCGTAGTACTGCGCGGCGGTGGTATTCACGAGCTTCACTCTCCTGGCGTTGTCCCGGTACTCGGGGTAGTCGAGCGCGAGCTTCACCATCATGGCCGCCAGCTCCCGGACCGAGTAGTTGTTCTTCGGGTTCCCGATGTTGTAGATGTTCCCGCTCGCCACCCGCCTGGGGTTGTCGATGATCTCGACCAGGGCGTCGATGCCGTCGTCGATGTACGTGAAGGCGCGCTTCTGCCGCCCGCCGTCGACCAGCTTGATCGGCTCGCCGCGCACGATGTGGCCGAAGAACTGGGTGATGACGCGCGAGCTGCCCTCCTTGGGGGCGTTGAGGTTGTCCAGGCCCGAGCCGATCCAGTTGAACGGGCGGAACAGGGTGTAGTCGAGCCCCTCCTTCATGCCGTAGGCGTGTATCACGCGGTCCATGAGCTGCTTCGCGCAGGCGTAGATCCAGCGCGGCTTGTCGATCGGCCCGTAGACCAGCGGCGAGGTCTCGGGATCGAACTCGCGGTCCGGCGACATGCCGTAGACCTCGGAGGTCGACGGGAACACCAGGCGCTTGCCGTGGCGCACGCAGCCGCGGACGATCGGGAGGTTGGCCTCGAAGTCGAGCTCGAAGACCTTGAGCGGCTCCCTGACGTAGGTCGCGGGGGTCGCGATCGCGACCAGCGGCAGCACCGTGTCGCACTTGCGCACGTGGTACTCGATCCACTCGCGGTTGATGGTGATGTCGCCCTCGAAGAAATGGAAGCGCTCGTGGTCGAGCAGGTCCGCGACCCGGTCGGTCTGCATGTCCATGCCGTAGACCTCCCAGTCGGTGGTCTCGACGATGCGCTTGGAGAGGTGGTGGCCTATGAAGCCGTTCACGCCGAGGATCAGGATTCTTTTCATCGGGGTTCCTAGAACATCGCAACCCGGCGGGTGCCGATGCGATTGGCGAATTCTTGCGCGGAGAGCGCCTTGCCGTCCAGTTCCGCCTCGAGCAGCTCGAGCGCGGCCCCGTCGGCGCACGCGGCGAAGCAGCGTCCGGCTTGCGCGTGGAGAAAGGCCGGGGCGCTCGCGCCGCCGCGCGCCGGCAGGAGCCGCGTGCGCAGCACCCGCAGCGTCCTGCCCTCGAAGTCGGTGAACGCCCCCGGATAGGGCGGCGCCACCGCCCGCACCAGGTCGTGGATGCGCTTGGCCGGCGCCCGCCAGTCGATGCGGCCGTCCTCGGGCCGGCGCCCGCCGAAGTAGCTTCCCTTCGAGAGGTCCTGGGGGAGGAGCGCGGCGCTCCCGTCGATCAATGCGGGCAGGCACCTTGCCAGCACCCGGCCCGCGGCGCCGGTGACCTTGCGGAACACGTCGACGGCCTGGTCGTCGGGCAGGATAGGCACGGCTTCCTGATCGACGATGCGTCCGGCGTCGGGCTTCTCGACCATCTCATGGAGCGTCGCCCCGGTCTCGGTTTCGCCGTGGATGATCGCCCAGTTGACCGGCGCGCGGCCGCGGTATTTAGGCAGCAGAGAGCCGTGCATGTTGAACCCGGGCGCCACCGCGAGCAGGTCCCGCCCGAGCATCGAGCGGTAGTAGAAGGAGAAGATGAAATCCGGACGCAGGTCCCTTACCCTCGCGACGAACGAAGGCTCGTTCGCGTGATCCGGGGTTGCGAGCTGCAGGCCGCGCGAGCGGGCGAGCGCCGCGACGCTGCCGAACCAGATGTTCTCCCGAGGCGCGTCCTCGTGGGTCGCCACCAGCGGCACCTCCACGCCCTGCTCGAGCAGGACGCCGAGGCAGCGGCAGCCGACGTCGTGGTACGCGAAGACGACCGCCCGGGTCACTCTTTCTTCTCGAGAATCGCCTGGACGACGTATCGGGGGCGCTCGCGCACCTGCTCGTAGATCCGTCCGACGTACTCTCCCAGCAGGCCGATGCCGAAGAGCGTGATGCCGATGAGGAAGAAGGCGATCCCGAACAGGGTGAACACGCCCTCGGCTTCGGGGCCCACCACCAGGCGCCGCACCGCGAGGAACAGCACGAAGACGATCGAAAGCAGGGAGATGACGATGCCGGAGAACGAGAACAGCTGCAGCGGCAATACCGAGAATCCCGTCACCAGGTCGAAGTTCAGCCTGACGAGCTTGTACAGCGAGTATTTCGACTCCCCGGCGCTCCGCTCCTCGTGCGCGACCTCGATCTCCGTGGGGCGCCGGGCGAACGTGTACGCGAGCGCCGGGATGAAGGTGTTGATCTCGCGGCAGCCGTTGATCGTGTCGACGATCGCACGGCTGTAGGCGCGCAGCATGCACCCCTGGTCGGTCATGCGTATGCGGGTGATGCGCTCGCGCACCGCGTTCATCAACCGCGAAGCATGGCGCCGGAACGCCGTGTCCTGCCGCTCGCTGCGCACGGTGCCGACGTAGTCGTAGCCTTCGTCCATTTTCGCGAGCAGCCTGCCGATCTCCTCGGGAGGATTCTGCAGATCGGCGTCGAGCGTGACCACGCGCTCGCCGCGGCTCGCCTCGAAGCCCGCCATGATGGCGAGGTGCTGTCCGAAATTGCCGTTGAACAGGATCACGCGCGTCGAGCCGGGGCTCTTTTCGAACTGCTCGCGCAGCAGCGCGGCCGAGCGGTCGACGCTGCCGTCGTTCACGAAGATCACCTCGTAGCGCTGCCCGAGCGCATCGAGCGCGGGATAGAGCCTCGCGAACAGCGCCGGAAGCACCGCCTCCTCGTTGTAGACCGGGATGACGACGGATACCGCGGGGTTCATCGCAGCACCCGCTTCGCCGCCTCGCACACGCGCTCGACGTCGGCGCCCGTCATCGCCGGAAAGAGCGGAAGCGTGGCGATGCTCCTGCCGATGCGCTCGGCGTTCGGGTACTGGCCCTCGCGCCAGCCGAGCGAGCGGTACAGGGTGAAGAGGTGGATCGCGGGGTAGTGCACCCCCACGCCCACGCCCAGGTCGCGCATTTTCGCGATGAAACGGCCGCGCTCCATGCGCTCGGGCAGCACCGCCTGGAACATGTGCCAGTTGGAATTCTCGAAGTCGGCCGGCGGCAGCTCGCACCCCAGGCCGCGGTCGAAGCACTCGAAGTAGCGCCGGGCGAGCGCGCGGCGCTTCTCGGTGAACTCGGCGAGGTGCCGCATCTGCCCCAGGCCGATGCGCGCAGCGACGTCGGTGAGGTTGAACTTTCCGCCGGCCACGTCGACATCCATGCCGTCGTCGCCGAAGCGCCTCACGCCCATCAGGCGCAGCTTCTCCGTCAGCGCGATCTCCCCGTCCCCGGGCAGGACGATCGCGCCGCCTTCGGCAGTCGTGAGGTTCTTGTTGGCGTGGAAGCTGAACGCGACGAGATCGCCGCGGGCGCCGACGCGGGTGCCTCTCCAGCTCGAGCCGAACGCCTGCGCGGCGTCTTCCACCACTCGCAGATCGTGCTTGCCCGCGATGGCATACAGACGGTCGAGGTCCACGGGAAGCCCTGCGAGGTATACGGGGAGGATGGCGCGGGTCCTGGGAGTGATCGCGCTTTCGACGCGGGCGAGGTCGATGTTGCGCGTCGCCGGATCGACGTCGACGAAGACGGGTCGCGCTCCCACCTCCAGGACCATGTTGCTGGTGGCGACCCAGGAGAGCGGCGTCGTGATGACCTCGTCGACCGGCCCGACGCCCGCGAGGCGCAGGCCGATCTCGAGGGCGGCCGTGCCCGAGTTGAGGGCGCGCACCGGGCGCCCGCCGCAGTAGCGCGACAGCTCGGCCTCGAATTCCTTCACCTTCGGTCCCGAGGTGATCCACCCCGAGCGCAGCACCTCGGCGACTCCGGCGATGGTGTCCTCGTCTATCGAGGGGCGGGTGAAGGGCAGGAAGGAATCGCCGGCCACGGATGCTCTAGCTGCGCGCGACCAGGAACACGCCGGCGACGATGAAGGCGATGCCGACGAGCTTCTGCGCGGTGAGCGACTCGCCGAACAGGTACCAGGCGGCGACGGCGTTCACGATGTAGCCCACCGAGAGCATGGGGTAGGCGACGGACACCGGCACGCGCGACAGGCCGACGATCCAGATCGCGACGCTGAAGACATAGCACGCGAGCCCTCCGGCGATGTGCGGCTCCAGCGCCAGCTTCATCCCCACCGGGAGGATGTTCTGCGCGCTGAACTCGAACCGGCCCACCGCGTTGGTGCCCGCCTTGAGGAGCAGCTGCGCCGCGGCGTTCAGCAGCACCCCGGCCATCAGCAGGGCGAAGGTCACCGCGCTCACGGCTTCCTCACGATCACCCGGCGCGGGTCTTCGGCGACGATCCGCATCGGAACGGGATGCGCCTTGAGAAAGGCGGGAAGATCGCCGGCGCTGAACATGGCGAAGGCGTCGCGGTCCCCCTCCCAGGCGCGCGCGAAAGCGGCCGTGTCCGGAAGGAAATCGCGCGGAGCCCGCCCGATCGGAAACGCGAGCTCGTCCATCACGCCGACCATGGTGACATTCCTTCCCAGATAGAAGAGCGCCGTGTGATCGAAGGTTTCCACGAAATAGAAAGGAGTATCCGGTTTCAGCTGGTCCCGGATCTTGTGGACGATATGATACGCGGAAAGGGAAGGCGACAAACTCTCGTGCCCGGAGAGCGCGAGCTGGGACAGCGTCAGGCCTCCGAAAGCAAGCGAGATTACCGCGGCGGCGCGCCGGCCGCGCACCGCCAGCGCGCCGGAGAGGACGCCGGCGCAAAGGAGGGCGGCCCCCGCGGCGCGGAGCCAGGGAACGTATGCCTGCAGCAGCGCGGCCGGCACCGAATCGGACGCGTAGTCCGGCGCTATCGGCGCGGCGAGGAGAAGCGCGGCGCCGATCACGGCCGCGACGGAGGATTGCCAGACGAGCGTGCGTCCCCCGGCAGTGCGCAGGTAGTCCCCGATCAGCAGCGCCAGCGCGGGAAACAGCGGGAGGATGTAGGGGACGAGCTTCGAGCTCGACGCCGAAAAGAACGCGAACACCACCGCGCACCACAGCGCCAGGAAGCGCCTCGAGTCGAATCCCTCGCCCGCGCCGCGCCTGCAGGCGTCGCGCAGCGCGGGGAAGAGGGTCACGATCCACGGGCCGATCCCGATCAGCAGCACCGGCAGGAAGAACCATGCGGGCTGGTAGCGGTCGTGCTCCTTGGTGAGGAAGCGCTCGACGTGCTCGTGGATGAAGAAGAAGTGCGGAAACTCCGGATTGGCGAGCGACACCAGCACGAACCAGGGCGCGGTGAGCGCGAGGAACACGAGGCCGCCGCGGAGGAGGTCGAGCCGCGACAGCAGCTTCCAGTCGCGCTGCACGAGGACATAGGCCGCCACGGCG
>DATEGT010000148.1:0-3092 GCA_035280025.1 Burkholderiales bacterium | reverse complement strand
TTCCGCTTCATCGACGACTGCGAGGCGGCCGGCATCTCGGTGCCCATCGTCCCCGGCGTCATGCCGATCGGCAATTTCTCGCAGCTCGCGCGCTTCTCGGACGCCTGCGGGGCGGACATCCCGCGCTGGCTGCGCCTGAAGATGCTGGGCTTCGGCGACGATACCGCCTCGATACGCAGCTACGGGCTCGACGTGGTGACCGGGCTGTGCGAGCGCCTTCTCGCCGCGGGCGCGCCCGGCCTGCATTTCTACACCATGAACCAGGCGGGACTGGCCTCTACGATCTGGCAGCGCCTGGGGATCTAGTCCAGCCCAGGCGCCGGGAAATCGCCCCGGCCGCCTCGACCAGCTCGCGCGACCAGCCGAGCAGCCTCTTCCTCGTGATGCGGTGCACCGGGCCGGCGATGCTGATCGCCGCGACCACGTTCGCCGCGTCGTTGCGGATCGGCGCGGCGATCGAGCGCAGGCCGGCCTCGCCCTCCTCGTCGTCGATCGCGTAGTCGCGCGCGCGCACGGCGGAGATCTCCCGCTGCAGCGCTTTCGGATCGACGATGGTGTTCGGCGCGCTCGGCGGGAGCCCGCGCGCGATGATGCGGCCGATCTCCTCCTCGGGCTGGAACGCGAGCAGCGCCTTGCCGACCGCGGTGGCGTGCACCGGCGCGCGGGTGCCGACCTTCGAGCCCATGCGAAGCGCCTGCTTGCTCTCGAGCGAGATCACGTAGAGCACCGAGTCGTGGTCGAGGATGCCGAGGTGGACGGTCTCGCCGGTCTTCTCGAGCAGCGTGCGCAGGAACGGCCGCGCCTCCGTCGTGAAATCCATCTTGCGGCGCACGAGCGTCCCCAGCTCGAAGAGCGTCAGGCCGAGGCGGTACTTCCCGTCGCCCGCGTTCTGCTCGAGCATGCCCTGGTCGAGCAGGGTCGAGGCGAGGCGGTGCACGGTGCTCTTCGCCAGGCCGAGCCGCTTGGCGAGGTCGCTGATGCCGATCTCGTACTGGTCCTCGGAAAACGCCTTGATGAGCCGCAGCGAATTGGCGACCGAGGACAGGCGCGTGCGCTTCCTCGCGCGCCCTACCTCCCGGACACCAGCTCGTTCCAGTACTTGAGCCATTTTTCGTCCTCGTCGACCAGGGCCACGGGGTCGAGCATCACGTAGGGAAAGGTGACCAGCGGGCTCTTCACCTTCGCGCTCGCGGGAAACCGTCCCATGGCATTGAACAGCTGCTGCCCTTCCGGGGACAGCACGAAATCGGCGAACAGGAGCGCCGCGTTCGGGTGCGGGGCGGCGGCGGCGAGCCCCAGCGCCTGCGGCCTGCCGACCACCGGCTCGACCGGCTTCCAGTCGATCGGCAGTCCCCTGCGCTTCATCGAGTCGGCATTGGAAGCGTAGTTGGTGAGGCTCACGGGCACTTCGCCCGCGGCGACCAGCTCCGAGAGCAGCACGTGCCCCTTGCGCACGTCGGGCCTCATCGCCGCGAGCTTCGCGAAGAAATCCAGCGCGCCCTTCTCGCCGCGCCGCTTCGCGAGCCCCGCCAGCCATTCCTGGTCGGTGGCTTCCAGGCCGATCCGCCCCTTCCATTTCGGATCGAGAAAGCCCTCGTAGCTCGCGGGCAGCTCGTCGCGCCTCACCTTGCCGGTGTTGAACGCCACCACGAAGAAATCGACACGGTCCGAGATCCACAGGCGGTGCGCGGGCACGCCCCACGGCGGAATGTCGGCGATGTAAGGGCTGTCGAAGCGCGCGACCACGCGCTCGCGCGCGAGCGCCTCGAGCTCGGGCGCATTGGTCTCGATCACGTCGACGGCGTCCCGGCGCGCCCTGGCCTCGTTGAGCGCGCGCTGCATGACCTGCGAGCTGAGCGAGCGCCACAGGACGACCTTGACGCCGTGCTTCTTCTCGAACGCCTTCGCGAGCGGAACCGACTCCGACGTGGCGAGCGAGGTGTAGAGGACCAGCGTCCCTTCCCGGCGCGCGCCCTCGGCGAGGCGCTGCGCGCGGTCGCCGCCCCCGTACAAATAGACCGCCGCCTGCGGCGATTGCGCGAAGGCGGCGGCGAGGCAGAGCCACAGGGCGGCCGCTGTGAGCAGACGGACCATCCCGGGAATTATATAATTGCGGAACTCCGTTCTGCATATCGGAACCCGTTCCCCATGCCCCACGAGCAGGACCAGGCGCACTGGCACGAGCCCAGCGGAACCCGCCGCGCCGGCTTCGGCGAGTTCAGGAAGCAGCCGACGCCTTACGACGCGTTCATGGAAGCCGAGGGCATTCCCGTTTTTCGCGGCATCGGCATCCGCAGGGTCCAGGACCTCGCGCTCGCGCCGTGGAAGCGCACCGGCGGACGCGGCCACTTCATCCAGCTCCACGGCACCGAGACCAAGTGGGGCTGCTACGTGGTCGAGGTGCCGCCCGCGGGCGCGCTGAATCCCGAGAAGCACATGTACGAGGAGATCTTCCTCGTGGTCGAGGGACGCGGCACGACCGAGGTGTGGCTCGAAGGCGACAGGAAGAAGCACGTCTTCGAATGGCAGAAGGGCTCGATGTTCTCGATCCCGATGAACGCGTGGCACCGCCTGGTGAACGCGACCTCGGGCGGCGCGTTGCTCCTCGCCGGGACCACCGCGCCCAACGTGCTCAACATGATCAACAACGTCGAGGCCGTGTTCGACAACCCCTTCGTCTTCCGCGACCGCTTCTCGGGCGCCGACGACTTCTTCAAGCCGAAGGACGACATCGAGCCCGACCCGGTGCGAGGCCTGGCGATGCGGCGCACCAATTTCATCCCCGACATCGTCAACTGCGAGCTGCCGCTCGACAACCGCCGCTCGCCCGGCTGGCGGCGCGTCGAGCCTTTCATGACCAACAACTGCTTCTACTTCTGGATCGGCCAGCACGAGCAGGGCCGCTATTCGAAGGGCCACGCGCACACCTCGGCCGCCGTCCTGATCTGCGTGAAGGGCAAGGGTTACACCTACACCTGGCCCGAGCGCCTCGGCGTCAATCCGTGGAGGGACGGCCGCGCGGCCGAGGTGAAGCGCGTCGACTACGAGCCCGTCGGCATGGTGAGCGCCGCGCCCGGCGGCGCGCGCTGGTA
>DATEGT010000147.1:0-7484 GCA_035280025.1 Burkholderiales bacterium | reverse complement strand
CTGGTCGACCGGCTGACGCTGCAATGGTTCGTTCGCGACCTCGACATCCGCACGCAGCTCATCACGCGCACCATCCAGGAGCCGCTCGCCGACCTCGTGCGCGAAGGCTCGCGCGCCAAGATCCTCAAGTACTTCGACCGCCTCATCCAGGACGAGCGCCTGTTCGCCGTGGGCTTCTGCGACGCGCAGCACAGGCTCGTCTACAAGACCGTCACGTTCCCGTCCTCGCTCGGCTGCACCGGCCGGCACGAGGGCAATGCGAACGTGGAAGGCCGCGTGGTCAACCTCGACCGCGGCCCGGTCCACGTCGGCGACTACGAGCTCGACGCCGACGGCAAGGCCTACGGCCACCTGGTGCTGGTGCACGACATGAGCTTCGTGCAGCGGCGCAGCGACGACACCAAGAAGTACATCTTCTATCTGTTCGCCGCGCTCGCGGCGATCGTCTCGCTGGTGACGGTGGTGATCGCGGAGGTGAGCTGGCGCGGCTGGGTCGCGGGCTTGAAGGCGGTGATCCGCGGCGAGACGTTCGGCTTCACCGAGGCCAAGGTGCGCATCCCCGAGCTGCGGCCGGTGGCGCGGGACATCCGCGCGCTGGTGAGGGAGCTCGAGTCCGAGCGCAAGGCGAGGGACGAATCCCAGATCAACTGGTCCGCCGAGACGTTGCGCGCGATCCTGCGCAACGATCTCAAAGGCGAGGAAGTCCTGATCGTGTCCAACCGCGAACCCTACATCCACGTCCACCGCGACCAGCACATCGAGGTGCAGCGGCCCGCGAGCGGCGTGGTCACGGCGCTCGAGCCGGTCATGCGCGCCTGCTCGGGAACCTGGATCGCGCACGGCGGGGGCAGCGCCGACCGGGAGACGGTCGACGCGACGGACCACATCCGCGTCCCTCCCGACCGCCCGGCGTACCGCATCCGGCGGGTGTGGCTCTCCCAAGAGGAGGAAGCCGGCTACTACTACGGGTTCTCGAACAGCGGGCTGTGGCCGTTGTGCCACATCGCCCACACGCGGCCGGTGTTCCGCACCTCGGACTGGAACGCCTACGTCACCGTGAACCGCCGCTTCGCCGACGCGGTCGTTCACGAAGCGAAGACCGAAGACCCGATCGTCCTGGTGCAGGACTACCACTTCGCGCTGCTTCCGCGCATGATCCGCGAGCGCATTCCCGCCGCGACGGTGATCTCGTTCTGGCACATTCCCTGGCCCAACGCCGAGGCCTTCGGCATCTGCCCGTGGCGGCAGGAGCTGATCGACGGGCTGCTCGGCAGCAGCATCCTCGGCTTCCATACGCAGTTCCACTGCAACAACTTCATCGACACGGTCGACCGCTACGTCGAGGCGCGCATCGACCGCGAGAATTTCACCGTCTCCTACGGCGGCGACCAGACCGCGGTGCGCCGCTACCCGATCTCGATCGAGTGGCCGCTCCAGTCGAAGGCGATGGAGAAGCCCATCGACAAATGTCGCGCGGACGTGCGCGAGAAGAACGGCCTTCCGCAGGACATCGTGCTCGGCGTCGGGGTCGACCGCCTCGACTACACCAAGGGGATCCTGGAGCGCTTCCTCGCCGTCGAGCGTCTGCTCGAGCTCTATCCGCTGTGGATCGGCAAGTTCGTTTTCGTGCAGATCGCGGCGCCGTCGCGCTCGATCATCGACGAGTACCAGGATTTCGACGCCCGCGTGCGCGCGCTCGCGCGCCGTATCAACGAGAGGTTCGCCGGCAAGGGCCGCGCTCCCATCCTGCTCCGGGTCGAGCACCACGACCCCGACGAGGTCCACGAGTACTACCGCGCATCGGACCTGTGCGTCGTCTCGAGCCTGCACGACGGGATGAACCTGGTGGCGAAGGAGTTCGTCGCCGCCCGCGACGACGAGCGCGGCGTCCTGATCCTCAGCCAGTTCACCGGCGCGTCGCGCGAGCTGCCGGAGGCGCTGATCGTCAATCCCTACGACATCGACCAGTGCGCCGCGGCGCTGCGTGCGGCGCTGACGATGCCCCCCCAGGAGCAGCGCGACCGCATGCGCAGCATGCGGAGCCTGGTGCAGGATTTCAACGTGTACCGGTGGGCCGGCCGCATGCTGCTCGACGCCGGCCAGATGCGCATGCGCGGCCGCCTGCTCTCGCGCAATCGCGAGCGCAAGCCCGCCGCCGTGCGCGCGGTCTGAGCCCGCGCGAGCGATGCTGCCCTCGAAAGCGCGGTTCGAGCGGGCGCCCGAGCTCCAGGGGCGCTGCGCGTTCTTCCTCGACGTTGACGGCACGCTGCTCGACATCGCGGATCATCCCGGCCTCATCCGCGTCGACGGCGAGCTGATCCGCCTGCTCCGGTCGCTCGCCCGCGCCGCGGAGGGCGCCCTCGCGCTGATCAGCGGACGCTCGGTCGAGGACATCGACCGCCTGCTCGCCGACCCGGGTTTCTGCGTCGCCGGGCAGCACGGCGCCGAGCGCCGCGATTTTTCCGGCAGAATGCACAGGCGCGAGGTTCCGCGCGCCGCGCTCGATACCGCGCGCCGCAGGCTGGCCGCGGTCGCCGAAAGGCATCCGGCGCTGGTGCTCGAGGACAAGGGCGTCAACTTCGCCCTCCATTTCCGATCGGCCCCGGAGCTGGAGGCCGAAACCAAGGACCTCGTGCGCGGTCTGGCCCGCGAGCTCGGCGGCGAATTCGAGGTGCAGATGGGAAAAATGGTCGTCGAGCTGAGGCCCACGGGAAAGGACAAGGGCGTGGCGATTTCCGAATTTCTCGGCGAGGCGCCGTTTCACGGGCGCACCCCGGTGTTCGTCGGCGACGACCTGACCGACGAAATCGGCTTCGAGCTGATCAACCGCGTCGGGGGCCATTCGGTGAAGGTCGGCCCGGGCGAGTCTGCGGCGCGCTGGCGCCTTTCGGATGCGGCGGCCGTCAGAGCGTGGCTCGCCGACTTCGCCGCGCGACCCGGAGAAGGCTCGTGAGCGACCTGGACCTCGCCCTGATAGGCAATTCGAGCGTCGCAGCCTTGGTGGACACCCGGGCGCGCATCGTCTGGTCCTGCCTGCCGCGCTTCGACAGCGACCCGGCGTTCTGCTCGCTGCTGCGCTCCGAGCCAGGGCCCGAGGACCGCAACGGCGTGTTCGAAGTCGAGCTCGCCGACTTCGAGCGCTCCGAGCAGGCCTATATCGCGCACACGCCGATCCTGCGCACGCGTCTTTACGACCGGCACGGAGGCGGAGTCGAGGTCACCGACTTCGCGCCGCGGTTCCAGCAGTTCGGCAGGCTCTTCTACCCGGTCATGCTGATGCGCCAGATCCGGCCGCTCGCCGGCAGCCCGCGCATACGCGTGCGGCTGCGGCCCCTGTGCGACTACGGGGCGCGCCGGCCGGCGCTCACCTGGGGCAGCAACCACGTGCGCTACGTGATGCCCGAGATGGATCTGCGGGTGACGACCGACTTCTCGGTCACCGCGATCCTCGAGGAGACGCCGGTCGTGCTGCGCGAGCCCGTGTCGCTGGTGCTCGGGCCCGACGAGACGCTGCACACCTCTCCCGGGGACGCCTTCCGCAGGTTCCTCGACGAGACGGCGGCGTGGTGGCGCGACTGGGTGCGCGGCCTCGCGATCTCGTTCGAGTGGCAGGAAGCGATCATCCGGGCCGCGATCACGCTCAAGCTCAACGCCTACGAGGACACCGGAGCGATCGTCGCCGCGGTGACGACATCCATCCCCGAGTCGCCGGGAAGCGGACGCAACTGGGACTACCGCTACTGCTGGCTGCGCGACGCCTATTTCGTCATCAACGCCCTGAACCGCCTGAACGCGACCAGCACGATGGAGCGCTTCCTCGATTTCATCATCAACACCGCGGCCGGGACCAACGGCGCCGACCTGCAGCCGGTGTACGCGGTGACCGGCAAGGGGAGCATCGCCGAGCGCGAGGCGGTCTCGCTGCCGGGCTATCGCGGCATGGGGCCGGTGAGGATCGGCAACCAGGCGTACACGCAGGACCAGCACGACGTCTACGGCGCGGCGGTTCTCGCCGCGGCGCACGTGTTCTTCGACGCCCGTCTCGCGCTGCGCAGCGACCAGGCGCTGTTCCGCCAGCTCGAGCGGCTCGGGGAGCGCGCCGCCGTGCTCTACGACCAGCCCGATGCCGGCCTGTGGGAGCTGCGGGGCACGCGGCACGTCCACACCTTCTCCAGCGTCATGTGCTGGGCAGCGTGCGACCGCCTGGCGAAGATCGCCGGGCGGATCGGGCTGGAGGAGCGCGCGCGGCACTGGCGCGCGCGAGCCGACTCGATGCACGCCGCGATCTGCGAGCGCGCCTGGAACGCGAAGCGCTCGGCCTTTGCCGCCACCTTCGGCGGGGAGCACCTGGACGCGAGCCTGCTGCTGCTGCACGAGCTCGATTTCCTGCGTGCCGACGATCCGCGCTTCGCCGGCACGGTCCGCGCCGTCGAGAAAGACCTGCGCCGCGGCGATTTCGTCTTCCGCTACACCCAGCCCGACGATTTCGGGGTGCCCGACAACGCCTTCGCGGTGTGCACTTTCTGGTACGTCGACGCCCTGGCCTCGCTCGGGCGCTCCGGGGAGGCCCGCGCCCTTTTCGAGAGCCTGCTCGCGCGCTGCAACCAGCACGGCCTGCTCTCCGAGCACATCGCGCCCGGAACGGGCGAGCTATGGGGAAATTTCCCGCAGACCTACAGCATGGTGGGCCTGATCAATTCCGCGATGCGGCTTTCCATCTCCTGGGACCAGGCGTTCTAGAGCGCGCTCCGCCGCAATGATCCGCATCGGAGTGGACATCGGCGGCACCAAAATGGAGATCGCCGCGCTAGACGAGTCCGGCGCGGAGATCCTCCGGCGCCGCCGCGATGCGCCGCGGGGCGCCTACCCCGAGGCGCTGCGCTCCCTCGCCGAGGCCGTGCTCGGCGCGGAGCGCGAAGTCGGCGGGCGCTGCACCGTGGGCATAGGCACGCCCGGCGCGGTCTCGAAGGACGGAAAGCTCCGGAGAGCCTACGCGAGCGCGCTGAACGGCAAGCCGCTCAAGCCCGATCTCGAGCGGCTGCTCTCGCGCGAGGTGCGCTTCGCCAACGACGCGAACTGCTTCGCACTTTCGGAAAGCGCGGACGGGGCGGCCGCCGGCGCCGGCGTCGTGTTCGGCGTCATTCTCGGCACGGGGGTCGGCGGCGGCACGGTCGTCGACGGCCGCGCCCTGCGCGGGGCGAACGCCATCGCCGGCGAGTGGGGACACAACAGCCTCCCCTGGATCCGGCCCGACGAGCTGCCCGGTCCCCGCTGCGGCTGCGGCAAGGAAGGGCATATCGAGGCGTTTCTCTCCGGACCCGGCCTCGCCCTCGACCTCAAGCTCGCCACGGGAATGGCGCTCGAGCCCGTGCAGATCGTCGCGCGGGCCGAATCGGGCGACCCGGGCTGCGAGGCGGCGCTCTCGCGCTACGAGGAGCGCCTGGGGCGCGCGCTCGCGAGCGTCATCAACCTGCTGGACCCGGACGTGATCGTGCTCGGCGGCGGGTTGTCGAACGCCGGGCGCCTGTACCGGAACGTGCCGAAGCGCTGGGGACCCTACGTCTATTCCGACTCGGTGGAAACGCCGCTGGTGAAGGCGACGCACGGCGACGCGAGCGGGGTGCGAGGCGCCGCACGCCTGTGGTGATCAGCCGCGGACCAGGATGATGTGCACGCGCGACGGGCCGTGCGCGCCGAGAACGATGGTCTGGTCGATGTCCGCGGTGCGCGACGGGCCCGAGACGAAGTTGAGGGCGCGCGGCAGCTGGCCGAAGGCCTCTCGCGCGAGCGCGAACGCGTCTTCCATGTGCGTCACGATTCGGCCCGCGCCCAGCACCGCCACGTGCGTCTCGGGGAGCAGGCTCGCGCTCGCCGGGGCGTCCGGGCCCGAGGCGAGCACCAGCGTTCCGGTCTCGGCGATCGCGACAAAGGCGCCGGTCACGCCGATCGCGTCCTCCCCGTTCGCCTCGCGCGCCTCCAGAGCGAGGCCGGCGCCCTTCCAGTCGAGATGCGCGAGCCCCGGCCAGACGCAGCCGGCGAGGGGCAGCCCGTTCGACTTCAGGTAACCGGCGACGGCGGAGGAGACGCCGGTTTCGTCCGCGACTTCCTCCACGGTGCTCTGCATGGCCTCGGCGCGGACGCGGAAGCGGGCGACCAGATCGGCCTCCACCTGGGGCAGCGTCCCGCGCGGGTGCGAGCGCAGGTAGGTTTCGATCGCCTCGCGCTCGGCCTGCGAGGGCCGGCCGTGGCCGCGGCCCTGGGCTTTTCGGATGCGCGCGAGGATTCTCTCCCGTGCGCCGGTCTTCGCGTCAGTCAAGCGCCTTGACCATGTCCTCGACGACCTTCTTCGCGTCGCCGAACACCATCATGGTCTTGTCCATGTAGAAGAGCGGATTGTCCAGCCCGGCGTAGCCCGCGGCCATGCTCCGCTTGTTGACGAGCACCGTGCGCGCCTTGTTCGCCTCGATGATCGGCATGCCGTAGATCGGGCTGCCTTTCTCGTGCGCGAGCGGGTTCACCACGTCGTTCGCGCCCAGGACGAGCACCACGTCGGTGGTGCCGAATTCCCCGTTGATGTCGTCCATCTCGAACACCTGGTCGTAGGGGACCTCGGCTTCGGCGAGGAGCACGTTCATGTGCCCGGGCATGCGACCGGCGACCGGATGGATCGCGTAGCGCACGTTGACGCCCTTCGCGATGAGCTTCTGCGCCATTTCCTTCACCGCGTGCTGCGCGCGCGCAACGGCGAGGCCGTAGCCCGGCACGATGACCACGGACTCGGCGTTCGAGAGGAGGAAGGCCGCGTCCTCGGCGGAGCCGGACTTCACCGTCTTCTGCGCGCTGTCGGCGGCGGCGCTGCCTTCGCCCGCGCCGAAGCCGCCGAGGATCACGCTGAAGAACGAGCGGTTCATCGCCTTGCACATGATGTAGGAGAGGATCGCCCCGGAGGATCCGACGAGCGATCCGGCGATGATCAGCATGGTGTTGTTGAGCGAGAAGCCTATGCCGGCGGCGGCCCAGCCCGAGTAGCTGTTGAGCATGGAGATCACCACCGGCATGTCGGCGCCGCCGATCGGGATGATGATCAGCACGCCCAGGACGAAGGCGATACCGAGCATCATCAGGAACGGCGTCCAGGCCTTGCCTGCGGCGAGGAAGAAAGCGAGGCCGAACCCGATCATCACGAGCGCGAGCACCAGGTTGAGCGGGTGCTGGCCGCGGAACACCACTGGCGCGCTCGAGAACAGCCGGAACTTCTTTCCCAGCCCGGCGAGCTTGCCGAACGCGATGACGCTTCCCGAGAAGGTGATCGCGCCGACGAAGCTGCCGACGAACAGCTCGAAGCGGTTGCCGCGCGGCAGCGGGTCGTGCTCGCCGAAGGCGGCCGGGTTGTTGACGACGGCGACGGCGATCAGCACCGCGGCCATGCCGACCAGCGAGTGCATCGCGGCGACGAGCTCCGGCATCTGGGTCATCTGCACGCG
>DATEGT010000146.1:0-5872 GCA_035280025.1 Burkholderiales bacterium | reverse complement strand
AGGGGAAGGCGCGCCACCAGCCGCAGCAGAAATTGCATGGAGTGGGACGAAAGTGGGAGCGGCGTGGGTTGGGTGCGCAGGTGCGCTGTGCTAGACTGGCTGACCTTTTTCGCAGGGAAAATCGCCAGTATGAGCAGCTATCTATTCACGTCCGAATCGGTGTCGGAAGGGCATCCGGACAAGGTCGCCGACCAGATTTCAGATGCCGTTCTCGACGCCATTCTAGCGCAGGACAAGCGTTCCCGAGTCGCCGCGGAGACGCTCGTCAAGGACAATCTCGTGGTCCTCGCGGGCGAAATTACGACCGGCGCGCACGTCAATTTCGACGAGGTCGCGCGCAAGACCATCAAGCGCATCGGCTACACCGACCCGGCGATCGGCTTCGACGCCTCGACTTGCACCGTGCTGGTCGCGTACGGCAAGCAATCGCAGGACATCGCACAGGGCGTGGACGAGGGCAAGGGCCTCGACCTCGAGCAGGGCGCCGGTGACCAGGGCCTCATGTTCGGCTACGCCTGCGACGAGACGCCGCAGCTCATGCCCCTTCCGATCTATCTCGCGCACCGGCTGGTCGAGCGCCAGTCTGAGCTGCGCCGCGACGGGCGGCTCCCGTGGCTGCGTCCGGACGCCAAGTCCCAGGTCACCATCCGGTACATAGACGCCAAGCCGGATTCGATCGACACGGTCGTGCTCTCGACTCAGCACGCCCCGGGCCTGAAGCACGAGCAGATCAAGGAAGCGGTCATCGAGCAGGTCATCAAGCCCGTGCTGCCCAAGGCCTTCGTGAAGGGGAAGATCAACTACCTCGTCAACCCGACCGGCAGCTTCGAGATCGGCGGCCCGAAGGGCGACTGCGGCGTCACCGGTCGCAAGATCATCGTGGACACCTACGGCGGCTCATCGCCGCACGGCGGCGGCGCCTTTTCCGGCAAAGATCCTTCGAAGGTGGACCGCTCGGCGGCATACGCAGCGCGCTACGTCGCGAAGAACATCGTCGCCGCGGGACTCGCGTCGCGCTGCGTCGTGCAGGTCTCCTACGCGATCGGCGTTGCGCGCCCGACGAGCGTCATGGTGACCACGCAGGGCACCGGCAAGGTTTCCGACGAGAAGCTCTCGGATCTGGTGGTCAAGCATTTCGACCTTCGGCCCAAGGGCATCATCCAGATGCTCGACCTGCTGCGCCCCATCTACGAGAAGACCGCCGCGTACGGCCACTTCGGCCGGGACGAGCCCGAATTCACCTGGGAGGCGACCGACAAGGCCCAGGCGCTCGCGGCCGACGCCGGCGTCAAGAAGGGAGCCGCGGTCCCGGCCTGACGCGACCCGGAACGCGAAAAGCCGGCCCGCGCCGGCTTTTTTGTCGGCGCGAGGTCGAGTACAATACGCCCCTCTCCGAGGAGCGTTGCAACGGGCGGCCGGCTCCGGCGCCTGCCAGGCTCGGAGGATCGGCCCGTGCAACGGCGCTCGCAAACTTTTTTCGAAAGAAAGGAGGGCGCGAGATGAGCGCCGTACCGCATTCCAAAGGCTTCACCGACTTCAAGGTTGCGGATCTCGCGCTCGCTGGTTGGGGGCGCAAAGAGATCGCCATCGCCGAAACCGAAATGCCGGGTCTCATGGCGATCCGCGAAGAGTACGCGGCCACCCAGCCCCTGCGCGGTGCCCGCGTCGCGGGCTCGCTGCACATGACTATCCAGACTGCGGTCCTCATCGAGACCCTGCGCGCGCTCGGGGCGGATGTGCGCTGGGCCTCGTGCAACATCTACTCCACCCAGGACCATGCTGCGGCCGCGATCGCGGCCGGCGGCACGCCGGTGTTCGCCTACAAAGGCGAGACGCTCGAGGAATACTGGGAATACACGCACCGCATCTTCGAGTGGCCGGAGGGAAAGTTCGCCAACATGATTCTGGACGACGGTGGTGACGCCACGCTGCTCCTGCATCTGGGCACGCGCGCCGAATCGGACGCTTCGGTGATCGCCCACCCGGCGAGCGAAGAGGAGACTTTTCTCTTCGCCTCGATCAAGAAGCGCCTCGCTGCGCAGCCCGGCTGGTACTCCAAGCGCATCGCGCAGATCAAGGGTGTCTCCGAAGAAACCACGACGGGCGTCAAGCGTCTGTACCAGATGGCGAAGGAAGGTCGCCTCAGGTTCCCGGCGATCAACGTCAACGACTCGGTGACGAAGTCGAAGTTCGACAATCTCTACGGCTGCCGCGAGTCGCTGGTCGACGGAATCAAGCGCGCGACAGACGTCATGGTGGCGGGCAAGGTGGCGGTGGTCGCGGGATACGGCGACGTCGGCAAGGGCAGCGCGCAGGCGCTGCGCGCGCTGTCGGCGCAGGTGTGGGTCACCGAGATCGACCCGATTTGCGCGCTGCAGGCGTCGATGGAAGGCTACCGCGTCGTCACCATGGACTACGCCTGCGACAAGGCGGACATCTTCGTGACCGCGACGGGCAACTTCCATGTCATCACGCACGAGCACATGAAGAAGATGAAGAACCAGGCGATCGTGTGCAACATCGGCCACTTCGACAACGAGATCGACGTCGCGAGCCTGAAGCAGCACAAGTGGGAGAACATCAAGCCACAGGTCGACCACATCATCTTTCCCGACGGGAAGCGCATCATCCTGCTCGCCGAAGGGCGCCTGGTGAATCTCGGATGCGGCACCGGGCATCCCTCGTACGTGATGAGTTCGTCGTTCGCGAACCAGACCATCGCGCAGATCGAGCTGTGGACCGAGACGCAGAAGACCCCGAACAGGTACCCGATCGGCGTGTACGTGCTGCCGAAGCACCTGGACGAGAAGGTGGCTCGCCTGCAGCTCCGGAAACTGGGAGCGATGCTGACCGAGCTGACCGACGCGCAGGCGCGCTACATCGGAGTCTCCAGGCAGGGGCCGTACAAGGCGGACCACTACCGCTACTAGGGCCGGGTGGCGCCCGCCGGGGCCGCTGCGCTATCCTGACGCCGTCACGCCACGAAGGCGTTTCCAGGGAGTGCGGCGGCCACGATGACCTCGATCTGGAACGACAACTACGCGGCAATCGCGCTGCATCTTGTGATCGCCCTCGCCGCGGGCGCGATCATCGGCCTGGAGCGCAGCTATCACGGCCGGCCGGCGGGATTCCGCACGCACGCGCTGGTTTGCCTTTCCTCGTCCATGCTGATGGTGCTTACCGTCTACCAGGACACTTGGTTCTCGTCGTTTTCCCTGCAGCAGGTCAACGTCGATCCGACCCGGATGGCCCAGGGCATCATGACCGGCATTGGTTTTCTTGGCGCCGGCGTGATCATGAAGGAAGGGTTGACCGTGCGCGGGCTGACGACCGCCGCGTCGATCTGGATCACCGCGGGGATCGGCATCATGATCGGCGTTGGATTCTACTTTCCGGCGGGGATCGCGACCGCGCTGACCTTGATCGTTCTGTCGGTGTTCCGCTGGATCGAGCGCAAGATGCCGATCGAGTTCTACGCGAACCTCTCCGTGGCTTTCGTCCGCAGCGGAAATCTCGCGGAGGGCGACCTGCGCTCGCTGATCGAGCGCCACGGTTTCGTCATCGCCAACATGAACTACGGCGTGACCGGAGACGGCAAGACCTTCGAATATCAGATGGTGATCCACTCCCCGGACCGCAACAAGACCCGCGAGCTCGCGGAAGCCCTGAACGCCCTGGCGGCGGTCATGGCGTTCCGGATCTCGCCCACCGGAGACTAGCCGGCCGGCAGGGCGCTTGCGCGCCGCGGACGCGGGAGCTAGAGCTCGTACGCCTCGCCCTTGCCGGCGAGCGCAGTCTCGACGAGCTTGCGGTCGAGCCTCGGCGAGAACAGCTCGATGAAGGTGTAGGCGTAGCCGCGCAGGGCGGCGCCGCGGCGCACCGCGACGCGGGTCATCATCTTGCCGAACAGGTGCCCGGCGGCGAGCGAGCGCAGCGTGCGATCGCGCTTCTCGTCGAACGCCATCGCGGCGATCACGCCGACCCCCAGCCCCAGTTCGACGTAGGTCTTGATGACGTCGGAGTCCACCGCCGAAAGAACGATGTCAGGCGCCAGGCCCTGCGCGCGGAACGCTTCGTCGATGTGGGTTCTTCCGGCGAAAGCAGGGTCGTAGGTGACGATCGGATAGCGCGCGAGCTCGTCGAGGGTCAATCGGTCCCCCTTCAGAAGCGGATGCTTGGCCGGAACCACCACGCAATGGCTCCACTCGTAGCCGGGCAGCGCGAGCAGCTTCGGATAGCCGTCGAGCGCTTCGGTGGCGATCGCGATGTCGGCTTCTCGTGCGATCACCATCTGGGCCAGCTGCGGCGGGATCCCCTGCTTGATCGTCAGGTGCACCTTGGGGTACTTGCGCTTGAACTCGCCGACCACCCGCGGCAGCGAGTAGCGCGCCTGGGTATGCGTGGTCGCTATGGTCAGCGTCCCGGAAGTCTGGTCCTTGAACTCGCGGCCGACCTGCTTCAGGTTCTCGGCTTCCTGCAAGAGATGCTCGATGACGTCGACCACCGCCTTGCCGGGCTCCGTGAGGGCGACGATCCGCTTGCCGTGCCGCACGAAGATCTCGACCCCGAGCTCGGTCTCGAGCTCGCGGATCTGCTTGGAGACGCCGGGCTGGGAGGTGTGCAGCGTGCGGGCCGCTTCCGTCAGGTTCAGGCCTTGGCGGACGGTCTCACGAACATACCTCAATTGCTGGAAATTCATGAAGTTACGTCATATCGAGCGAGGTTATTAAATTCTAACACGAAAGTCTTTTGAGGTATTTAGGCTGGACGCTAGCATGCATGTTTGCGCGCGCCCATGGACTGGCTCACCACGCTCACCGGATTCCTCGTCGGCCTCATTGTCGGTATCACCGGCGTGGGCGGCGGCTCGCTCATGACCCCGCTGCTCGTGCTCGTGTTCGGCGTCGCCCCGGTCACGGCGGTCGGCACCGACCTGCTGTTCGCGTCCCTGACCAAGGCGGGCGGAGCCTGGGCTCACGCGCGCAGCGGCAACGTCGACTGGAGCGTCGTCGCGTGGCTCGCGGCGGGTAGCGTGCCGGCTTCCGCGCTCACCCTCGTGCTGCTGCATTTCTTCGTGCCCCACCCCGACAAGCTCTCGGCGATCGTCAGCATTGCGCTCGGCGTTGCGCTGATCCTCACGGCTTGCGCGCTCGTGTTCCGGGAGACGCTGCACGCCTGGGCCGAGCGGCGGTTGCCGGCAAGCGCGAGCCGGAGCTCCACCGCGCGGCAGACGCTGATCGTCGGCGCCGTCCTCGGCGTTCTGGTCACGATGTCTTCGGTCGGAGCAGGAGCGCTGGGCGTGACGGCGCTCTTCTTTCTCTATCCGGGCCTCGCGGCCGCGCGCATCGTCGGCAGCGACATCGCGCACGCGGTGCCGCTCACCCTGGTCGCCGGGATCGGCCACGCCGCCGCCGGCGCCGTCGACTGGACGCTGCTGGCCTCGCTCCTCGCAGGCTCCCTGCCCGGCGTCTGGGTCGGAAGCTCCCTGAGCCGGAAGATTCCTGAGCGCGTGCTGCGCAGCGCTCTCGCCGCGATGCTGTTGCTGATCGGCGGCAAGCTCGCCCTGTAGACGTCATGTACCTCTACGACGAAATCGACCAGAGGCTCGTCGACGAACGCGTCGCTCAGTTCCGCGACCAGACGCGCCGCTTCCTCGCCGGGAAGCTCTCGGAAGACGAGTTCCGCGCCCTGCGCCTGAGGAACGGCCTGTACATCCAGCGCTACGCGCCCATGCTGAGGATCTCGATCCCGTACGGGCTGCTGTCGACCCGGCAGCTGAGAAAGCTCGCGCACGTGGCGCGCAAGTACGACCGCGGCTACGGCCACTTCAGCACGCGCCAGAACCTGCAGCTCAACTGGCCCGAGCTCCCTC
>DATEGT010000145.1:0-8317 GCA_035280025.1 Burkholderiales bacterium | reverse complement strand
GGATCGAGGCAGGGCAGCGCCTTGTTGCGGCACTCGACCGCGAGCCGGTGCGCCTCGCGCAGCTGCGCCATGTCGTTCACGAAGAGGAACTTGCCGAAGTGGTAGCACACCGCGGCGCGCGTGAAGTGGGCCGCGGCGGAGGTGTTGTAGCCGCCGGCGAGCGCCTTGTTGCCGAGCTCGCGGTGGATCGAGGCGCGCGCCGACCAGGCGTCGCACCAGTCCTCCCAGCGCGAGACCGACGCGGTGACCTCCTGGAAATCGGCGAGCGGAACGCCGTTGGCGACGAAGCGCGGCGCCCAGTGCGAGATCGCGGCCTCGACGCGGGCGTCTTTTTCTGATTTGGATTGGATGACTGCGGACATGCTCCGATGACCCTCCTTCAAGCTCCCAGCGTGACGAAATAACCCGGGTCGTAGCGGTCGCCCGCCCGCGCACCGGGAGAAAAAGTCGAAGAAAGCGCGTCGATCTCGCTCTTGTCGAGAGCAAGATCGACCGCCGCAACGTTCTGCTCCAGCCACTTCTGCTGCTTCGTTCCCGGGATCGGGAACACGTCCTCGCCGCGCGAGAGGAGCCACGCGAGCGCGACCTGCGCCGGCGCGACGCCGCGCTTCGCGGCGAGCGTCTCGATCGACTTCACCAGCTCCAGGTTCTTCTCGAAGTTCCCGGCGCGGAAGCGCGGCTGCTTGCGCCGGATATCGTGCGCCGCGATGTCGTCGATCTTCCGCACCGTTCCCGTGAGCAATCCGCGGCCGAGCGGCGAGTAGGCGACGAAGCCGATGCCGAGCCTGCGGCACGCCGGCAGGATCTCCGCCTCGACGTCGCGCGCCCACAGAGAATACTCCGTCTGCAGCGCCGCGATCGGGTGGATCTTCGAGGCGCGCTCGAGGGACCCGGGGCCCGCCTCCGACAGGCCGAGGTATCTCACCTTGCCCGCCTTCACCAGGCCCGCCATCGCGCCGACCGTCTCCTCGACCGGCACGTCCGGGTCGATGCGGTGCAGGTAATAGAGATCGATGCAGTCGATGCCGAGCTGCGCGAGGCTCGCATCGCACGCCGAGCGCACGTATTCCGGGCGCCCGTTGTAGGCCTTGCTGCCGTCGGGCCTGTCGATGTTGCCGAACTTCGTGCACACGACCACCTGGTCGCGCCGGCCCTTGAGCGCGCGGCCCAGCATGCGCTCGTGGCGGCCCTTCATGTAGCGGTCGGCGGTGTCGAAGAGCGTCACGCCGAGGTCGATCGCGCGCTGCACCGTCCCGATCTGCACCTCGTCGTCGCGCTCGCCGAAATTCGTGGTCGCGCTGCCCGCGCCGAGTCCGATCGCCGAGACCGTCGGGCCGTTCCTGCCGAGCTTGCGGTACTTCATCGTCGCTTCGACCGGCTAATCCGCCCTGATTCCCGCCGCCTGGATGATCGGCGTCCAGCGCGCGAGCTCGGCCTTCACCCACTCGCCCAGCTCCTCGGGGGTCGACGGCGTGGTCTCGATGCCCTGCTTGAGGATCGCCTCCCGCGTCTTGGGATCGCGCAGGATGTCGCCGATCTCGCGGTTGAGCTTGATCACGACGGCGCGCGGCGTCTTCGCGGCGGCGAACAGCCCGAACCAGAGCTTCGCCTGCATTCCCGGGATGCCGGCCTCGACCGCGCTGGGGATCTCGGGGACGCTGGCGAAGCGCGTTGCGCTCGACACCGCGAGGGCGCGCAGCTTCCCCCCCTGCAGCTGGCTGTGCGCGGTGAGGGGCGAGAGGAACGACACCTGCACCTCGCCGCCGAGCACCGCGGTGAGCGCGTTGCCCGCGCTGCGGTAGGGGATGTGCTGCAGCGGCACGCCGGTGACGCTCTTCAGGAGCTCGCCGGTGAGATGGCTGATCGAGCCGTTGCCCGCCGATCCGTAGGAGAGGTTCCCCTTTTCCTTCGCGTACGCGATCAGCTCCTTCGCGCTCGACACCGGCAGCGCGGGATTGGTGACGAGCACGGTGACGCCCTGCGCGACCATGGTCACCGGCGCGAAGTCGCGCACCGGGTCGTAGGGCAGGGTCTTCGCGTACAGCGTGACCGCCGACACGAAGGGCCCGGCGTGCCCCATCACCAGCGTGTAGCCGTCGGGCGCCGACTTCGCCACCGCGTTGCTCGCGATCGTGCCGCCCGCGCCCGCGGTCGAGTCGACGATCACCGGCTGTCCCCAGCGCTCGGTGAGCTTCTGCGCGAGGTAGCGCGAGAGGTAGTCCGCGGTCGAGCCGGTGCCCTGGCCGTAGATGCGGATCGGCTTGGCCGGAAAGCCCGCGGCGGGATCCTGCGCGTGGGCCGGGGCCGCGAGGAGCACGCCGGCGAGAAGCAGCTTGTTCGAGATCATCAGGACCCTCTTATGGTTCCGGCCATTCTCCGCAACGCGCGGGCGGTGCGCAACACCCCGGAGCGGCACTTGTGCGATAGTTCGGCCGATGCAGGGAGGAAATGCAGCGTCGGCGAAGGCCATTGCGGCGCTCCTCTCCGGCCTGGCCCTGGCGTCGGCCGCGCCCGCCGCGGAGAACCGCCCGGGGGCGGGCTGGAGCGACTACCGCGCGATCATCTGGCACCCGCAGAAGCCGGGGAGCTGCGCCGCGCTGAAGGAAGTGGGCATCGACGCGGGCGCGGTGATCGCCGAGGACCGCGACCAGCCGGGCAAGGGCATCGAGGAGCGCACCGCGCCGCTGCGCGACTGCGGCCTGTCGTGGTACGTCGAGAACATCGCCACCGATTTCTACTCGGCTTACCACCGCTACACGCCGGGCAAGCCCGTGAACTGGCGCTTCATCGAGGCGAAGAAGGCCTACCGCGACGACCCGAGGGACCCTCGCGCCTTCATCCGCGATCCCAGCCTCTCCGATCCCTCCTGGCAGGAGAAGATCCGCGACCGCCTCGCCCGCACGGTGCTCGTGCACCGCGCCCACGCGCCGCTGTTCTACGACCTGGGCGACGAGCCGGGCATCGCCGACGTGTCCGCGTTCTGGGACTTCGATCTCTCGCCCCATTCGGTCGAGGGGATGCGGCGCTGGCTGAAAGAGCGCTACGGGACGCTCGCGGCGCTGAACGCGCAGTGGGGATCCGCCTTCGCCGGCTGGGACGGCGTCGTCCCCATGACGACCGCGCAGGCGATGAAGCGCTCCGACGGCAACTACTCCGCGTGGGCCGATTTCAAGGAATGGATGGACGCCGAGTTCGCGCGCTCGCTCGCGCTCGGTACGCAGGCGGTCCACGCCGCCGACCCGCGCGCCTACGCCGCGATCGAAGGCGGGCAGATCCCGGGCTGGGGCGGCTACGACTACACGCGGCTCGCGGCCGCGGTCGACGTCATGGAGCTCTACGACGACGGCGGCAACGTCGAGATCGCGCGCGCGCTCAATCCGCGCCTGGTGGTGCTGCGCACCTCGTACGGCGGGCCGGCCGAGGCGCGCGAGCTGTGGCGCTCGCTGCTGCGCGGCGGGCGCGGCGTCATCTTCTGGGACCCGAAAGGCGAGATCGTCGGCGCCGACGGCCGCGCCGGGGACCGCGGGCGCAGCCTCGCTCCGCACCTGCGCGAGATCAAGGCGGGGATCGGCGCGCGCCTGATCCGCGCCCGCAGGCAGACCGCGCCGGTCGCGGTGCTGTATTCGCCGGCGAGCCTGCGCATCCAGTGGATGCTCGACTGGCAGCCGAAATCGACCGCGTGGAGCGACCGGCGCCCGGGCGAGGTGTACGAGGACGCGAGCGCGGTGCGCGCGTCGATGACCGGGTTTATCGATTTCATGGGCCGCGTCGGGCTGGAGGCGCGGATCGTCACGCCCGCGTCGCTCGAGCAGGACGCCCTGCGGCGCGGCATCCGCGTCCTGATCCTCCCGCGCGTGCTCGCGCTCTCGGAGCGGGAAGCGGCGGAGATCCGGCGCTTCGCCGAGGCCGGCGGGACGGTGATCGCCGACGGCCTCCCGGGCGCGTTCGACGAGCACTGCCGCAGGCGCGAGTCGCCGCTCCTCGCCGGCCTCTTCCGGGAACGCCCGGGAAAGGGCCGGGCGCTCCTCTTCGACGCGCCCGCGCGGCGCGGCGGCGAGCTCGTGAAGATCCTCGCCGAGGCCGGCGTGGAGCCGATGTTCACCCTGGAGCGCGCGAACGGGGCGCGCGCCTTCGACATCGAGACCCAGCTGTGGCGCGACGGCGCGAGCGCCATCATCGGCCTGCAGCGCGCTGCCGCGGGCGCGCCGCCGGCCCCGGTGGTGCTGACGCTGCGCGAGGCCGCGCGAGTCACCGACCTGCGCGCAAAGCGCGTGCTGGGAACCGCGAAGCGCTTCGAGCTCGAGGTCGGCGCGGTCGCGCCGGCGCTTCTCGAGATCGCCGCTCCCTGACGCCGTGGGCGCCTCGCCGGTCGGCCCGGTGCTCGCCGCGCTGTACGCCGCGGAGGCGGCCCTGGCCGTGTGCGCGATCGCCCTGCACAAGACGAGCGACGAACCCCTGCTCGCGCTGCTCGCCTCGCGCGACGGCGCGATTTTCGCCGCGGCCCTGATCTGCGGGCTCGCCGCGGCGGCGATCGTCGTCCGCGCCGGGCTGCGCGCGCGCGGCGGCGGAACGCGCTGGTTCGGGATGACAGTCGCGATGAACGCGGTCACCGTGATCCTCGCGCTCGCGCTGGGCGAGGCCGGGGCGCGCCTCCTGTCCACGCGCATGCCGGACGGAAGGACCGCCGTGGCCGGCGTGCCGCTGCTTCCCTACGATTGGAGCGCGGTGGTGGCGAGGAACCGCGAGCTGCTGCGCCAGGCGCCCGACAACATCTCGTACTTCGTTCCCGACGCGCTGCTCGGCTGGACGCTGGGCCCGGGACGCCGCAGCAAGAACGGCCTGTACGCGAGCAGCGCCGAGGGGATCCGCAGCGCCGGTCCCGGCGTCTCGTACGCGAAGGACAGGCCCAAGCGCAGGATCGTCGTGGTCGGAGACTCGTTCAGCTTCGGCCTGGAGGTCCCCTTCGAGGACTCGTGGGCGCACCGCCTGGAGCAGGCGCTCGGCCCCGGGACGCAGGTCCTCAATTTCGGCGTCGACGCCTACGGCGTCGACCAGGCCTACCTGCGCTACCTGAGGGACGCGCGTCCGTGGAAGCCCGACCTCGTCATCTTCGGCTTCATCAACCACGACCTGTACCGCAGCATGGCGGTCTACGCCTTCGTGAGCTTCCCCGAGTGGGGGCTGCCGTTCGGCAAGCCGCGCTTCGTGGTCGAGAACGGCAAGCTCGAGCTGCTCAACACGCCGGTGCTCCCGCCGGAGCAGATCCTGCAGCGCGCCTCGGTCTTCGACCTGCCCTTCGTCCGGCTCGACCGGGGCTTCCAGCCCCGCGACTGGCGCTGGCACTCCTACTACGGCTCGCGCCTGGCGAGGCTGGTGCTCTCGCGTTTCGAGCCCGCGCCGGTGCCGGGCGCGAAGGCCTCCGACGCGGCGCTCGCGGAGCTGAACGCCGCGCTGTTCGCGGCGTTCGTCGAGACGGCGAAGCAGGAAAGCTCGATTCCGTACCCAGTGTATTTTCCGAGCCGCGGCGACTTCAGCGGGCAGAACCGGCTGGCGAAGGACGGCATCCTCGAGACGTTCCGCGAGCGCCACGTCGAGCACGGGAATCTCACGGACTGCATCGCGAAAGTCGGGGAGCAGACCGCCTTCATCGCCGGCCGCCCCCACTATTCGCCCGCGGGCAACGCGGCGGTCGCGGCCTGCCTCGAGCCCGCGGTGCGCGCACTGCTCGCGTCCGCAGCTTCGTCTCCGCGCCGCTGAGGCGGCGGCACTCCTCGCGTGGCGGCGCCGGCGGGCGTCAAGGAACCTTTTGGCGCTTGCGGACGTGTTAACTCGTGCTGCCGTTGCTGGGCAGTGCTCACCCATCAAAAAAAGCGGAGGATCACCATGTTTCGCCTCAGGAGTCTGTTGTTGCTTGCCGTCCCCTTGTGCGCCACAGCATTCGCGACCGGAGCGAGGGCGGCCCCGTCCGGAGCCATCTTCACCACGGTTGCCGACGGGACCGAAGTCAACGCGAACATCTATGCCGACAAGGGCGACGTCTATCTCGACGGAGGCCCGGGACCGGGCGCGCCGCAGGCCGCGGCGGGCCTCGACGACGGCACCTATGTCTTCCAGGTCACCGAGCCGAGCGGCAAGACCCTGCTGTCCCAGGATCCGGCCAAGTGCCGGCAGATCGTGGTCTCCGGCGGGATCATCACTTCGCTGGTAATCACGGGATGCCAGCACGTCGCGGGACTCGACGTCGACCACAACGCGCTGACGGTCCAGCTCATGCCCTACGCCGACACGCCCAATCCGGGCGGGGAGTACAAGGCGTGGGTCGTCCAGGTGGCCGACTTCCTGCAGGGATGCGCGGCGCTGGGCGTCCCCAACGGGCTGGACGTCGTCGACTGCGGGAAAGGCAACGGAAACTTCCACGGCTTCATCCCGAGGAACACGAAGACCGACAACTACAAGGTCGGCCGGACCAACAATCTCGAGATCGACACGCGGTTCATGGACGACGCGACCGGCCAGCTCCTGGACGGCCTGCGCCTCACCTGGACCGACACGCTGGGCTCGACGAACACCAAGTATTCGTATTCCAGCGCGCAGATCAACCATTTCGCCCACATCGAGGCCGTCGAGGCGGGCGTGCACGGGGTGACGATCGCGGACCAGCCGGGCTGCAAGGTGGTGAAAGCCTACTGCTACGACACCGGTCACTGGTGCAGCCCCGACCTGAACGGCGGCGGCACCATCAACGTGACCATCAGGCAGAACGACCCGGTGTGGACGAAGTACCTGTACGTCTACTGCAACACCGCGCCGTAGCCTGACGCAGGGGAGGGAGTCGATCCCTCCCCGCTAGCGCTTCCTGAGCTTCTTGATCGCGGCGAGCTGCGCGGCGAGCGACGCGAGCTCGGCCTCGACGGTGGCGACCTCCTGCCGGTCGGTCGCCTTCTCGCGCGCTTCCTGCGCGGCCTTCAGGGCCTCGGTCGCCTTGGCCTCGTCGAGGTCGCGGCCGCGGATCGCGGTGTCGGCGAGCACCGTCACCACCTCGGGCTGCACCTCGAGGATGCCGCCGGCGACGAACACCAGCTCCTCGTCGGCGCCGCCCTTGGGCTTGATTCGCACCGAGCCGGGCCTGATGCGCGTGATCAGCGGCGTGTGCTTGGGGTAGATGCCGAGCTCGCCCGCCTCGCCGGGCAGCACGACGAACTCGGCCTCGCCCGAGTAGATCGACTCCTCGGCGCTGACGACGTCGACGTGGATGGTGCTCGCCATTACTTGATCGCCTTCGCTTTCTCGACGGCTTCCTCGATCGTGCCGACCATGTAGAAGGCCTGCTCGGGCAGCGCGTCGCACTCGCCGCTCACGATCGCCTTGAAGCCCTTGATCGTGTCCTTGAGCGTCACGTACTTGCCGGGCGTGCCGGTGAAGTTCTGCGCCACGGTGAAGGGCTGCGAGAGGAAGCGCTGGATCTTGCGCGCGCGCGCCACGGCGAGCTTGTCCTCGGGCGAGAGCTCGTCCATGCCGAGGATCGCGATGATGTCGCGCAGCTCCTTGTAGCGCTGCAGCACCGCCTGCACCGAGCGCGTGGTGTTGTAGTGGTCCTCGCCGATCGTGTTCGGGTCGACCTGGCGCGAGGTCGAGTCGAGCGGATCGACGGCGGGGTAGATGCCCAGCGCCGCGATGTCGCGCGAGAGCACCACGGTCGCGTCGAGGTGGGCGAAGGTGGTCGCGGGCGAGGGGTCGGTCAGGTCGTCGGCGGGCACGTACACCGCCTGGATCGAGGTGATCGATCCGGTCTTGGTCGAGGTGATGCGCTCCTGCAGCTTGCCCATCTCCTCGGCGAGCGTCGGCTGGTAGCCCACGGCCGAGGGCATGCGGCCGAGGAGGGTGGACACCTCGGAGCCGGCCTGCGTGAAGCGGAAGATGTTGTCGACGAACAGCAACACGTCCTGGCCCTGCACGTCGCGGAAGTACTCCGCCATCGTCAGCGCCGACAGAGCGACGCGCAGCCGGGTACCGGGGGGCTCGTCCATCTGCCCGAAGACGAGCGCCGTCTTGTCGATGACGCCGGTCTCGGTCATCTCCGCGATGAGGTCGTTGCCCTCGCGGGTGCGCTCACCCACGCCGGCGAACACCGAGACGCCGCCGTGGTTGGTGGCCACCCGGTTGATCATCTCCTGGATGAGCACGGTCTTGCCGACGCCGGCACCGCCGAACAGGCCGATCTTGCCGCCGAGCACGTACGGCGTCAGCAGGTCGATGACCTTGATCCCGGTCTCGAACATCTGCGTCCGGGCCTCGAGCTGGTCGAAGGCCGGGGCCT
>DATEGT010000144.1:0-9639 GCA_035280025.1 Burkholderiales bacterium | reverse complement strand
TAGTTCTTCGCCTCCCCGCCGTACTTCTTCGCCAGCACGTGCGTCATCGCCGCCGTCAGCGTCGTCTTCCCGTGGTCCACGTGACCGATCGTCCCCACATTCACGTGCGGCTTCGTGCGCTCAAATTTGCCCTTGGACATGACTGTCTTCCCTTGCCGTTACACTGATTCTCTGGTGCCGTTGGTGCGGATTGAACGCACGACCTCTCCCTTACCAAGGGAGTGCTCTACCACTGAGCTACAACGGCTGCGTGCGTTTCGATAAATTCGCTCAGTCCAGACTACGTTCGAGATCAAGATCAAGACTGCGTTCCAGACTGCGGAATGCGGAATCCTGGAGCGGGTGAAGGGAATCGAACCCTCGTCGTAAGCTTGGAAGGCTTCTGCTCTACCATTGAGCTACACCCGCGTCGTGTGTAACCAATTTTGCGATCGAATCCTTCAAAAGCTCCGCTCGAAGCACCGATGACTGGTGGAGGAGGTTGGATTCGAACCAACGTAGGCGCAAGGCCAACAGATTTACAGTCTGCCCCCTTTAACCGCTCGGGCACCCCTCCGAACGAAACTGCTGATTATGCGTAGTTTTTCGGGGGGTGTCAACGCTCGCTGGCATATATTTCGCTTTGACCGCGCTTTCCCCTCGGCCTGCGGAGGCGGAACAACGCGGGAAACCGCCATGATACCGCGATGAAGCGCTCCTCGGAAACAGGTTTGGTGCTGGTGCCCGGCCTGCTCTGTGACACCCTCCTGTGGAGCGCCCAAATCGAGGCGCTCGGCGGTCGGACCCGGTGCTGGGTCGCCGATCACACGCGATCCGACACGATCGCCGGCGTCGCGGCCGACGTATTGCGCGATGCGCCGTTCGAGCGCTTCGCCCTCGCCGGCCTATCGATGGGCGGTTATGTGGCGCTCGAGGTCGTGCGCCAGGCCGCGCAACGGGTCGAGCGGCTCGCCCTGCTCGACACCAGCGCGCGCGCGGACACGCCCGAGCAGCTGCGGAAGCGCGAAGGCCTGATCGCCCTCGCCGGGAGAGGGCGATTCGTCGGAGTCACCCAGGCGCTCCTTCCCCTCTATATTCATCGGGATCGACTCGGCGACGAAAAGTTAGTGGACACTGTCAAGAAGATGGCCAGGAACATAGGGCATGATGCTTTCATACGACAGGAGCGGGCGATCATGAGCCGGCCCGACAGCCGGCCTCTCCTGGCCGAGATCGCTTGCCCGGCCCTGGTGCTTTGCGGCCGGCAGGACGCCATCGCGCCGGTCGACCGCCACGAAGAAATGGCGAGCGGGATTCCCGGCGCCACCTTGCGGGTCATAGAGGAATGCGGACATCTTTCGACCCTGGAGAGGCCCGCCGAGGTCGGCGAGGCGCTCAAGGGCTGGCTGTCCGCCGGGTAAAATGGGCGAAGACATGAACGCTCCCGATCGCGTCCGGCAGCTCACCCTGGACGACAAGTACACCCTGCAGTCCGGGCGAGTATTCATGACCGGCACGCAGGCGCTGGTACGCCTGCCCATGCTCCAGCGGGGGCGCGACCTCGCCGCGGGCCTGAACACCGCCGGCTTCATCTCCGGCTACCGCGGATCGCCCGTCGGCAGCCTCGACCAGGCGCTTTGGAAGGCCAAGCCCTTCCTCGACGAGCACCATATCGTCTTCCGCCCCGGCGTCAACGAAGACCTTGCCGCCACCTCGATCTGGGGCACTCAACAGGTCAACCTCTACCCGGACGCGAAGTACGACGGCGTATTCGCCATGTGGTACGGCAAGGGTCCCGGCGTGGACCGCTGCGGCGACGTGTTCAAGCACGCCAACTCCGCCGGGACCTCGAAGCACGGCGGCGTGCTCGTTCTGGCGGGCGACGATCACGCAGCCAAGTCCTCGACGCTCGCGCATCAGAGCGAGCACGTTTTCAAGGCCTGCTGCATCCCGATGCTCAACGCCGCCAGCGTGCAGGAGTACCTCGATCTGGGCCTCCACGGCTTCGCCATGTCGCGCTTCTCGGGCTGCTGGGTCGCGTTCAAGTGCGTCACCGACGTGATCGAGTCGGGCGCGGTGGTGGAAATCGACCCGCAACGCGTGCAGGTCGCGCTGCCTGCCGACTTCGCCATGCCGCCCGGCGGCCTCAACATCCGCTGGCCGGACGGCTTCCTGGAGCAGGAGGCGCGGCTTCTGGACTACAAGGTCTACGCGGCGCTCGCCTACTGCCGCGCCAACAAGCTCGATCGCATCGTGTGGGATTCGCCCGCAGGTCGCCCGCCCCCGAGGTTCGGGATCATCACCACGGGCAAATCCTACGGCGACACGCTGCAGGCGCTGGCCGACCTGGGCATCGACGAACGCGTCGCCGCGGACGCCGGGATACGGCTGTACAAGGTCGCGATGTCCTGGCCGCTCGAGCCGCAGGGCGCGCGCAGGTTCGCCGAGGGGCTGGAGGAAATTCTCGTCGTCGAGGAAAAGCGCCAGGTCATCGAGTATCAGATCAAGGAAGAGCTCTACAACTGGCGGGAAGGCTCGCCGCCGCCGCGAGTGGTCGGCAAGTTCGACGACAACGGCGAATGGTCGATCGCCGCGGGGCAGCCCGCGGGCAACTGGCTGCTTCCCGCGCACTACGAGCTCTCGCCCGCCCTGATCGCCAAGGCGCTCGCCGGACGCTTCGCGAAGCTCGGCATCGACAAGGCGCTCGGCGACCGCTATCGCGAGCGCGTCGCCTATCTCGAATTCAAGGAGCAGGCGCTGGCGAAGCCGCGGGTGGTGGCGAACCGCCAGCCTTACTTCTGCTCCGGCTGCCCGCACAACACCTCGACCCGCGTCCCGGAGGGCAGCCGCGCGCTCGCCGGGATCGGCTGTCATTTCATGGCGTTGTGGATGGACCGCAACACCGCGACCTTCACGCACATGGGCGGCGAAGGCGCGCCCTGGATCGGGCAGGCGCCCTTTACCCGCTGCCCCCACGTCTTCGCCAACATCGGCGACGGCACCTACTTCCATTCGGGACTGCTCGCAATACGCGCCGCCGTCGCCGCCGGCGTCGACATGACCTACAAGATCCTCTACAACGACGCGGTCGCGATGACCGGAGGCCAGCATCACGACGGCCCCCTCGACCCGGCGAGGGTCTCGCGACAGATCGCGGCCGAGGGCGTCGCGCACATCGTCGCCGTCGTCGATGAGAAAGAGCCGCTTCCCGCGGGGCTCGCGTGGGCACCGGGCGTCACGATCCGCCCGCGCGAGGACCTCGACGCGGTGCAGCGCGAGCTGCGCGAGAAGAAGGGCGTGTCGGCCATCATCTACGTGCAGACCTGCGCGACCGAGAAGCGCAGGCGCAGAAAACGCGACGAGTTCCCGGATCCGCCCAGGCGCGTCGTCATCAACGAGCAGGTATGCGAAGGCTGCGGCGACTGCGGCACGGCGTCGAACTGCCTCTCGGTCGAGCCGCTCGAGACCGAATTCGGGCGGAAGCGCGCGATCAACCAGTCGGCGTGCAACAAGGACTACTCGTGCCTCAAGGGATTCTGCCCGAGCTTCGTCACGGTCGAGGGCGGATCCCTCAGGAAGGGCAAAGCGGCGCGCGGCGAAGCCGATTTCCCGCCGCTGCCCGACCCCGGCCGGCGGGAGCTCGATCGCCCCCACGCCACCCTGGTGGCCGGAATCGGCGGCATGGGCGTGATCACCATCGGTCAGATCATGGCGATGGCGGCCCACCTCGAAGGCAAGGGCGCCACCGTCCTCGACATGAGCGGGCTCGCCCAGAAATTCGGCCCGGTGATGTCGCACGTCAGGATCGCGCGCTCGCCCGGGGAGCTGCACTCGGTGCGGGTCGGAGTCGGCGCGGCCGATCTGGTCCTGGGCTGCGACCTAGTCGTGACTTCGGGGACCGAGGCGCTCTCGAAGATGAACCACGCGTCCACCAAGGCGCTGATCAACGCCACGGTCTCGCCCACGGCCGAATTCGTCAAGAACCCGGACTGGCGGCTTCCCGGGAGCGCGCTCGAAGCCGATCTCGTCGAGGCGGCCGGGTCGAAGAACGTCGATTTCGTTCCCGCAGGCAAGCTGGCCACCGCGCTGATGGGCGACGCCATCGCCACCAACATGTTCATGCTCGGCTACGCTTTCCAGAAGGGTTGGGTGCCGCTGGCGGAGATCTCGGTATTGCGCGCGATAGAGCTGAACGGAGTCGCCGTCGAATTCAACAAGAAGGCCTTCCTCTGGGGACGGCGCATGGCCGTGGATCCCGAGCGCGTCGAGCGGCTCGCGAGCCCGGCGGAGGTCGTGTCCCTCTCGCGGGCC
This sequence comes from Burkholderiales bacterium, assembly GCA_035280025.1. Taxonomy (GTDB): domain Bacteria; phylum Pseudomonadota; class Gammaproteobacteria; order Burkholderiales; family SG8-39; genus VBDM01. The sequence goes on along the minus strand of DATEGT010000144.1, from coordinate 5,349 downwards.
TTCTCGCGCAACCTCGACGAGCTGATCGCGCTCCGGGTGGAATTCCTCGCCGAGTATCAAAACGCCGCGTATGCCGGGCGCTACCGGGCCCTGGTCGACCGCGCGCGCGAGGTCGAGCAGCGCAAGACCGGCGGGACCGAGCTCACCGAAGCGGTGGCCCGGTACTACTTCAAGCTGATGTCGTACAAGGACGAGTACGAAGTCGCCCGCCTGCACGCGGACCCGGCGTTCAGGGGCAAGATCGAGGGGATGTTCGAGGGCCGCTACACGCTGAAATTCCATCTGGCGCCGCCGGTCTTCTCCAGGCCCGATCCCCGGACCGGCCAGGCGCGCAAGTCGGAGTTCGGCCCCTGGATGATGACGGCGTTCCGGCTGCTCGCGAGCCTGAAGCGCCTGCGAGGGACGCCGTTCGATCCGTTCGGAATGAGCGAGGAGCGCCGGACCGAGCGCCGCCTCGTTCGCGACTACGAGGCGACGGTGGACGAGCTGCTGGAGCGGCTGGACCGGGACAACCGCGGCATCGCCGTGGAAATCGCCTCCATTCCCGACCGCATTCGCGGCTTCGGGCACGTGAAGCGCCGCCACCTGAGCGAGGCGAAGAAAAGGGAGGCCGAGCTGCTCGCCGCGCTTCGCGCCCCGCGGCCGGCCGCCAAGGCGGCCTAGCATGTCGCTCACCCGCTCCGATCTGGAGAAGGATCTCCTGAGAGAAACGTTCCGGCAGGCTCACCCGGGCGTGCCGGTGCTCTCGGACGCCGAGCAGGAGGCTTCCCTGCGGGGGGTTCTCGACCAGCACCCGCCGGGGGCCGACGTCTGGCTGTTCGGATACGGCTCGCTCGTGTGGAATCCCATCGTGCATCACGAGGAGCGTCGAGTGGCGCGCCTGCACGGGTTCCACCGGAGCTTCTGCCTGTGGTCGCACGTCAACCGCGGCTCGCTGCAGAAACCCGGCCTGGTCCTCGGGCTGGATTCGGGCGGCAGCTGCCACGGCGTGGCATTCCGCATCGCCGGCCACCACGCCGTCCCGGAGCTGCGTCTGCTGTGGCGGCGCGAGATGGTCCTGGGCGCGTACGCTCCCCGCTGGACCGAGGTCGAGGCGGCGGGAGAGACGCTCAAGGCAATTGCATTCTTCGTGAACCGCGATCACGCGAACTACGCCGGAAGGCTCCCGCTCGAGACCGTGATCAGGGCGCTGGTGAGCGCGCGCGGACAGCTCGGCACGCCCGCCGAATACCTGCTCGAGACCGTTCGCGGGCTGGTCGAGCACGGCGTGCGGGACCCCTACCTGCTCGAGCTGCGCAGACGCGTGCTCGCGGTGCGCCCGGAATTGACCGCTTCCCGGGCGCGCTGACGGGCGTTCCGGGCAATTCTTGCGGATTCCTTACCGCCTAGTCCTTTCGGCCCGGGTGTAGAATTTGGTTTCACCCGCAAATTCCGCAGACCTTCCGGCCCCGCCGTACGTGGGGGGAGCAAGCTTGGCGAAGATCGTAGTTATCGAAGACGACGTCTCCTTTCTCGACCTGCTGCGCGTGCACCTGGCGAGCGCAGGCCACGAGGTGCTGACCGCCGAGGACGCGGCGCTCGGCCTGCGCGCGGTCATCACCGAGGCGCCCGAGCTGATTCTTCTCGACCTCACGGTCCCCTACCTCGACGGATTCGAGATGATCAAGGCGCTGCGCAACGATCCGGCGACGAAGAGCATCCCGGTGATCGTGCTCACGGGCCGCGGCGACGACGATACTTTCGCGGAGGCGCGCAAGCTCGGTGCGTCCCACTTCCTCACCAAGCCGGTCGCACGCGATGTGCTGATCCGGGCGATCGAGACGCAGCTCAACGCCCCCAAGACGCGCACGCGAAGCAAGAAGCGCAGCTGAAGCGGCCGCGTCAGTGCCCTTCTTCGCGAAGGGCCCTCCGCAGGATCTTTCCCACGTTCGTCTTGGGCAACTCCGTCCTGAACTCGATGTACTTCGGCCGCTTGTAGCCGGTCAGATTCCCCGCGCAATGCCTGCGCACGTCGTCCTCGGTGAGCGACGGGTCGCGCCTGACGACGAAAAGCTTGGGAACCTCGCCCGAGCGCTCGTCGTGAACTCCGATCACCGCGCATTCGAGAACGCCGGGGTGCATGACCACGACCGACTCGATCTCGTTCGGGTAGACGTTGAACCCCGACACGATCAGCATGTCTTTCTTGCGGTCGACGATGCGCACGTAGCCCTTGTCGTCCATCACCGCGATGTCGCCGGTGGCGAGGAAGCCGTCGGTGCCGAGCACCTTCGCGGTCTCCGCCGGGTTGTTCCAGTAGCCCCGCATCACCTGAGGGCCCCGCACGCACAGCTCGCCGGGCGAGCCGGGCGGCACTTCGCGTCCGTCCTCGCCGCGAAGCGCGACTTCGGTGGAGGGAATCGGCAGCCCGATCGAGCCGTTGTAGTCCTTGAGGTCGAGCGGATTGATGGTCACGGCGGGCGAGGTCTCGGACAGACCGTACGCCTCGATCAGAGGACAGCCGGTCATTTTCTTCCACCGGTCCGCGACGGCTTTCTGCACGGCCATTCCGCCGCTGAGCGCGATCCTCAGGCGCGAGAAGTCGATCTTCGCGAAGTCGGGATGATTCATCAGGGCGTTGAACAGCGTGTTCACTCCGGTGAACATGGTGAACCTGTGCCTGCGCAGCTCCTTCACGAAACCGGGAATGTCGCGCGGATTGGTGATGAGTATGTTGCATCCTCCGGACTTCATCATGAGCAGGCAATTGGCCGTGAGCGAGAAGATGTGGTACAGCGGAAGCGCCGTGATGATCGCCTGCGGCTCGTCCTCCTTGACCCACGGCTTGAGCCAGGCGGCGGCCTGCTCGAGGTTGGCGAGGATGTTCCCGTGCGAGAGCACCGCGCCCTTCGACACCCCGGTCGTCCCGCCGGTGTACTGCAGGAACGCGATCTCCTCGTGACCGATCGCGACGCGAGAGAGCGCGAGTCCCCGTCCCTCCGCGAGCATGGCGTTGAAGCGGACCGCTCCTTCCAGGTCCCAGGAAGGCACCATCTTCTTCAGGCGGCGCACGACGAAATTCACGATCGCGCCCTTCGCGCCGAGCAGGTCGCCGAGCGCCGCGACCACCACGTGCTTCACCGAGGTCCCGGCGATCACGCGCTGCAGCACGTGCGCGAAATTTTCGAGGACCACGATCGCCTCCGCGCCGGAATCCTTCAGCTGATGCTCGAGCTCGCGCGAGGTGTACAGGGGGTTGACGTTGACCACGATGTAGCCCGCGCGCAGGACGCCGAAGAGGCACACCGGGTATTGCAGGCAATTGGGCATCATCACGGCCACCCGGGCCCCCTTGGGGAGTCCCTTGGATTGGAGCCACGCCCCGAACGCGCGCGTCATGCGCTCGAGGTCGCCGAAGGCGAGGGTGCGGCCCATGTTGGTGTAGGCCGGCCGGTCGCGGTATTTCTCGGTGGCGCTCTCGAACAGCTCTCCGGTGGAGCGGTACGGCCCGTAGTCGATCTCGGCCGGCACCCCCGGCGGGTAATGGCGCAGCCAGATCTTTTCCATGGCACCCTCCGCTCGCGCGCCTTCTGCGGGACGCGTGTTCGACCTCGGCCCGTTCCGGCAGGCCGACTGCTACCTTATCGCGTTTGCCCGCCGCACGCTCGCGATCATGCTGCTCACCTGCAGGAATTCGCGCCGGCCTTCGCGGCTCGCCGCCACGCGGCGGAGCTCCTCGAAGTTCGCCTTTCGCTTCTCCTCGGATTTCTCGTTGAGACGCCTCAGATTCTTGATGGAATGCTCCTGCACGTACTCGAGGTTCACCGTGCGCCGCTGCCGCACGTAGGCGTCGAGCAGGGACTCGTCGGCCTCGCCGCGACACACCTTCGCGAGCTTCTCGGTGAGGTTGAACGAATCGTGGATCCCGCCGTTCAGCCCGAACGCGCCCATGGGATTGTTGAGGTGCGCGGCGTCGCCGGCGAGCAGGATGCGGCCCAGGCGGAATTCCTTGGCGACGCGCTGGTGCACGCGGTAGATGCTCTTGTACTTGATCTGGTAGCGCTCCTTGCGCGGAAGGAAGCGCTGCATGCGCCGTTCGACCATCTCCTCGGAGAGCGTGATCGCCTCTTCCTCGTCCGGAGGAACCGGGAAGATCACCCGCCAGATCCCCGGAGGGCCCTCGTCGGGCATCTTGAACAGCGCCGCCCATTCCTCGGGGTCGGCGAGGTAGGCGTTCAGCGCGTAACCGTGCGGCGCGTAATCGTAGGTGGTGCTCGCCACCAGGAAGCGCTCGTCCCACGTGAAGCCGTCGAAGCCCACGTCGGTGCATTTCCGCACGGTGCTGCGCCCGCCGTCGGCGCCGACCAGCCATTCCGCCTGGAATATCTCGGTTCCGCCGGGCGTTTCCGCGTTGACCTTGACGAAGTCCCCCGTCTGCTCGGCGTCGACCACCTTGTGCGAGAACCGCACCTCGGCGTTCGGATAGGCCCTGAGCTTCGAGAGAATGATCGGCGTCAGGCGGTGCTGCTCGAGGTGCAGGCGATAGGGATAGGGCGTGAGGTCGCCGATCTCGCCCAGGTCCCATTCGACGATGACCCCCTGGCGCCGGTCGCGGATCTGCCAGCGCGGCACCTTGATCGCCGTCCTGTGCATCTCGTCGGTGATTCCGTAGGGCGCCATCATCTCGAGCGAGGGCGGGTGGTAGGTGCCGGCGCGGAGGTCTATGGTCAGGGCGGCCTCGCATTCGAGGACCAGCACCCTCACGTCCCGTTCGGCGAGAGCGAGCGCGGTGAGCAGCCCGACGGGCCCCGCGCCGACTACGATGACTTGCGGCTCTTTCTCCATGGATCCGTTCGAGCTTGTTGTTGTAGGTTGTGCGCAGCGAATTCTAGGCTGCCGGGCAAGCGCGCGCTACGGTTGCCCGGGCCGGGACTTTCACGATTCGGGCGGCGTCCCCTCGCGGGCGCGCGCGCGTATGAATCCCGCCATCACGACCGCCCCCGCGCCGAGCGTCGTGAACGCGAGGCCCCACGCGAGGGGACGCGTCCTGCCGCCGGCGAGGTCGAGCGCCACGCCGAAGACCAGGGGCGCGACGAATCCCGCGCCGAACCCGAGCATCGAGTGCACCGCCATCGTCGCCCCGCGGATCCGCTCGCCGGCGCGAGTCACCACGCCCGCGGTGAGCGCCGAAGAATCGCCCATGATGAGGCACATGTGGAGCATGATGAGCCCGGCGAGCGCCGGCAGGGGAAGGAACGACAGAAAGCCGAGCGCGCAGGTCAGCGCTCCCGAGGCGAGCATCGCCTTCCAGATCACGCGCTCGCGCCCCTGGCGCATCGCGAGCTCGTTGCCGTAGATGCTGGCCGGCGG
>DATEGT010000143.1:0-30066 GCA_035280025.1 Burkholderiales bacterium | reverse complement strand
ACGCTGTGCGGGCCGCCGGTCTTGATCGGCTTGAGCAAGGTCCATTCCGCCCCGAGCACCTGGTCGCGGCTGAGGGCGATGCGGGGAATGCCGCCGAAGTGCACGTTCTCCCATACCTGGCGTCCCTCGGGACCGTCCATGTCGACGAGAACGGCGTCCGGAAGGTCGCCCAGACGCGCGGCGAGGCACCACTGCGGATCGAGATAGGACTTGAGAAGCGCCAGGAGCGAGCGCAGGTACCGCTCCTCGTCCGCACCGACGCTCGCCAGGGACAGCACCAGCGGGCGGGCTTGATCTTCGGGGCTCACGTCCTCCTCCCCTCAGGTTCGGACGGCGCTTCTGCGCGCCACGGGCAAACCCGCCATCGCCCAGGCGTTCGTGCCGCCGTCGACGTGGACCACACGGGTGAAGCCGGCCGAGCGCAGCTTGGCTGCCGCCAGCTGGCTGCGCGTTCCCGTCTGGCACACGCAGTACACCGGCGCGTGCGCGCCGAGGCTCTCGAGCAGCCCGGCCGGATCGAGCCGGTCGAGGGGGACGTTCATCGCGCCCGCGATCCTCATGCTCTCGAATTCTCCGGGCGTACGCACGTCGATCAGATGGATTCCGCCGCCGCGGAGCAGCTCGGCGAGCTGCCGCGCGGAGACGTTCTGCACGTCGACGCGATTTTCGAGCGCCGCCCATTGCTCGGATGCGCGCCCGACCGCCGCCTGATCGGCGCCGCCCCCGAGGTTGGAGGGGACTGCCTCGTGGATCCGCGCCGGCATCGGCAGACCGAGGTTGCCCATGATCGAGAGGAACTCCTCGCGCGTCTTGTTGCTGACGCGCGCATTGAAGCGTTTCTCCTCGCCGATGCTGCTCACTCTGCGGCCCTTGTAGTCGTGCCCCGGGTACACCAGGATCTGATCGTCGAGCTTGAAGAGCCTCTCGGTGATGCTGTGCCACAGCGCCTCGGCGCTGCCGTTCTGGAAATCGGTGCGCCCGCAGCCGCCGATCAGCAGCGTGTCGCCCGTAAACACGCGGTCGCGCCACAGGTAGGAAACGCTCCCGGGCGTGTGGCCCGGCGTGGCGATGGTAAGGATCTCCTCGTGACCGAAGAGGATCACGTCGCCGTCCTTGAGCAGCAGGTCGTACCCTTGCGCGTTGCAGTCGCGGGACACCGCGGTCCTGGACCCGGTCGCCTGCTTCAAGGTCTCGGCCGCGGTGACGTGGTCCGCGTGGACGTGGGTCTCGAGCGTGTACTTGAGCGCCAGACCGTGCTCACGCAGCAGGCGCACGTCTCGATCGGCCTGCTCGACCACCGGGTCGATCAGGACCGCTTCGTGACTCGTGTCGTCCGCGATAAGGTACGTCAGCGTGGACGACGCGGGATCGAAAAGCTGCCTGAAGAACATCGCGTCTCCGACTCCCGATCCCTCCAATTCAGACCGGGGACCGGGAGAGCTCCGCGGCGGCGCTTTCTATCCCGGCCTCATCGAGCCGTTCGAGGGAAAGCTTCCGGCCGCTATCATAATGCAAATAGTTTTTCGCGGTCGCGCGCAGATACGAAGGATCGTAATGCGTGTGCAATAGGTCACCGACCAGATCCCGCCATGCTCCCGCGTCGGCCAGGGACAGCCAGCGCTCCACTACCGAACGGCCATAGTGCACCGTCAGCCCCTCGAGCTTCCTCTTGAGGTCGGTGGGTGCGGAGAGGAAATGCCGGTATTCGTCGATGAGGAAGCGCTGGCGCTCGGCCACCGGGACCTCCAGCCGGACGCAATCTCCCGTCCGCATGCGCTCGAGGAGACCTGCGGGCACCTGAAGCTGGCCGATTTTTTTGCTTTCGGCCTCGACGTACACGGGCCGGGACGGATCGAAATCTCTGAGCTCGGCCCAAACCAGGCTGTCGAACATCTTCTGCGACGGCTGGGGCTCGCCCGGCAGATCGCCGAGGAGCGACCCCCGGTGGCGGGCGAGGCGCTCGAGGTCGAGGATCTGCGCGCCTGTTGCCGCGATCGCCGCGAGCAGGCGGCTCTTGCCGCTTCCGGTCGCGCCGCACAGCACCCGGAAGCGAAGCCTCGCCGGGAGGACCTCGAGCTGCACCAGTACTTCGCGCCGGTACGCACGATACCCGCCCTCGAGCGTGGCCGCGTCCCAGCCCACTTCGCGCAGCACGTGCGCCATCGAGGCCGACCGCTGTCCGCCGCGCCAGCAATAGACCAGCGGCCGCCAGGCCCGACCGCGCCCGCGGAAGCGCTCCTCGATGTGCCCTGCGATGTTCTTCGACACCAGCGCGGCGCCCGCCTTCTTCGCCTCGAAGGGAGAGATTTGCTTGTACATCGTTCCGATTCGAGCGCGCTGCTCGTCGTCGAGCACGGGACAATTCACCGCGCCGGGCACGTGGTCGATGTGGAATTCCCCCGGAGAGCGAACGTCGATGATCTCGTCAAAGGCATCGAGCTGTGCTACCGTAGCGGCGTTTGCGCGCTTCACGTCCATGCCGCATTTTATTCCATGAACGCTCCCGCCGATCTCATCCGACTGACGCAGTTCTCGCACGGCGGCGGCTGCGGCTGCAAGATCGCGCCCGCGGTGCTCTCGGAGATTCTTGCCAAGACGCCCATCCGCGGGCTGCCGAAGGATCTGATCGTCGGCATCGAGTCGAGCGACGACGCCGCTGTCTACCGCCTCAACGACGAGCAGGCGATCGTCGCGACCACCGATTTCTTCACGCCGATCGTCGACGACCCGACAGACTTCGGCCGCATCGCGGCGACGAACGCGCTTTCGGACGTCTACGCGATGGGCGGCAAGCCGATCTTCGCGCTCGCGATCGTCGGCATGCCGCTCGACAAGATGCCGGTCGAAGTCATCCAGAAGATCATCGCGGGCGGCGAGTCGGTGTGCGCCGAAGCAGGGATTCCGGTCGCCGGGGGACACTCGATCGATACGCTCGAGCCGATCTACGGCCTGGTCGCGCTCGGCCTCGTGCATCCGAAGAAAGTGAAGCGCAATGACCGCGCGCGGGAAGGCGATGTCCTGATCCTCGGCAAGCCGTTGGGTGTCGGGATACTTTCAGCCGCGCTGAAGAAGGGAAAGCTGTCGGCCGAGGGCTACAAACGCATGGTCGAAGTCACCACCCAGCTCAACACGCCGGGCGCGGCGCTCGCCGAGATGGAGGACGTCCACGCGCTCACCGACGTGACCGGCTTCGGCTTGGCCGGGCACCTGCTCGAGATTTGCCGCGGCTCGAAGCTAGGCGCCGAACTGAAGTTCGACGACCTGCCCGTGATTCCCGAGGCGCTGGAGTGGGTGAAGGAGGGGACCGCGACCGGCGCGTCGGACCGCAACTGGAAGGGCTACGGCTACGAGGTGCGCATGCCTGCGGTCGCGCCGGACTGGAAGCGAAAGCTGATCAGCGATCCGCAGACGAGCGGAGGATTGCTGGTAGCGTGCGCACCCTCCGCCGAAAAGCGGGTGCTGGAGGAATTCGGCGGACAGGGTTTTTCCCAGGCCTGCCGCATCGGATCGATGCGCGCGGGCGGCGCCGTGCTCGCGGTTACCTAGGCGGCGCGATCACCGTCGCAGCGAGCTTCCGCCACACGTTCTCCAGAAGGATCGGCTGCGCGTCGGCGGTAGGGTGGATGGCATCCGCCTGGAACTGCTCGCGCTTGTCCAGACCCGCGAGTAGGAAGGGCACGAGGGGAACGCGCTCGTCCCGGGCGACGTCGACGAAAGCGACGCGGAAGGTGTTGACGTAGGGGACGCCGTAGTTGGGCGGCAGCTGCATGCCCACGAGCACGACGCGCGCGCCTTCGCGCTTCGACGCCTGCACGATGGCGGTCAGGTTTTTCTTCATCTGCTCGACCGGCAGCCCTCGCAGTCCGTCGTTCGCGCCGAGCTCGACGATGACGATCGCGGGCTTGGTCGCGGCAAGCACCTTGCCGATCCGCGCCGCGCCGCCCGCGGAGGTCTCGCCGCTGATGCTCGCGTTCGCCACGCTATAATTCGACTTGCGTTGCTTCAAGCGCTCGCCGAGCAGAGCGACCCAGCCCGCGCTCTGCGGAATCCCGTAGGACGCGGACAGGCTGTCTCCGAAGACCAGGATGGTCGGCGCAGCGGTCGCCGCTGCTGCTGCGCCGCTGAAGGCGAGCACGGCGGCAAACAGTATCGATTTCATGCCTGATTCCTCTCATTCGATCGTCGGCGCGGCGGGACTCTCGAAGATCGTCCGGCTGAACGGAAATTCGGCCGGCGGCGCTCCGGATCTGGTTATTCTGAAGGACATTTCGCTCGAGGTCATGCCCGGTGAAGCGGTCGCCATCGTCGGCGCCTCGGGCTCGGGGAAATCGACGCTTCTCGGGCTGCTCGCAGGGCTCGACACCCCGAGCGCGGGGACGGTGCGCCTCGACGGAGCGGACCTCTTCGCCCTGAACGAAGACGGCAGAGCGGCGCTGCGCGCGAGGCTGCTGGGTTTCGTGTTCCAGTCCTTCCATCTGCTTCCGGCGCTGAACGCTCTGGAAAACGTGATGTTGCCGCTCGAGCTGGCGGGCGAGCCCGGCGCGGCGGACTTGGCGCGCGAGATGCTCTCGCGGGTCGGTCTCGGCGAACGGCTGCGGCACTACCCGAAAACGCTCTCGGGGGGCGAGCAGCAGCGCGTCGCGCTGGCGCGGGCGTTCGTCGCCCGGCCCAAGCTGCTGCTCGCCGATGAGCCCACGGGCAACCTCGACGCCGCGACCGGGGCTGGCGTGATCGATCTGATATTCGAGCTGAACGAACAAGAGCGAACCACCCTGCTGCTGGTCACCCACGACGAGGCGATCGCGGCGCGGTGCCCGAGAAAGATACGCCTGGTCGCAGGCCGCATCGAGGGCGACGCCTGAGTCCGATGCTGCGCCTGGCTTCAAGAATGCTCCTCCGCGACTGGCGCGCGGGCGAGCTCCACGTGCTCGCCCTCGCCCTGGTGCTGGCCGCGGGAAGCGTCGCCAGCGTCGCTTTCTTCGCCGACCGGGTACGGCAGCTGCTTATCCGCGACGCGCACCGTGTCCTCGGAGCGGACGTGCTGCTGAGCGCCGACCACCCGTGGAGCGCGGAATTTCCGGCAACGATCGCAAGGCTCGGCCTGCGGCTGGCCGAGAGCGTGAGCTTCGTCAGCATGGCGAGGGCGGGCGAAGAGGCGCAGCTCGCCTCGGTCAAGGCGGTGACGCCCGCCTATCCCCTGCGCGGCGCGCTGCGGACCGCGCCCGACCTCAACGCTCCGGACGCCGACACGGCCGGAATTCCCGCGGCGGGCAGCGTATGGCTGGACCAGAGCATGATGGCCGCGTTGAAGGCGAGGCCCGGCGACGCGATCGAGCTCGGTCGGGCGCGCTTTCGCGTCGCCGCGGTGCTCACGCTCGAGCCCGACCGCGGCGTGTCCTTCGTGAACTTTGCGCCCAGGATTCTGATGCGCATCGACGATCTGCCCGCCACCGGTCTGGTGCAGCCGCAGAGCCGCATCCGCTACCAGCTTCTCGCGGCGGGCGAGCCAGCGGCGATCCTGAGGTTCGAGCAGTGGGCGAGGCAAAGGCTCGGCCGCGGCGAGCGGGTCGACAGCCTGGAGAACGCGCGCCCCGAGGTGCGCGCCGGGCTGGACCGCGCGCAGAGCTTTCTCGGCTTGGCCGCAATGCTCTCTGTAATCCTGTCCGCGGTCGCCCTCGCTCTCGGCGCGAGACGCTACACCCAGCGGCATCTCGACGGCTATGCCGTGATGCGCTGCATGGGCGCCTCGCAGTCGCGGCTCTTCGCCCTGTTCGCGTCGGAGTTCCTGCTGCTCGCGGTTCTCGCCTCGCTCGCGGGGTGCGCGCTGGGGTTTCTCGTCCAGAGCTTGGTCGCCTGGCTGCTCGCCTCGCTCATTCCCGGGAGCTTGCCGCAACCCGGTGTCGCGCCGCTCGTGCAGGGAGCGGCGACCGGGCTCGTGCTGCTGTCGTGCTTCGCGCTTCCCCCGCTGCTCCAGCTCAAGGACGTCCCGGCGCTGCGGGTGATCCGCCGCGACGCCGGCGCGGCGCGTCGGGGGGCGATCGCTGTATACATACTGGGGTTCGCCGGGACGTTCGTACTGCTGCGATGGCAGGCCGGTGAGTTCCCGCTCGCGGCCTACTTGTTCGGAGGCTTTGCCGCCTCCTTTGCCGTTTTCGGGGCGGTCGCCTATGCCGTGCTGCGCCTCGTCGCCGGGGTCGGGCGCTCCGGGGGCGGCGCCGTGCGCGTTTCCTGGCGCTACGGGCTTGCCAGCCTGATGCGTCGGCCGCGCAGCAACGCGGTGCAGATCGTGGCGATCGCCCTGGGCCTTACCGCCGTCCTGCTCCTTACCCTGATCCGGGCCGACCTGCTGGATGCTTGGAGGAAGCGCCTGCCGCCGGACGCACCCGACCGGTTCCTCGTCAACATCCAGCCGGATCAGCGAGCGCCTTTGGACGGGTTCCTGGAGCGCAACGACGTGGGGCGGCCGCAGATTTTTCCGATGGTTAGAGCCCGACTGATCGCGATCAACGGCCGGCCGGTGGGTTCCGAGGACTACGCGGACGAGCGCGCGAAGCGCCAGATCGAGCGCGAATTCAATGTGAGCTACTTTTCGGCGCTTCCGCCCGACAATCGGGTGGAGGAAGGCGCCTGGTTCGGGTCCGGAGACCTGAAGGACGGCGCAATCTCGGTCGAGCGCTGGGTGGCGCAGCGCCTCGGGATCCGGCTCGGCGACCGGCTCGAGTTTCTTTCCGCGGGCCGCAGCTTTTCGGCGCCCGTCACCAGCGTGCGCAGGCTCGATTGGAACTCGATGCATCCGAACTTCTTTTTCATCACGACGCCGTCCCTCCTGGAAGGCTTCCCCGCGAGCTACGTGGCGAGCTTTCGCGCGCCGGTCGGTGATGCGCTGCTCACGTTGCGCCTGTCGAAGGCCTTTCCCAATCTCACGGTGATCGACGTCGGATCGGTCCTGCGCCAGGTCCAGGCGGTGATGAACCAGCTGATCGGGGCGGTGCAGCTTGTCTTCCTGTTCGCCCTCGCCGCGGGAGTGCTGGTGCTGTACGCGGCTCTGCTCGCGACGCAGGACGAACGAACCCACGAAGTCGCCGTGATGCGCGCCGTCGGTGCGAGCCGCGCTCAGGTGCTTTCGGCGCAGCGCGCCGAGTTCGCCGTCCTGGGGCTGATCGCCGGCGCGCTGGGGGCGCTCGGCGCGACTGCGATAGGCTGGGTCCTCGCGACGCGCGTCTTCGAGCTCGACTTCATCTTGAACGGGTGGATCTGGGTCGCCGGGCCGGCGCTGGGTCTGGCTTGCGTGGTGCTCAACGCCTGGGCGGGTGCGCGCGCTGCGCTCAACCGCCCGCCGCTCGCGGCCCTGCGCGAAGCCGCTTGAAGGTGTGCGCCGGAGTTTCGTGGCGTTACAATGAACGATGGCTGAAATCACGCTGGCCGTCCTCGCCGTCGTTTTGGTCGTTCTCTTCCGGGTATTGCGGCGCTTGGTGCTGCTCGAGCGGGGTTTTCGCGACCCTGCCGCGGTGCTCGGCCCGACGCTCGAGCAGAAGCATCGCGAGATGCTCAAGGACCTGCATGAGGGCCTGACGCAGCAGGGCGACCGGCTCGGCCGGAATCTCGCCGATTCGAGCGAGCGTCTCTCCGCCAAGATCGACCAGCGCCTCGACCAGATCGCCGGCAAGGTCGACGAGCGCCTGGAGGAGGGCTTCAAGAAGACCAACGACACCTTCGTCAGCGTGATGCAGCGCCTGGCCACGATCGACGAGGCGCAGAAGAAGATCGAGAACCTCACCGGTAGCGTGGTCAGCCTGCAGGAGCTGCTCGGCGACAAGCGCAGCCGGGGCGCGTTTGGCGAGGTGCAGCTCGAGGCGCTGGTGCGTAACGTGCTGCCGAACGCGGCTTTCGAGCTGCAGTGCACGCTCTCGAACGGCACGCGCGTCGACTGCGCGCTGCGCCTGCCCCCTCCGACCGGGATGGTTCCCGTCGACGCCAAGTTCCCGCTGGAGAACTACCACCGGATGTTCAGCCCCGATGCGAGCGAGGCCGAGCGTGCGGCCGCGCAGCGGCAGTTCAAGGCCGACGTCAGGAAGCACGTCGACGATATCGCGAGGAAGTACATCGTGCCGGGCGAGACCTCGGACGGCGCGGTGATGTTCGTGCCGGCGGAAGCGGTGTTCGCGGAGATCCACGCCTATCATCCCGAGGTCGTCGAGTACGCGATCGGCAAGCGGGTCTGGATCGTTTCCCCGACGACGCTGATGGCGGTGCTCAACACCGCGCGCGCGGTGCTCAAGGATGTCGAGACGCGCAGGCATATCCACGTGATCAAGGACGAGCTCGCTAAGCTCGGGGTGGATTTCCAGAGATTCGACGAGCGGATGAAGAAGCTCGCCGACCACATCCGGCAGGCTCACGAGGACGCCCAGGACGTGCAGGTCTCCAGCCGCAAGATCTCGCAGCGCTTCGAGCAGATCGAGGGCGCCGAGATCGAGGAGAAGCCCCCGGCCAATGTCGTCAGGTTGGACCGGGACCGAGAATGATTCGCCGCCAGGCGGCTCCCCAATCGCAATTCACGGAAGGGACAGGCCAGTGAGAAAAGAGCTTTCCCGCATTCCGGCGTTCTGCGCCGCGACGCTGCTCGCCGCGTCCGCAATCGCGCAAGACGACTTTTCCAAGGTAGAGATTCAGACCGACAAGCTCGCCGAAGGTGTCTACATGATGACCGGCGCGGGCGGCAACCTTGGCGTGTCGGTGGGAGAGGACGGGGTGTTCCTCATCGACGACCAGTTCGCGCCGCTGACGCCGAAGATCGAGGCGGCGATCGCCAAGCTCAACGCGAAGCCGGTGCGCTTCCTGCTGAACACCCACTGGCACTTCGACCATACCGGGGGCAACCAGAACCTCGGCAAAGCCGGCGCGATAATCGTTGCGCAGGAGAACGTCAGGAAGCGCCTGTCGCAGGAAGGCTTCATCGCGTTCCTCGGCATGAAGACCAAGCCCGAGCCGGCCGTCGCGCTGCCCATCGTCACATTCACGCGCGACGTGACCTTTCACCTGAATGGCGACGAGATCCGCGCCTTTCACGCGCCCCGCGCGCATACCGACGGCGACACGATCGTGCACTTCGCGAAGAGCGACGTGATCCACACGGGCGACACGTTCTTCAACGGGCTCTACCCGTTCATCGACACCTCGAGCGGCGGATCGGTCGCGGGCGTGCTCGCCGCCGCGGACCGCGTGCTGAAGATGGCGGGCGAAAAGACCAAGATCATCCCTGGGCACGGCCCGCTCGCCGGCAAGGCCGAGCTCAAGAAGTATCGCGACATGCTCGCGGCCGTGTCCGGCCGCATTTCGGGTCAGATCAAGCAGGGCAAGACGCTGGAACAGGTCATCGCTTCCAGGCCGAGCGCGCAGTTCGACGCGGTCTGGGGCAAGGGCTTCCTTCCGCCCGACAAATTCGTCGAGATGCTCTACGGGAATCTCAAGAAATAGCGAACCGGGGCGGCATGCGCCGCGCCCGGTTCGCAGCGATCTGCCCCGAGGCTAGGGGCAGGGGCTCGACGTCAGGGCCGCGCCGGCGGTGGTGATCGTCGCCGCGCTCGCGGTTCCGGCATTGACGTCGCAGACGTCGTCTCCCGTGAAGTTGCACGAAAGTGTCGGCGGCAGGTGGTCCCAGAAGTTGTTCGCCGCGGGAATGGTGATCGGAGTTGTGGCGAACGCCGCGAGGTCCAGGACGCCGTTGCAGGAGAGCACATTCCCGCCCGCACTGCCGGCAGCGCCGCCGCCCAGATCGCCGCCGGCGACATCGTACTCGACGCCGAAGCCGTTGCCGGTGATGACGTTGTTTTCCACCTTGCTCCCGACTCCGCCGTTGATGAAGCCGAGGCCGGTGCCCGCGCCCGGCGCGTTGTTTACGATCCTGTTTCCGGCGATCAGGTGGTTGCCGGAGGCGTCGACATAGACGCCGTACTGGTGGTTCGCGCCGGTCACCGTGTTGTTTCTCAGGGTCACGTTGTCGTTCTGGAGAATGAGCCCGCGACGGATGGTGAGCGTGGCGAAGGTGTCCGTGATGGTGAAGCCCGCGACCGTCGACCCGGTGCCGGGGAGCACGGTAACGCTGGTGTTCACGAACCCCGGCGCGGCGGCGCCGCCGGCGATGGTAGTGGGGCTCGCCCCGCCGCCCTTGTTCGCTTCGTCTCCGATCAGCAAGACCCCATCGGGGACCGTCACCGGAAAGGTTTCTCCATTCAGGAGGTCGTAGGTGCCCGGCGCCACCTGGACGGTCGAGCCGCTCGTAGCCACGGTCAGCGCATGGGTGATGGTCTGGAACGGCAGGGCCTGCGTTCCCGGGTTAGAGTCCGAACCGAGGAAGCTCACGTAGAAGACCGAGCCCCCGCAATTGCTCGATGCCTGTGTCGCGGGCGCTGCGACGATGGTTGCTGCGTTGCCCGTCCCCGCGTTGGGATCGCAGATGTCGTCGCCGGTTCCGCATCCGAGCGTGGGGGACGGGTGATCCCAGGCATTGCTTGCCGCGGACACGGTGATCGCGGCCGACGCCGACGTATCGAGATCGTACTGGGTATTGCACGAAATCACATTTCCGCCGGCGCTGCCCGCGGAGCCGCCGCCGAGATCGCCGCCGGCGACTCCGTACTTGACACCGACCGAGTTGCCGGTGATGGCGTTCATTTCGACCTTGCTTCCGGTTCCTCCCTCCATGAATCCGAGGCCGGAGCCCTGGTTGTTCACGATTTGGTTGCCGGAGATCAGATGTCCGCTCGAGGCGCCGACGTATATGCCGGTGCTTTGGGCAGCGCCCGTGATCTTGTTGTTCCGCAGCGTTACCGAGGCATTCGAAAGAACGATTCCTCGGCGCTCTGCGAACGCTGTGTTGTCATTGGTGATCGTAAATCCGGCGACCGTCGACGATGCGCCGGGGAGGAGCGTGACGCCGACGGTTCCAGAGGCGGCTCCGGGAGCGAGTCCACCGCCGACGATGCTGGTAGGCGCGCTTCCGCCTCCCTTGCTCGCCTCGTTGCCGATCAGCAGCACGCCGCCGGGGACCGAGATGGGAAAGGTTTCGCCGTTGTGCGCGTCGTAGACGCCGGGGGCGGCCTGCACCGTGGAACCGTTGGTGGCGATACGCATCGCCTTGCTGAGCGTTTTCAGGGGCGACGACTGCGTGCCGGAATTCCCGTCCGAGCCGGTCGCGGCGTTGACGTAGAGAACCGACGGTTTTTCCTTTTCCTTCTTCCCGGGACACGCGGCAAGGGCAAGCGCCGCCGACACGATAACGATGATCTGCGTGGATGCCTTCATGGGATCCTCCCCACGTATGTCTTTGTCATGCGCAATTTCGCTTCTTCCGCTTCCACGGTCAAGGAACGCTGGCGCGGAAATCCAGAAACTCGGAGGGTTCCGGTAGTTTTTCGCGGTCTGCCGGTATGATGAAGGTCGCGACGTGCATTTGTTCCGCATGACGCAGGATCGAGCAAACGAGAGAAAAAATCCGCAGGAATGCAGCGCGAGAAAATCTCGAACCTCGGCGAAGGCGCCCTCGCGTCGATCCCTCTTCTCGTCGGCATCGTTCCCTGGGGCATCGTCGCTGGCGTGGCGATGACGAGCGCGGGCTTGTCACGCGCACAGGCCGTCGCGATGAGCGTGTTCGTATTCGCGGGTTCCGCGCAACTCGCGGTGCTGCCTTTGCTGATTGCCAAAGCCCCGCTGTGGGTCATGTACGCCACGGCGCTCGTCGTGAACTTGCGCTACGTCATCTACAGCGCGGTGCTTGCGCCGCATTTCGAGCACCTGTCGCGGCCCTGGCGCGCGCTTCTCTCCTATATCACCGTCGACGGCATATTTGCGCTCTTCGCGGGGAAGTTCCGGCCGGGTCGCGGCGAGCCGAACAAGCACTGGCACTTCCTCGGAGGGTCGCTGGTCATGTGGACAGGCTGGCAGGTTTCCTCATGGGTCGGCATTTTCGCCGGCGCGCTCATTCCGCATTCGTGGTCGCTCGAGTTCGCTTCCACCCTCGCGCTGATCGCGATCCTGATGCCGCTGTTGTTCGACCGCGCGGCGGTGTGCGGAGCGCTCGCCGCCGGCGCGGTGGGGCTCGTCGCCGCGAAATGGCCGATGAATACGGGGCTGCTTGCAGCGATCGCCGCGGGCGTTGCGGTCGCGCTCGCGGTGGCCCGCCTCGGCGCGCGACCGCGAGAAAGGGGATAGCGTGCTCGACGAGGGCTGGCTCGGGTGGGCGCTGATCGGCGGGATGAGCGTCGTCGCCTTCCTATCGCGGGCGATCTTCGTCCTTCCAGGGAGCCACCTGCGGCTCCCGGCGACCGCCGAGCGGGTGTTGCGCTACGCTCCTGCCGCCGCGCTGATGGCGATCATTGTGCCGGATCTCGCGTCGACCCACGGCACGGTGGCGATTTCCATCGAGAATCCGCGACTCGTTGCGGGGCTGATTGCATTTGCGCTCGCGGCGGCGACGCGCAGCATCCTGATCACAATCGCCGGCGGGATGCTGGTCCTGAGGCTTCTCGGCTAGAGCGAAAAAGAAGCCCCGGCTGAGCGGGGCTTTTCACGCGGCTCTATTGCCTAGCCGTTAGCGCGGCAACCTTACTCGCGAGAGGGTCCAACGGGTGACATCCTCTTCTGGCTCGTCCCCGACCGCAGGGGTAAGAGCAATCGCGAGGTTGGTGACGAAAAGCTCGCCGCCGACGATGACGGGGCTCGCCGGAAAGAGCAGCCCGTTGGGTGTGCCGTTGCGGTTGATGCCGCGAAGCTCGCCCAGCTTCGCGACGACTCTACCGTTTTCGTTCAGGGCGACGATCTCATCGGCTTGATTGGTGCAGACCCAAAGTAGGCCGCTGTTCGCGTCGAAAACGAGGCCGTCTGCGCCGTTCAGGCTCTGGGCAAACACGGTGACCGTCCTCAACCCGGAAACCATGTCGAGCGCAAGCACGGTGTCGTCACCGGTGTTGGCGATGAAGAGCACAGACTCGTCCTTGTTGAACGCGAGCCCGTTGGCGCCGAAGGGCGGGAACCCCGCCGTGGCGAGCTGAGGATCGTGGCTGAACGTCTCCATGGCGCAGGAAGGGACGCACCCGTTCGGGTTGGCAATCTTGAACACCGCGCCCTGGAACGAGTCGGAAACGTAGAGATTCCCCTTGCTATCGAAGACCATCGCGTTGGGGACGCGCGCGCCTGAGCCGAAACTGATGGCGTCGCTGCTGCCGTCGGGGTTGGGCACGGTCCGCGGCGTCGGGGCGCCAATCCCGGGAACGACGGCGACATCCTCGAGATTGCTCAAGTCTGCCGCGACGCGCTGGACCTTGGAGTCGACGCCTGCGAAGTTGCCGACATTCAGGATGTAGACCTTCTTGTGAACGCGGTCGAATTCCAGGCCGAGCAGCGGCGTGTTCCCGAAGTCGCGCGAGGCGATGAGGCGTCCATGCCGGTCATAGCGCAGGAGCTTGTTCGGGTGATTTCCCGGCGGCGCGTCGAACGTGGCCGTGTAGATGTCGCCGTTGTACGGGTTCGCGGTGATTCCCTCCGGGAACCTTACTCCGTCGGGAAGGACCGCGAACGCGTCTACGTCGCGATCGATGGCTACGCGGTCCGTGAGCGAACCGTTGCCATGATCGTCGGCGAGGACCGGGCCCGCGGCTATGCCGAGCGGGAAGAGCAATGTGAGTACAACCAGTTTCTTTTTCATGATCCCCTCCTAGGGTTGATGACCAGCAAAAAAAAGAGATGTACGTCTTTTCCTCGCAAACACTCAATGCCGGCCCCGCATTCCACCGGGGCTCTTGTCGTCAGGGCGCGACGGTAACCCCTCGTACCGAATGGCGGGCGATCGCCTGCGCAACGAATCCCGACGTTTTCACATCCTTCGCGAACTCACCTAGATAGCCGGCGGCGGCGGGCCGCCCCCGCGGCGTGCCGACCGATTGTTGGACGGTCGTGAAGCGGCCCTCGAGGACGCGTGATCCCGGCAGCGTCTGCGCATCCGTGAGTAGGCGCGGTTTTAGCCCGGAGAGTACCTCGAGCTTGTCCTTCACGAAGGCGTCGTACGAGCCCTGAATCGCCTGGGCGCGCACCAGCGTCGCGTGCTTGATATTGCGGGAAAGGTACAGGTCATATGCGCTGTTCACCGCGGTCGCGATGCGCACGCCGGGCCGATCCACCTCTGCCATGCCTTTGATGGGCGAGCCGGCCGGGACCAGGTACCCCGCCTCGATTTCGAGATACGCCGGGCTGAAGGCGATCTCGGATGCCCGTTGCGGTTCGTTGCCCAGGAAGGCGACGTCCCAGGCGCCCGCCTTGACCGCGTCGGCGAGCTTGCCCGCGGTGGCGAAGGGTACGAGGTCGACCGGGACGTTCAGGCGCTTCCCCAGCTCGCGCCCCAGATCGACGGCGATGCCGCTGTATTCCGTTTCGGAGTGCTTCGTGACGAGAAGGAAGTTGCCGTAGTTGATACCGATGCGCAGCTTCCCAGTGGGAGTCAGCTCGGACTTCGCGGCAGGGGAGAGAGCCATGAAAAGACGATAGCACGAGCCCGACCGTGGCGCTCATGCGGGCGCTCGACCCAATTCCCGCTGGCGTAGAGCTTTACCAGGCGATACAGGAACCCATAGCCTTGGTACAGGGTGCGCGTGCCCGTTATTCAGGCGCCTCTGCAGGAAGCGTCGCGAGGCCGCTGCGACTGTGGGCCGAATCGGAGAGGCGGAGCACAGGCTAGGCGAGCCAGACCAGCACGAGCGCCACGATTCCGGGGAGCGCCTGCACCCAGAAGATCTTCATGCTCACCGTGATCGCGCCGAAGACGCCGGCGGCGATCACACAACCGAGGAAGAAACCAGCGACGGGCTCGCTGCCGAGGAACACGCTCCACGCAAGTCCCGCGGCGATGAACCCGTTGTAGAGGCCCTGGTTGGCGGCCAGCGCTTTCGAGGCAGCGGCGAATTCCGGCGTGATACCGAAAGCCTTCATTCCGAAAGGCCTCGTCCACAGGAACATCTCGAGGACGAGGAAGTAGACGTGCAGGAGCGCGACCAGCGCCACTGCGGATTCAGCGAGGATTTTCATGGACTTGTTCTCCGTCGGAATGGCTTCGGGGTCTGGGAGTAGACTATCCCGTCGTTCGCAAGAAAAGGAGGCCAGGCTGTGCCGATCAAGAAGATTCTAATCGTCGACGATTCCGCTACGGACCGCCAGTTCCTCGTAGAGACCCTGAGCAAGCAGGGCTATCAGTGCGTGACCGCCCAGGGCGGGGACGAGGGCATCGCGAAGTCGAAGTCCGAGCAACCGGACCTGATCCTCATGGACATCATCATGCCCGGGACCGACGGCTTCAAGGCGACGCGGGCCATCACGCACGACGAGGCGACGAAACATATCCCGGTCATCGTGTGCACCAGCAAGAAGCTGGAAACCGACAAGGTCTGGGGAATGCGGCAGGGCGCGAAGGACTATATCGTGAAGCCGGTGGACGCGAAGGAGCTGCTTGCGAAGATCGCCGCCCTGGGCTGAAGCGCTATACCAGGCCGTCCATCAACATCACCTGCACGTAGTCGCCGGCCGCGACGCCGTCCTGTTCGTGTTCGAGGACGACGAAGCAGTTCGCCTCCGACATCGAGCGCAGGATCCCCGACCCCTGAGCGCCGGTGAGGCGCACGCTCCATTCGCCGTTTTGCAGCGCGAGGACGCCGCGCTGGTACTCGGTGCGGCCCGGCTTCTTGCGCATCGCCGTCTCCGACCGAGCGCGCAGCAAGGGAAGCTCCGTGTCGGCGCGCCCCGCCAGGGTGAGCAGGGCGCCGCGCACGAAATGGTAGAACGTCACCATGACCGCGACCGGGTTCCCGGGCAGGCCGAAGAGGTAGGCCGATCGGCCGCCGCCGCGGATGTGCCCGAAGGCCATGGGGCGGCCCGGCCGCATCGCTATCTTCCAGAAGACGACCTCGCCCAGCTTCGCCATCATCTGCTTCGTGAAGTCGGCCTCGCCGACCGAAACCCCGCCCGAAGTCACCACGGCATCGGCGCCCGCAGCCGCCTTGCGGAACGCGGCTTCGAGCTTCCCCGGATCATCGCGTACGACCCCGAGGTCGACGGTCTCGCAGCCCAGGCGCTCTAGCATCCCCCAGAGCGTGTAGCGATTGGAGTCGTAGACTTCTCCGGGCTTCAGCTTCTTCCCGACGGACACCAGCTCGTCGCCGGTGGAGAAGAACGCGACCCTCAATTTCCGCCGCACGGACAGCGTGCTGATGCCGAGGGAGGCCACCAGGCCGAGATCGGCCGGGCGCAGGAGCCGCCCTGCGTGCAGTGCGGGCTTGCCCTTTGCGAGATCCTCGCCCGCGAGCCTGCGGTTCTGTCCGGCTTCCTGCCCGGCGGGGAAGGTCACCCGCTTGCCTTCGACTTTCACGATTTCCTGGATCACGACCGTGTCGGTGCCTTGCGGCATCACCGCGCCGGTCATGACGCGCACGCATTGGCCGGGACCCACCGGTCCAGTGAACTTCTTCCCTGCGAGAGCCGCGCCGATCTCCGTGAGCGTGACGGGGCCGCTTGAGGTCAGGTCGGCGCCGCGCACCGCGTAACCGTCCATCGCCGAGTTGTCATGCGACGGGACGTTCATCGGCGAGACGATGTCCCGCGCGAGAACGCGGCCAAGCGCCGCGCGCGCCGGGAGCCTTTCCACCCCCGAGACGGGCCTGATGAAGGAACGTATGACCTGGTTAGCCTTCGCGACCGGGAGCGCGTTGGGATCGTAACCGCTCACGCAGCTGATCGCGTCCTGCAGAGAGCTCATTTTTCGTACCAGGCCAGCTCGTCGAGGGTATTGATGTTGGAGAACGCCTCCACCTCGTCGTCGAACGCGACCTCGACGACGTTGAGGGTCGCGTACCAGGCGTCGATCTTGCGTCCGCCTTCCTTCAGGAAGGCGGACAAGTGCTCGAGCACGCCGCGCCGCATGAGCGAGAACACCGGGTGCGGCTGGTCGCCGGTTTTCGCGACGGCGAGCTCGGCCCCGGTCTCGTCGATGCGCGTATAGAGGCGCGCAACCAGGTCTTCGGGCAGAAACGGGGAATCGCAGGGGACCGACGCGAGGAAAGGGCGTTTGGACACCGCGAGGCCCGCGTGCATTCCCGCGAGCGGCCCGGCGAAGCCGCCTACGGCGTCGCTCACGACGCGCACGCCGAACGCCCGATAGGCCTCCTGGTTCTGGTTCGCGTTGATGATGACCCCTCCGACCTGAGGGGCGATGCGCTCGTAGACGTGATCGATGAGGCGCCGGGCGCGGAAGGCTTGCAGCCCCTTGTCGATGCCGCCCATGCGGCTGCCCTTGCCGCCCGCGAGAATCAGCCCGGTGACCGAGGGGACCACCGCGACCACCGCTACGCTACCATGGTCGGCGCGACCCGCTTCCTGAAACGGTGCTTCCCGGTGAAGAGAAGGTAGTGCTTGCCGCCGGCGGCGCGCCCGATCATGGTGATCCCGAGCTTGTCCGCGATCTCGTAGCCCATCCGAGTCAGTCCCGAGCGAGAAACCAGGAAGGGGATCTGCATCTGCGCGGTCTTGATCACCATCTCCGACGTCAGGCGGCCGGTGGTGTAGAAGATCTTGTCCGAGCCGTCCACGCCGTCGAGCCACATCTGCCCGGCGATCGCGTCGACCGCGTTGTGCCGTCCGACGTCCTCGACGAAGTAGAGAATCCTTACCGCCGCGGCCGTGTTCGCAGCCAGAGCGCAGCCGTGCACGGCGCCGGCGGATTTGTAGACGGTCTCCTCGTGCCGCACTGACTCGAGGACCGCGTGCAGCGCGTCCTCCGTGAGCGATACGTCGTTGCGCAGCTGGACCGAATCGATCTCCGCCATGAGATCGCCGAAGACCGTGCCTTGGCCGCAGCCGGTGGTGACCGTGCGCTTTTTTATCTTCTCCCGGAGCGACCTGATCGGCTTGCGCACGGTGACCGCGACCGAGCCGGTCTCCCAGTCGACCTGCACCGCCTCGATGTCCTCGATCGACTTCACGAGGCGCTGGTTGCGCAGGTAGCCTATGGCCAGAGCCTCGGGGGCTTGGCCCAGCGTCATCAGCGTGACGATCTCGCGCTTGTCGACGTAGAGGGTGAGAGGATGCTCGCCGGCGATCGGCGTCAAAACGGCCTCGCCGCGCTCATTGATCGCCTCGACCTCGAAGGTGAGGGGCTTGGACGCGCGGCTGATCTCGGGACGCAGCGGCGTCTTCATCCGCCTATGTAGGACATCTCGATCTTGCGCAGCTTTGCCGTCTCGGCGGTGCGCAGCTCGGAGTAACGGTCCGCGCGGATGTGCCAGATACCCGCGACTGCGTCGGAGACTTCCCCGTCGGACGCGCCGCCGCGCAGCATGCCGCGCAGGTCGTACCCCGCCGTCGCGAACAGACATGTATACAGCATTCCTTCCGTGGAGAGCCTGGCGCGAGTGCAGGCGCTGCAGAAGGCCTGGGTGACCGAGGAGATCACGCCGACCTCCCCTGAGCCGTCCTGGTAGCGCCAGCGCTCGGCGACCTCGCCGCGGTAGTTGGGTTCGACCGGCTCGAGGGGCATTTTCTCGCCGATCACGCGCACGATTTCGGCCGAAGGAATCACGTCGTCCATGCGCCAGCCGTTGGTGTGTCCGACGTCCATGAATTCGATGAAGCGCACGATGTGGCCGCTGCTCTTGAAGTAGCGCGCCAGCGGCAGCACCGAGTCCTCGTTCACCCCGCGCTTCACCACCACATTGATCTTGATCGGTGCGAGGCCCGCCGCGGCGGCTGCGTCGATGCCGTTCAGGACTTCCGAGACGGGAAAATCCGCGTCGTTCATCCTGCGGAACACCGCTTCGTCGAGCGAGTCCAGGCTCACCGTGACGCGAGTGAGCCCCGCCGCCTTCAGCGCGCGAGCTTTCCTCGCCAGGAGCGAGCCGTTAGTCGTCAGCGTCAGGTCAAGGCCGGGAATATCGGCGAGCATCTCGATCAATCGCTCGAGGTTCTTGCGCAGCAGAGGCTCGCCGCCCGTGAGGCGGATCTTCTCGACGCCGTGGCTCCTGAAGATGCGCGCAAGCCGGGCGATTTCCTCGAAGGACAGGAGCTGGTCGCGTGCAAGGAACCTGTAGTCCGGCCCGAACACTTCGCGCGGCATGCAATACACGCAGCGGAAGTTGCAGCGGTCCGTCACCGAGATGCGCAGATCGTGCAGCCTCCGTCCCCTTGTGTCGAGGCCTGCGTGCAGCGGTCCGCGGGAAGTCCCCTTTGCGGGAAGGGGCTTGGTGCGCCGCGCGTCGCCGATGGGAATCACGCGGTCGGTCATGGGACGCGTAGCCGTATCATGAAAGGCAGTTCATAATTCGCAATCAATCATTGAGTATAGCCGGAAACATGCCCTACCCGAGCCTAGCCGTCGCCGTGGTGATGGAGCGGACTCCTCTGCAGAACAATCGCTGGGAGTCGGAAAAGTGGGAGCCCATCGGTGTGCTGCCGGACTCGCAGGGCGGAGAGAACGCTCCGCGCCTGCTGCGCGAGGATGCGGGCAGCACGCAATGGCTGCATCCCGGCTTCAGCCTCGAGCTGTTCCACGACGAATCCGAGGGGTACTACCTGAATCTGGCTTCGCCGCAACCATACGTGTTCGTCAAATGGCAGGACGAGTCCGGTTCCGGCGTGCCCAAGCTGGTCACGGTGAGCTACAACGAGGCGGCGCGCATGATGGACGGCGGCGCCCGCGTCGACGGGGTGCCGATGCCTGCCGAGTGGATTCCGTGGCTCGAGGAATACGTCAAGAAGCATTACAGGCCCGAGCCGAAAAAGAGGCGCATCCGGCCCCCGTCGTTCAAGGGGGCGCGCCGGGACGATCCATGAGCGACGACAAGGAGCGCTTCCTGTCCCGCTGGTCCCGTCGCAAGGTCGAAGCGACGAGGGAAGCGGTCGCCCCCAAGCCGTTGCCGGCCGTGCCTCCCGCGATCGCCCAGGGCGCAGCGCAGCCCGAGCTGCCTTCGGTGGAAACACTGCGGGGACTCGCGTCCGAGTACAAGGAGTTCCTGCGTCCGGGCGTCGACGAGGATCTGCGACGGTCCGCCCTGAAGAGGCTGTTTCGAGACCCCCACTTCAATGTGATGGACGGTCTGGACGTCTACATCGACGATTACTCCAAACCCGACCCCATCCCGGACGCGATGATGCGAACGCTGGCCCATGCGAGGAGCCTGCTGTTCGACGACAAGAAGGAGGAGCCGCAGGCGCCAGCGGAAAGGCCCGCTCTTTCCTCTGCGCCCGACGTGCGGCCCGCGCCAGAAAGTCCGGCTCCGGAGGCGGCTCTCGCTCCGCCCGAAGACGACAAGGCCTGACATGTCGCTCGACGACGGCGTGCTCAAGATCTGCAACTGCAACAGGACCATGGCGCTCGACGCCAAGGCGCTCTCCGCGGCGCTCAAGCTCAAGCAGACCATCAAGATTCACACCGAGCTTTGCCGCAAGGAGGTCGCGAGCTTCCAGCAGGGGCTGAAATCAGAGTCCTGCGTGGTCGCCTGCACCCAGGAGGCTCCGCTCTTCTCGGAGCTCGCCGCAGCGGCAGACTCGCCTGCCGCCCTGCAGTTCGTCAACATCCGGGAATACGCGGGCTGGTCGAAGGAAGGCGGCAAGGCGACGCCCAAGATCGCGGCACTGCTCTCGCTCGCCGAGATTCCCGATCCCGAGCCGGTCGCGAGCGTTTCGTACAAATCCGGCGGAACGCTCCTGATCGTCGGGCCCGCGGACGCGGCGATTCCCTGGGCGGAGAAGCTGGCCGAGCATCTCGAGGTGAGCGTTCTCGCGACGCCTCAGCCCGGCGGAGAGCTGCCTGCGGAGCGCCGCTACGCCGTCTGGTCCGGGGAAGTCGGCCAGGTGGAGGGGCATCTGGGCGCATTCGAGGTCGCGTGGGAGCAGAGCAACCCGATCGATCTCGAGGTGTGCACGCGCTGCAACGCCTGCATTCGCGCTTGCCCCGAGAACGCCATCGATTTCTCCTACCAGATCGATCTGGACAAGTGCAAGGCCCACCGCGAGTGCGTGAAAGCGTGCGGCGACGTTCGCGCAATCGATTTCGCCCGCACCGAGCGCGCCAGAGGCGAACGGTTCGACATGATCCTCGACCTTTCGCGCGAGCCGCTGGTGCGGGCTGCCCAGCCGCCGCAGGGGTATTTCGCGCCGGGCGCCGACCCGCTCGAGCAGGCGCTGGCCGCCGCGAAGCTCGCGCAGATGGTGGGCGAGTTCGAAAAGCCGCGCTTCTTCGCGTACAACGAGAAGATCTGCGCCCACGGCCGCTCGGCCAAGACCGGTTGCACGCAGTGCCTGGACGTATGCTCGACCAGAGCCATCGCCCCCGACGGCGACCACGTCAAGGTCGACCCGCATCTGTGCATGGGTTGCGGCGGTTGCGCCACGGTCTGCCCTTCGGGCGCGATGAGCTATGCGTATCCGCGGCTGCCAGACCTGGGCGCGCGGTTGAAGCGCCTTCTTTCCGTCTACGCACAGGCGGGGGGCAAGGACGCCTGCCTGCTTTTCCACGACGCCGCGACCGGGCGGGCGCTGATCGCGAAGCTCGCCCGGCGCGGCCGCGGTCTTCCTGCGCGGACGATCCCGCTCGAAATCCACCATCCTGCCTCGATCGGAATCGATGCGCTGCTTACCGCTCTTGCCTACGGGGCGAGCCAGGTCGCGATTCTCGCCGGACCGAAGGAAGCCGGCGAGTACGGCGACGCGGTGAAGGCCCAAATGGGATTCGCCGAGAGCATTGTCAACGGGCTCGGATACGGCGGGACGCATTTCCGGTGGCTGGCGACCGACGAGCACGCAATCCTCGAAAACGAGCTCTGGGCGCTCGCTCCCGCGGCCGCGGTTTCCAGGATGGCGACGTACAACTTGCCGCTCGAGAAGCGGGCCGCTCTCGAATTCGCGATCGATCACCTGGCGAAGCATGCGCCGACTCCTCGCGAAGAGATCACGCTCGGCGCGGGCGCGCCATACGGCCGGGTCCTCGTCGACACGAAGGCCTGCACGCTGTGCATGGCCTGCGTGGGAGCCTGCCCCGAGTCGGCGCTCGTCGACGGGCGCGACCGGCCGATGCTCAAGTTCATCGAGCGCAATTGCGTCCAGTGCGGTCTCTGCGAAGTCACATGCCCGGAGGACGCGATAACGCTCGCTCCGCGTCTGCTCCTCGCCGCGCGAGCGAAGCAGGAAGTGACGTTGAACGAGGCCGAGCCGTTCAACTGCGTACGCTGCGGCAAGCCGTTCGGCACGCGGCTGATGGTGGACAACATGCTGGGCAGGCTCACTGGACATTCCATGTTCGCCGGCGGCGGTGCCTTGAGGCGACTGCAGATGTGCGCCGACTGCCGCGTCGTGGACATGATGGAGAACAAGGACGAGATCGGCATCGACGAGGTGAAGCGGTGAGCGGCCGAGTCACTTCACTCAGCTTTCAGCCGCCGGAAGTCGCCGAAGACCAGGCGCGCGCGGGCTACTATGCCTTGCTCGCACGGTTGTTTTACGCGGGCCCGGACGCAGGGCTGCTCTCCTCCATCGCCGCCGCGGAAGCGGCCGTTCAGGGCGCCGAGCAATCGGCGCTGGCCGGAGCATGGAGGAGCTTGGCGCTCGCCGCGCGCGGTACGGACGCCGAATCCGCCCAACGGGAGTACGACCAGCTTTTCATTGGGACGGGCAAGGCCGAAGTGACGCCCTACGCGACCTTCTATCTCGCAGAGACCGGGCGCGAGAAGCTCCTGCTTGGGCTTCGCGGCGATCTCGCCGAGTTTGGCTTGAAGCGTCGGGAGAGAGCGTCCGAGCCCGAGGATCATATCTCCGGGCTGTTTGATGCGATGCGCCACTTGATTGCATTGGGGAATGACGATGCTGCGCTGCAAAATCAGCGGGCCTTTTTCGACCGGTATATCGCACGGTGTTACCAGGGATTGTGCGCCGCAATATCAGCCAGCGAAAAATCCAATTTCTACAAGCACGTTGCCCACTTCGCGGAGGCCTTCCTGGTGGTTGATAGCGAGGCACTGAAGGTGTTTTAATGTGCCCGTGCAATAGGCTGCATATTTCAGGTGTTGA
Source organism: Burkholderiales bacterium (assembly GCA_035280025.1). Taxonomy (GTDB): domain Bacteria; phylum Pseudomonadota; class Gammaproteobacteria; order Burkholderiales; family SG8-39; genus VBDM01. Next base: position 6,972 of record DATEGT010000143.1, on the reverse strand, counting down.
TGCTAGGAAGGAGACCCCATATGAAAAACGAAACCAAAGCCAAGCTCGGCCGGAGAAACTTCCTCCTTGCTGTCGGCGCCGGAGGCACTGCCGCGGCCGCCGCGGTCGCGAGCCGCGTGATCACGGGTGACGCGCCGCAGGCCGTCGCCCGCGAAGACAAGCGAAGCGGCAAGGGATACCAGGAATCCGCGCACGTCCGCCGCTACTACAACACCGCCAAAGTCTGATTCAGGAGGAGGCCGACCATGTTGCTCACCAGGAAATCCGCTGGAGCCCCCGCACAAGCCGCTTCCAGCCGTTTGTCCCGCAGCCTCTCCGGCATGCTCGCCAAGACGATCGACCGCCGCGCGTTCCTCAAACGCTCGGGCGTCGCGGTCGGAGCCGGCGCATTCGCCACCCAGTTGCCGTTCAACATGATCGGCAAGGCCGAAGCCGCGGATGACAAGAGCGGCAAGGTCGAGGTCAAGCGCACGGTATGCACGCACTGCTCGGTCGGGTGCGCGATCGACGCCGTCGTGCAGGACGGCGTGTGGGTCAGGCAGGAACCGGTGTTCGATTCGCCGCTCAACCTCGGGTCGCACTGCGCCAAGGGTGCCGCCGTGCGAGAGCACGGAATGACCGAGCATTCGCACCGCCTGAAGTACCCGATGAAGCTGGTCGACGGCAAATATCAGCGCATCTCCTGGGACACCGCGATCGACGAGATCGGCGATCGGTTGCTGGCGATCCGCAAGGAGAGCGGCCCGGACGCGACCTACTGGGTGGGATCCTCCAAGCACAACAACGAGCAGTCGTATCTGATCTGCAAGTGGGTCCGCCTGTTCGGCACCAACAACACCGACCACCAGGCGCGCATCTGCCACTCGACCACGGTCTCTGGCGTCGCGAATACCTGGGGCTACGGCGCGATGACCAACTCGTACAACGACATGAACAACTCCAAGGCGGCGCTGTACATCGGTTCGAACGCCGCCGAGGCGCACCCGGTGTCGATGATGCACTCTCTGCGGGCGAAGGAAAACGGTTGCAAGATCATGGTCGCCGATCCGCGCTTCACGCGCACCGCGGCCAAGGCCGACCAGTACATCCGCATTCGCTCCGGCACCGACATCCCGTTCCTGTTCGGGGTGTTGCATCACATATTCAAGAACGGCTGGGAAGACAAGAAGTACATCCACGATCGCGTCTACGGCATGGACAAGGTCAAGGAAGACGTGATGAAGAAGTGGACACCCGCGGCGGTCGAGGAGGCCTGCGGAGTGCCCGAGGCGGAGGTCTACAAGGTCGCCGAGACCATGGCGAAGAACCGCCCGAGCACCATCGTCTGGTGCATGGGGCAGACGCAGCACTCGATCGGTAACGCGATGGTGCGCGCCTCGTGCATCCTCCAGCTCGCGTTGGGCAACGTCGGCGTGTCCGGCGGGGGAACCAACATTTTCCGCGGCCACGACAACGTCCAGGGCGCGACCGACCTGGGGCCGAATCCCGACTCGCTGCCCGCGTACTACGGCCTGGCGCCGGGAGCGTTCAAGCACTGGTGCCGCGTGTGGAATGTGGACTACGAGTGGCTGCGCAAGCAGTACCAGAACGACGCGATGATGGCCAAGTCCGGCATCACTGTCTCGCGCTGGATCGACGGGGTGCTCGAGAAGAACGAGAACATCGACCAGGATCCGAACATCCGCGCGATGGTCTACTGGGGTCACGCTCCGAACTCGCAGACGCGGGGCCTCGAGATGCAGGCGGCGATGCACGCACTCGATATGTTGGTGGTGATCGATCCGTACCCGTCGGCCACCGCGGCGATGGCTGCGATGCCGCTGGACGAGCAGGGAATGAAGGTCCTGAAGGATGCCGGCAAGGAGCCGAAGAAGGACCGCGCGGTGTATCTGCTTCCGGCGGCCACGCAGTACGAGACGGAAGGATCCGTCACGGCGTCGAACCGCTCCCTGCAATGGCGCGAGAAGGTGATCGATCCCCTGTTCGAGTCCAAGCCCGATCAGACCATCATGTACCTGCTCGCCAAGAAGCTCGGCTTTGCCGACCAGCTGGTCGGCAAGAAGGACGGCAAGCAGACCATCCGGGTGAAGAACGACGAGCCGAACATCGAGGACATCACCCGCGAGTTCAACGCCGGGTCGTGGACGATCGGCTACACCGGCCAGTCGCCCGAGCGCCTGCAGGCGCACATGCGCAACATGCACGTCTTCGACGTAAGGACGCTGCGCGCCAAGGGCGGCAAGGATGCCAAGACGGGCTACGTGCTCGACGGGGACTATTTCGGGCTGCCGTGGCCCTGCTACGGCAACGCGGCGCTCAAGCATCCGGGCTCGCACACTCTCTACAACACGCATCTGCACGTGATGGACGGGGGCGGCTGCTTCCGCGCCAACTTCGGAATCGAGAAGGACGGTGTGAATCTGCTGGCCGAAGACGGCTCGTACTCCAAGGGGTCGGACATCACCACGGGCTACCCCGAATTCGACCACGTGCTGTTGAAGAAGCTCGGCTGGTGGGATGAACTCACCGACGAAGAGAAGAAGGAAGCTGAAGGGAAGAACTGGAAAACTGACCTGTCCGGCGGCATTCAGCGCGTCACTCTGAAGAATCACGGCGTGCACCCGTTCGGCAACGCCAAGGCGCGCGCGGTGGTGTGGAATTTCCCGGACGGCATCCCGCAGCACCGCGAGCCGATCTACTCGCCGCGCGCCGACCTGGTTGCCAAGTACCCGACCCACGACGACAAGAAGGCGTTCTGGCGCCTGCCTACTCTGTACAAGACGCTGCAGGAGAAGAACAAGGACATCGGCAAGCAGTTCCCGATCATCCTCACGAGCGGGCGGCTGGTGGAATACGAGGGCGGGGGCGAGGAGACGCGCTCCAACCCCTGGCTCGCCGAGTTGCAACAGGAGAACTTCGTGGAAATCAACCCCAAGGCGGCGAACGACCGCAGCATCAAGGACGGGGAGTACGTCTGGGTGAGGACGCCGACCGGCGCCCGCCTAAAGGTCAAGGCGATGGTGACCGAGCGCGTCGGCCCCGATCACGCCTTCATCCCGTTCCACTTCTCGGGCTGGTGGCAGGGGAAGGACATGCTGCCCTACTACCCGGACGGGGCGGCACCTATCGTGCGCGGCGAGGCGGTGAACACCGCCACGACCTACGGCTACGACTCGGTGACGATGATGCAGGAAACAAAAACCACCGTCTGTCAGATCGAGCGGGCATAGGAGGAAACCATGGCGAGAATGAAATTTCTGTGCGACGCCGAGCGCTGCATTGAGTGCAATGGGTGTGTGACTGCGTGCAAGCAGGAGAACGAAGTTCCCTGGGGCGTGAACCGGCGGCGGGTCGTGACCATCAACGACGGTATCGTAGGTGCCGAGAAGTCGATCTCGGTGGCGTGCATGCACTGCTCCGACGCACCTTGCATGGCAGTGTGCCCGGTAGACTGCTTCTACCGTACCGATGAGGGCGTGGTGCTGCACGACAAGGACCTGTGCATCGGGTGCGGCTATTGCTTCTACGCCTGCCCGTTCGGGGCACCCCAGTTCCCGCAGGCGGGCGCCTTCGGCCTGCGCGGCAAGATGGACAAGTGCACCTTCTGCGCAGGCGGTCCCGAGAAGGACCTGTCGAAGGAAGAGTTCGCGAAGTACGGCTCGAACCGCTTGGCTCAGGGCAAGCTTCCCGCGTGCGCCGAGATGTGCTCGACCAAGGCGCTACTGGGCGGCGACGGCGACGTGATCGCCGATATCTACCGCGAGCGCGTGCTGAAACGCGGCAAGGGCTCGGAAGTCTGGGGCTGGGGCACCGCGTACGGCAAGCCCGACCAGAAGCCCGCGGCGGCGGGAGCGAAGTCATGAGGACCCGCACGCTGCTTCTCGCCGCCGCGGCGGTCGCCGTCGCCTTGGGCCTGGGCGCATGCGGCGAGCGCGAGCAGGTCATCGTCTACAAGCAGGGCAAGTATCAGGGCAAGCCGGACGGCAGGCCCTGGGACACCGATCCGGCTGCGAGCCTCTACACCTCCTCGAAATGGACCAAAGGCGATCAAGCGAGCTGGGAGGCCGCCATCAAGACCCGCAATCTCTATCAGAGCGAACTGACTCGAGCGAAATAAGGAGCAAGGCGATGAAGCCGATTTTGGTTTGCGGGCGTCTTTTCGCCGTTGCTCTGATGCTGCTCCTGCCCCTCGTCGGCACCTCCGTGGCGCAGCAGGAGACGCAGCAGCAGCGGGCCCAGTCCCAGCCGTACAACAACGCCCCGACGTGGCGCGACGTGCGCTCGGGCAAGGAAGAGTACACCTCGATCAAAGGCCGGGAGACCGGCATTCTTGTCCAGACCTACGGGGAGACCTGGCGCCAACTCAAGAACGGGTGGATCACCCCGATCGCCGGCTGGCTGATCGCCGCCGTGGCCGTCGTGATCGGCGCCTTCTACCGCTGGCGCGGCTCGATCAAGGTTCAAGGGGCGCCGACCGGCCGCCTGATCCAACGCTTCACGCCGTTCGAGCGCTACGTGCACTGGGTGGTCGCGATCAGCTTCAGCATTCTCGGCGTGACCGGGCTCATCATCATGGTCGGGAAGTACGTGCTCCTTCCGGTGATCGGATACACCCTGTTCGGCTGGCTCACGCAGCTCTCCAAGCACCTGCACAATTTCACCGGGCCGGTGTTCATCGTAAGTCTGCTCATGTTCATCGTGATGTTCATCAAGGACAATCTGCCGCGGCTCTACGACTTCGGCTGGCTGATCAAGGCGGGCGGCATGATCTCGGGCGCGCACGTTCCCTCCGGGAAGTTCAACGCCGGCGAGAAACTCTGGTTCTGGGGCGGAGTGGTGGTCCTGAGCCTGATCGCGAGCGCCTCGGGGTTGATCCTAGATTTTCCAAACTTCGATCAGGTCCGGGCCGTAATGATCCAGGCCAACGTAGTCCACGCGATCGCGGCGGGCGCCGTGATGGCGATTTCGCTCGGGCACATCTATCTCGGCTCGATCGGCCTGGAGGGCGCATACGACGCCATGCGCTACGGCTACGTCGACGAGGCCTGGGCGAAAGAGCACCACGAGTACTGGTACAACGACATCAAGTCCGGCAAGATCAAGGCCGGCACCGCATCGGGCCTGCCTGTCGCTCCGCAGGCCCAGCACTGACGAGGAAGGGAAGCCCATGAACTTCAGGATCGTGATCATGACTGCCGCGATGGCCGTGACCGCCGGAACGGTCTGGGCCAAGCTGCCTCCGCCGTCGGAAGAAGCGAAGGCGAAGGCGGCAGAAGCGAAGGCCAAGGCCGACGATGCGGCGAAGAAGGAGGCCGTGCTTGTCGGCAAGGCGCAGGATCGGGCGGTGGCGAACTATCGCAAGAACAAGGGCGGCAAGAGCTCGACCGGCGCCACGGCGCCCAAGAAGTAGGCGATCCTTCAGCCGGCGATCAGCCGGTAAGTCAGTCCTGAAGCTCCGCAGCCCAATATCACCGGGATCATTGCGCCCCGGTAGCGCCACAGCGCCGCGACAGCCGCCAGAGCGACCAGCAGCGAGAACACGTCGAATCGGCCCGAGAATCCTCCTGGCCACAGGACGTGCCAGGCGAAGAAGACCGCGAGGTTGAGGATCACGCCGACCACGGCAGCGGTTATCCCGGTGAGCGGCGCCGTGAAGCGCAGATCGCCGTGCGTCGATTCCACCAGCGGCCCGCCGACAAGGATGAAGAGGAAGGACGGGAGGAAGGTGAAGAAGGTTGCGATCGCGGCGCCGCCGCATCCTGCGAGGGCGAGCGAGTCCGCGCCGAGCGCGCCCTTGGTCCACGCCCCCACGAATCCGACGAAGGCCACCACCATGATCAGCGGCCCCGGAGTGGTTTCGCCCAGCGCGAGCCCGTCGATCATCTGGGCGGGGGTGAGCCACTCGTAGTGCTCGACCGCGCCCTGGTAGACATAAGGCAGGACCGCGTACCCGCCGCCGAAGGTCAGGAGCGCAGCCTTGGTGAAGAACCAGGCCATCTGCGCGAACGTGCTTTCCCATCCGAAGATGGCGGCTAGCGCGCCCAGCGCGGCCGCCCAGACGGCGAGGAACGCAAGGAGCGCGGTGAGGAAGGACCGCCAGCGAAAGCGGGCGTGCGCAGGAGTGGGCGTCTCGTCGTCAATCAGCGCAGCGCCGTAGCTCTTCCCCGAGGAGCCGTGACCTCCGATCGCAAATTTCGCCGGAGCGATCCTCCCGCCGATCAGCCCGATGACGCCGGCCGTGAGCACGATGGCTGGAAACGGCGCCCGAAACGCGAAGGTCGCCATGAAGGCCGCGACGCCGATCGCCCACAGCCACGCGTTCCTGAGCGCGCGCGAGCCGATGCGCCAGGCGGCGAACAGGACGATGGCGGTCACCGCCGGCTTGATCCCGTAGAACAGACCCGCGACCAGGGGTGCTTCGCCGAACATGAGATAGATCCAGGTGAGCGCACCGAGAATCAGGAGCGAGGGAAGAACGAAGAGGCTTCCCGCGACGATGCCACCCCAGGTCCGATGCATCATCCAGCCGATGTACGTGGCGAGCTGGGTCGCTTCCGGGCCCGGCAGCAGCATGCAGTAGTTGAGCGCGTGCAGGAAGCGCTTTTCAGAAATCCAGCGCCTCCGCTCGACCAGGTCCTGATGCAGGATCGCGATCTGTCCTGTCGGGCCGCCGAAGCTGATGAAGCCGAGCTTGAGCCAATAGAGGAAAGCCTCGGCGAAGCTCACTGGAGCTGGCGGTCGATCCGAGTCGGGCGCGGTGTCCATGAGAGTCCTCGACTCGTTATACTTTCCCGGTGGAGCGGTGACAAGCATGGATTGCCCGATGACAAAGGCGCGAGCCGAGTTCCATCTTCGCGTGGTAAAGGGCAGAACCCGGGCCATCGGCCCCGGGAAGATCGCCCTGCTCGAGGCGATCCGCGACACCGGATCGATCTCCGGCGGCGCCCGCAAGCTTCGCATGTCCTATCGCCG
>DATEGT010000142.1:0-3495 GCA_035280025.1 Burkholderiales bacterium | reverse complement strand
GCGGTGCGCTCGGGCGACACGCCTCAGGGCGAGCGCGCGACGATGCTGCGCACGCCGCCGCACATTCTCGTCACCACCCCCGAGTCGCTGTACCTGCTGCTCACCGCCGGGCGCTCGCGCAGGATGCTCGCGACCGCGCGCACGGTGATCGTCGACGAGATCCACGCGGTGCTCGAGTCGCGCCGCGGGGCGCACCTCGCGCTGTCGCTCGAGCGCCTCGACCACGTCTGCGGCAGGCGCCTGCAGCGCGTCGGGCTCTCCGCGACGCAGAAGCCGATCGAGGAGGTGGCGCGCTTCCTGGTCGGCTCGAGCGCCTCGGAGTGCGGCATCGTCGACCGCGGCCACAAGCGCAGGATGGATCTCGCGATCGAGGTGCCCGGCTCGCCGCTCGAGGCGGTGATGTCGCTCGAGGTGTGGCAGGAGATCTACGCGCGCCTGGTCGAGCTGATCGAGTCGCACCGCACCACGCTCATCTTCGTGAACACGCGGCGCCTCGCCGAGCGCATGGCGCACCAGCTGTCCGAGCACCTCGGCGCGGAGCACGTCGCCGCGCACCACGGCAGCCTCGCCAAGGAGGTGCGGCTCGCCGCGGAAGCGAAGCTCAAGGAGGGGCGGCTCAGGGTGCTGGTCGCGACGGCCTCGCTCGAGCTCGGCATCGACATCGGCCACGTCGATCTGGTGTGCCAGATCTCCTCGCCGCACCGCATCGCGACGTTCCTTCAGCGCGTGGGGCGCTCGGGGCACACGGTGTCGGGACTGCCGAAGGGGCGCCTGTTTCCGCTCACGCGCGACGACCTGATCGAGTGCGCGGCGATGGTGCGCGCGGCGAGGGACGGCGAGCTCGACCGCGTCGCCATCCCCGCCAAGCCCGTGGACGTCCTCGCGCAGCAGGTCGTCGCCGAGGCCGCGGCGGAGGAATGGGACGAGCTCGCGCTGCTCGGCCTGTTCCGCCGCGCCTGGCCGTACCGCGAGCTCACCGAAGCCGAGTTCTCCGAGGTGGTCGCGATGCTCGCGACCGGCTATGCGACCCGGCGCGGCCGCCGCGCGGCGCTGCTGCACTACGACGCCGTCCACAGGAAGCTGCGCGCGCGCGCCGGATCGCGCATGACCGCGATCCTCTCCGGCGGCGCGATCCCCGAGGTGTTCGACTACCGCGTGCAGCTCGAGCCCGAGGGGACGTTCATCGGGACGCTCAACGAGGACTTCGCGATCGAATCGCTTCCCGGGGACATCTTCCAGCTCGGCAACACCTCCTGGCGGATCCTCCAGATCGGCAACGGCGTGGTGCGCGTCGCCGACGCGAAGGGGCAGCCGCCCTCGATGCCCTTCTGGCTGGGCGAGGCGCCTTCGCGCTCGGACGAGATGAGCGCGGCGGTGTCGAAGCTGCGCGCCGCCGCGGACGGGCGGCTTCCCGCGCCCGAGCAGGCGCGCAGGCCCGACGACGCGGAAGCCGCGGCGAAATGGCTGGAGGAGGACTACGCGCTGTCCCGCTCCGCCGCCGGGCAGATCGCGGCCTACCTCGCCGAGGGCAAGCGCGCGCTCGGCGCGCTGCCGACGCGGGAGACGCTGGTGCTCGAGCGCTTCTTCGACGAGGCGGGCGGCATGCAGCTGGTGCTGCACGCGCCGCTCGGCAGCCGCGTCAACAAGGCCTGGGGCCTCGCGCTGCGCAAGAAGTTCTGCCAGAGCTTCAATTTCGAGCTGCAGGCGGCGGCGACCGACGAGGCGCTGGTGCTGTCGCTCGGTCCCGCGCATTCGTTCCCGCTCGAGGAGGTGTTCCGCTACCTGAATCCGAAATCGGTGCGCGAGACGCTGGTGCAGGCGGTGCTCGCCTCGCCGATCTTCGAGACGCGCTGGCGCTGGACGACGACGCTCGCGCTCGCCGTTCCCCGCAGCCGCAACGGCGCGCGGCTGCCGGCGCAGATCCAGCGCATGATCGCCGAGGAGCTGCTCGCGGCCATCTTCCCCGACGCGGCCGCGTGCCAGGACAACATCCAGGGCGCGCGCGAGGTGCCCGAGCATCCGCTGGTCGGCCAGGCGATGCGCGACTGCCTCGAGCAGGCGATGGACCTGCCGCAGCTCGTCGGCACCCTGGAGCGCGTCTTCGCGGGCGAGCTCAGGCTCCTCGCGCGCGACACGCCCGAGCCCTCGGTGCTGTGCCACGAGATCCTGAACTCCGCCGCCTACACTTTCCTCGACGACGCGCCGCTCGAGGAGCGCCGCACCCGCGCCGTGTATACGCGCCGCGCGACCGAGGCGAGGAGCGCCGACGACCTGGGCGCGCTCGACCCGCAGGCGATCGCGCGTGTGCGCGAGGAAGCGTGGCCCGCGGCGAGCACGGCGGACGAGCTGCACGACGCGCTCCTGCTCGCGGGGTTCGTGCGGGCCGAGGAGGCGGCGCCGCACTGGCGGGGCCCGTTCGATCGGCTGGTCGCGTCGGGACGCGCCCACGCGGCCGGCGGATTCTGGGTCCCGGTCGAGCGCTTCGACGAGCTGAACGCCGTGGCGCCGCAGGAAACGGCGCCGGCGATGCCGGAGCGCCTGCGCAAGTCCTGGACGCCCGAGGACGCGATGCGCGAGCTGGTCCGCGGCCGCATGGAGGTCCTCGGTCCGATGACGGCGCGCGGGCTCGCCGATTCGCTCGGTCTGGAGAAGACGACCCTCGTCGAGGGCGCGCTGCTCGCGCTGGAAGGCGAGGGCAAGGTCCTTCGCGGCAGGTTCACCCCGGAGGCCGGGACCCTGGAGTGGTGCGACCGTCGCCTGCTCGCGCGCATCCACCGCTACACGCTCAACCGCCTGCGCGCCGAGATCGAGCCGGTCAGCGCCGCGGACTTCATGCGCTTTCTCCTGCACTGGCAGCACGTCGCGGAGGAGGCGCGCCTCGCCGGGATCGAGGGTCTCGCCGCGGCGATCGAGCAGCTCGACGGCTTCGAGCTCGCCGCGGGAGCCTGGGAGCAGGACGCGCTCCCGGCGCGGGTGAAGGACTACGCGCCCGAGTTCATCGACAGGCTGTGCCTCTCGGGCCGCATCGCCTGGGGCCGGATCACGCCCGCGGGCGGGTCGGGCAAGGCGCCGCTTCGCAGCTCGCCGGTCGCGCTGATGCCGCGCGAGCACGCGGCGCTGTGGCGCGGGGCCGACGCCGGGACGGTCGAGCTCGGCTCCGATGCGCGCGCGGTCCACGACGCGCTGCGCTCGCGCGGAGCCTCCTTCTTCCACGAGCTTCTCGCGGCGACGGGGCTCCTGCGCACGCAGGTCGAGCGCGCGCTCGGCGAGCTCGCCGGCTCCGGTCTCGTGACGGCCGACAGCTTCAGCGGCTTGCGCGCGCTGCTCGCGCCCTCCGAGAAGCACAGGAAGCGCTCGCGCCGCCGCGGATCGGACGTCGGCGTCGACACCGCCGGGCGCTGGGCGCTGCTGCAGGGTGCTCCGGCCGCCGACGCCGACGCGCGGGTCGAGCAGACCGCGCGCGTGCTGCTGCGGCGCTACGGGGTGGTGTTCCGG
>DATEGT010000141.1:0-3025 GCA_035280025.1 Burkholderiales bacterium | reverse complement strand
TCTCCGCAGAGATATTTCTTTTTCGGGCCGAGCAGGCTCTCGTCGAGGACCTTAAGCCATCCCTGCGCCCGCTCCTTGCCCCAGGCGAGCGTCGCGGCATGCGCTTCGTCGCTGCGTCGCTTGTGCGTGGGAAAAATCTGGGGATAGACGAGGCCGTAGGCGAATTCGCGGCACACCTGGGTGTTGATCCAGTCCATCATCTCGTTCACCTTTGCCCGCGCCTTGATCTCCGTCGGATAGGCGGGGGAGCCGATTTTCTCCGCGAGGTACTTGAGTATCGCCGAGCTTTCGGTGAGGCGGAAGTCGCCGTCTTCTATCATCGGCACGAGCCGGCTGGGATTCTTCGACACGTACGCCGGCTGGTAGTGCTCGCCTTTCATCAGGTCGACGACCTGCAGTTCGCAATCGATGCCGTTTTCGGCAATGAACAGCCAGACGGGGCGGCTGGTCGTCGAGACAGGGTGGTAGTAGAGCTTCATGGAGTCTCCTTCGCGGATGCGCGGGAACGGACTGAAAACGTGCAATGATACAGAATCCGGATTGCCGGGAGGACCACAGGTGCGCGAGACTTCCAGGGATCCCGATTGGCCCGCCGCGATTCATCGCGCGCTCAGGTCGCACGGGGTCAGGCAGATTTCCTACGTTCCGGACGCCGGCCACAGGCGGCTGATCGAGCTGTGCCACGCCGACAAGACGATGACGGCCGTGCCGCTCACCACCGAGGAGGAAGGCATCGGACTCGCGGCGGGCGCCTGGCTCGGAGGGGAGCGCGCCGCGCTCCTGATGCAATCGAGCGGCGTGGGGAACTGCGTGAACGCGCTGACCCTGTCCGCGAACTGCGGCTTCCCGCTGCTCATGATCGTCACCTTGCGCGGCGAATGGGGAGAGTTCAATCCCTGGCAGATCCCCATGGGGCAGGCCGTTCCCGACGCGCTGCGCCTTTGCGGAGTGCGCGCGCTGCGCCTCGAGCGGAGCGGCGACGCGGCCGATACGATGACCGCCGCGGCGAAGCTCGCCTTCGACGGCTACAGCGCGGTCGCCGTGCTCGTCTCTCAGCGCCTGATCGGCACGAAGTCGTTCGGAGACAAGCCGTGAGCGGGGCGAAGCTCGACCGCCGCGAGGTCGTGCGCGCGCTGCTCGACCGGCGCGGGGGCCTTCTCGTCGTCGCGGGACTGGGGTCGAGCGCCTGGGATTGCACCGCGGCCGGCGACCACCCGCTCACGTTTCCGCTCTGGGGCGCGATGGGCGCGGCGTGCGCGATCGGCCTCGGGCTCGCCCTCGCGCAGCCGCGGCGGCGCGTGCTCGTCGTCACCGGGGACGGCGAGATGCTGATGGGACTTGGGACCCTCGCCACCATCGCCGCGCAGCGTCCGGCCAACCTCGCGATCGTCGTGCTCGACAACGAGCGCTACGGCGAGACAGGCATGCAGAAGACGCACACGGCCTACGGGGCCGATCTCGCGGCCGTGGCGAAAGGGTGCGGCTTCGCCGAGGCGGAAACGGTCCGCAGCGGCGCGCGCATTTCCGGCGTTCGCTCCGAAATCCACCGCGGCAGGGGACCGCTCTTCTATCAGGTGAAGATCGGAAACGATCCGGTGCCGCTCGTCCTGCCGCCTCGCGACGGCGCCTATCTGAAGCACCGCTTCCGCGAGGCCTTGCTCGGCCGTAAGGCTTCTTCGGACTGAGCGCCGGTCACTGCTCCATGGCGCTCGGGGCGAATACTTCCTCCAGCGCCATCAGGCGCGGGGTCAATCCCTGCTCGCGCGAATAGCTCGCCGCCGTCTCGAGCACCTTGCGGTTGGCCGCGATGCCGTGGCGCACCAGCGGCGCGCGCAGCGAGTCGGCCGACTCGCGCGTCAGCACGCCGGCGGCGCGGTGGTACTCCGCGTGCTCGACGCGCTCGCGATCGGCAATCTCGTTCGCGCGCTCGAAGGCCTTGTAGAGGTTCAGGACGATCCAGGGGTGCTTCTCGGCGATCTCCCTGCGGATCACCATCCCGTGGTTGATCGGAAAGATCCCGGTCTTGCGGTAGTACCGGACGCCCTCGGCGAGCGGATCGGGAAAGAGCGGCTTGATCGCCGGATGATTCCACAGATCCGCGGTGCTCCGGTCCACGAGATTGGGGTTCACGATGTAGTGGATCACCGCCTCGAGCTCGCCGGAAAGCATCATGCCTCCGATGTTCTTTTCGGCGGAGATCTGGTTGATCGTCACTCCCGGCGGGGCCGTGAAGCCGGTCGCCGCGCGATGGCTGCGGGAAGGCGTGCGCTCCATCCAGAATTCCATGTCCCTGGGCGTGACTCCGAACTCGTGCTCCAGCACGCCTCGCGTCCACAGGGCGGCCGTCTGCTGATACTCCGGAACCCCCACGCGCCTCCCCTTGAGATCGGCCGGCGTGTCGATCCCCGAATCCCGGCGGACCAGGATTTCCGCATGGAAGAATTTCCGGGTGGTGAAGATCGGAAGTCCCAGCCAGCGCTCGTCCCCTCCGGCCCGCGCCATCAGCAAGGAGGAAAAGGACATCTCCGAGACGTCGAAATCGGCGAAGCGCAGCTGTCTCCAGAAAAGCTCCGACGGATGCACCGTGCTGGGTATGAGCGTGATTCCGTCCGGCGCGACTTTCCCGTCGAAAATCGGCCAGGTTCGCGGATTCGAAGCCATCGCGATGCTGATCGGTATGTTCATGGCTCTCCCGGGGACCGGCGAAGTGTACCGAAAAGCGCATCCCGGGGCTGACACGGGTCGCGGCGCTGCCCTAGAATGAACGACCCTGAGCCGGGATATCGCATGGCGGATCTGAGCAACTGGGCGTTTCCGCCCGAGATGCAGCCGAACGACGAGGAAACGCGGTTCGACCTCGAGGCAGCGCTCGACTCGATGGTGTTGCTGCGCGCCGAGGTCCCCGAGGACGCGTTCACCGCGGGAATTCTCGGGACCGAACGCGTCGGCAACGGAGTCGTCATACGGGACGACGGCCTGGTCCTCACCATCGGCTACCTGATCACCGAAGCGACCACCCTCTGGC
>DATEGT010000140.1:0-2804 GCA_035280025.1 Burkholderiales bacterium | reverse complement strand
TACCGCATCCCGCGCATCCAGTGCGACGTGCGCTGCCTGTATACGAACACGGTGCAGACGGGGCCCTACCGGGGCGCGGGCAGGCCCGAGGCGAACTACCTCGTCGAGCGCCTGGTCGACGAGTGCGCCCGCGTCACCGGGATCGGCCCGGTCGAGATACGCCGCAGGAACTTCATCGCGCCGCAGGCGATGCCCTACAAGACCCCGGTCGCGGTGACCTACGACACGGGCGACTTCGGCGCGATCTTCGAGGAGGCGCTCGCGCTCGCCGATTACGCCGGTTTTCCCGGCCGGCGCGAAGCCGCGGCGAGGCGCGGGTTGAAGCGCGGAATCGGCCTGTCCTGCTTCCTCGAGCACGCGGGCGGGGTGCCCGTCGAGAGCGCGGCGATGCGCTTTCCCGGCGGCGACAGGGCGGTGGTCGCGCTCGGCGTGCAGGGAACGGGGCAGGGGCACGGCACCGTCTATTCGCGGCTGGCGGCGAGGCAATTCGGCATCGATCCAAAGCTCGTCGAAGTGAGGCAGGGCGATTCCCGCCTCGGGGTGCAAAGCGGCGGAACCGTTGCTTCGCGCTCCACGATGATGGCCGGAAGCGCGCTGTACCGCGCCGTCGAAGCGGTCATCGCCAAGGGCCGCAAGGTGGCGGCGCGGGTTTTCGAGGCGACCGAGGCCGACATCGGCTACCGCGACGGCGCCTTCGAGGTGGTCGGGACCGATCGCCGAGTCACGCTCTTCGAGGTCGCCGCGAAGGCCGCGGCGGCGGGGGAAAGCCTCGACAGCACCGCCAAGGTGGAGCTGCCGCCGACGTTCCCCAACGGCTGCCACATCGCCGAGGTGGAGATCGATCCCGAGACCGGCGTCGCGGCCGTGGTCGCCTACACCGCGGTGGACGACTGCGGCGTCGTGCTCGACGAGACCCTGACCGAGGGCCAGGTCTGCGGCGGGCTCGCGCAGGGCCTGGGACAGGCGCTCCTGGAGCAGGGCATCTACGACCGCGAAAGCGGGCAGATCCTCACCGGCGCCTTCACCGACTACGCGATGCCGCGGGCCGACCACATGCCGCCGCTCGCCGGGGCTTTTCACCCGGTGCCCTGCACCACCAACCCGATCGGGGTGAAGGGCGTCGGCGAGGCCGGCACGACCGGCGCGCTCGCGGCGATCATGAACGCCGTCGCGGACGCGCTGCCGCGCGGCGCCGCGGTACCGGACATGCCGGCGACGCCCGACAAGCTGTGGCGCGCGCTGCGCGAGGCGGAGGGCCGCCCGCTCAGCAGCGGACGGTGACGCGCAGGAAGCTCGCGGGAATCGAAGTTCCGCCGCCGGTGCGCGTGTTCTGGCTGCCGAACAGCGCCTCGAGGTCCCTTTGCAGGTCGCCGGCCCGGCCGTTCTTCTCGGCCGCATCGAACGCGTTCATCGTCGGACCGTAGTACCGCCTGAAGTCGGCGACGAACTCGGCCGGCGTGCCGGGAAAGTCGAAGATGTACGTATCCTTGACGAAGGAGATCCGGTCTTTCGGCACGCCCGCGCCCGCGAATCGCTCGATCACGCTGCTCTCGACGCCCCAGGTCATGGGGCTGATGAAGCCCTCGGGCGGCGGCGGCGAATAAGAGGAGCTGATCTTCAGGATCTGCGCCACCAGCGTCGGGTCGTCGGGGATCCAGTTCCCCATGACGACGCGGCCTCCGGGACGGGTCACGCGCACCATCTCCTTCGCCACGTCGAAGGGCTTGGGCGCGAACATGGCGCCGAAGATGCTCACGACGAGGTCGAAGCCGTGATCCTGCAACCCCTGGAGATTGGTCGCGTCGCCTTCCTGGAACTTCAGGTTCGAAAGGCCGGCCTCGCTCGCGCGCTTTTTCCCGGCGGCGACCAGGTTTCTCGCGATATCGACGACCAGGACCTCGGCCCCGAGCTTCGCCGCGGGCAGCGCGGTGGTTCCGTCCCCGCCGCCGAGGTCGAGGACTTTCATGCCTTTCGCGACCCCGATCGCGCGGACCAGGGACTCGCCGCTGTCCCTCATGGTGGAAGCGATGCGGGTGAAATCGCCTTTCTCCCACAGGGCCTTGTTCGGGTTGGCGGTGGGCGCGGAGGACAAAACTGCGGACATGAGCGTGCTCCTCGAAATGAATGGGAATTCCCGACGATGCTAGTATCGACCCTGGTTTGCACGTGCGGGTTGACCGAAACACCGCGTTTCTTGGCTGAGGATCCATGGACGCCTTGTCGGACGTTCTGAAGTCGGTGCGCCTCGAGGGCGCGGTCTACCTGAACGCCGAGTTCACGGCGCCGTGGTGCGTGCGGGCGAAGTTCGGCCTCGCCGCCGCGAAGGCGCGGCTCGCCGGCGCCGATCACGTCGTGTACTTCCATTTCCTCGCCGAGGGCCGGTGCAAGGTCAGGCTGGACGATGGCGAGGCGCACGACGCGGCGGCGCACGACCTGGTGATCTTCCCGCAGCAGGAGCACCACGTCATGGGCAGCGACGTGCAGCTCGCGCCCGTCGAAGCCACCAGCCTCATCGATCTGGACGCGGCGCGCGACGCCAGCCTCGTCCAGCTGCGCCACGGCGGCGGCGGCGAAGCCACGCGCGTGGTGTGCGGCTTTCTCGCCTGCAACCGCAGCCTGTGCCGTCTGCTGCTCGACGCCCTGCCGCGGGTCCTGGTCATACCGATGCGGGACGGCCCGGCATCGATCATGATGCAGGAGCTGCTGCAGGTGGGCGTGCGCGAGTCCTCCGCCTGGCGGCCCGGCGCCGATTCGATGCTCGCCAAGCTTTCCGAGCTGATGTTCGTCGAAGCGATGCGTGTCTA
>DATEGT010000139.1:0-11255 GCA_035280025.1 Burkholderiales bacterium | reverse complement strand
GGCGGCTCGGCCTGGATCACCGGCTCGTACGATCCGGCGCTGGATCTCATGTACTGGGGCATCGGCAATCCGGCTCCCTGGGCCTCGCAGAACCGGCCGGGCGACAACCTCTACACCTCGTCGGTGCTCGCGATGCGGCCGAAGACCGGAGAGGTCGTCTGGTACTACCAGTTCACGCCCAACGACGCCTACGACTACGACGCCTGCTGGGAGCTGATCCTCGCCGACCTGAACGTGCAGGGCAAGCCGCGCAAGGTGGCGATGCAGCTCAATCGCAACGGCTTCCTCTACGTGCTCGACCGCACCAACGGCCAGCTGCTCGCCGCCAATGCTTACGAGAAGGTCAACTGGGCGAGCCGCGTCGACATGAAGACCGGCCGCCCGGTCGAGACCGACATCGCGAAGAGCATCCGCGAGGCCAAGGCTACCGAGCACTGGCCGTCGACGCGCGGCGGCAAGAACTGGTTCCACGCCGCGTTCAACCCGCAGACCGGGCTCCTGTACACGAATACGCTGCACGAGGGGCGCATGTACAAGCACCTCGAGACCAAGCCGCACAAGCCGGGCGAGCGCTACATGTACGTCGAGAGCCTGCCGCTCGCGCGCGCTCCCGGCGAGCCGGTCGGCCACATGGAGGCGATCGACCCGCTGACCGCCGAAAAGAAATGGCGGGTGCCGCTCACCGACTTCCAGAACTGGTCGGCGATGCTCGCGACCGGCGGCGGCCTCGTGTTCACCGGGCGCGAGACCGGCGAGTTCATCGCGCTCGACGCCGACACCGGCAAGCAGCTGTGGCAGTTCCAGACCGGCTCGGGGATCAACGCCATGCCGGTCACGTACACGCACGCGGGCCGGCAGTACGTCACCGTGCTGTCCGGGATCGGCGGGTTGTACTGGAACATCGCGCGCGAGCAGCTCAAGGACAAGGTGCCCGCCGGAGGGTCGGTGTGGACCTTCGCGCTGGTGCCGGATTGAAGTGCGGCGCGTTCTGATCGCGGCTTTCGTCGCCGCCGCGGCCGCGCCCGCGGCAGCTCAGGATCCGAAGCAGCTGAGGCTCGGCGCCGACATCTACGAGCGCAACTGTTCGCCCTGCCACGGCTCACGCATGATGGACCCGCAGGGCGCGGCCGACCTGCGCAAGTTTCCCCACGACGGGCACGACCGCTTCGTCAGCTCGGTGACGAAGGGAAAGAACCAGATGCCGCCCTGGGGCGGCCTGCTCAAGCCCGAGGACGTCGAGGCGCTCTGGGCCTACGTGGTCAATGCCGAAGCGATATACGGTCACTGAACCACGACGCCCCAGGGCAGCTTGCCCACCGGGATGTCCGCGAGCTTCGCGTTGCTGCGCGTGTCGATGACCGAAACCACGCCCGAGCGGCCGCAGGCGACGTAGAGCTTGCGGCCGTCCGGCGTGAGCGCCATGTTCCAGGGGCGCTGCCCGACGGGGATGGTGGCGACGATGGCGTTCGTTGCCGTGTCGAGCACCGACACCGAGGCGTCGCCGCCGTTCGAGACGTAGACGCGCTTGCCGTCCGGGTGCACCGCGATGCCGTTCGAGCGCTTTCCCGCGGCGATCTTCGCCAGCACGGCGTGGGCGCGGACGTCGATCACGAACACCGTGTCGGCGTTCTCCGCGGCCACGTAGGCGCGGCTTCCGTCGGGCAGGAAGCCGATGCCGCGCGGCCGTTCGCCGACCTTGATCTGCCCCGACTGCGCGCGCTTTTCCACGTCGATCACTTCCACGGTGTCGCCGTCCTCCGAGCTGGCGTACACGGTGCGGCCGTCCGGGCTGAACTCCGCGTGCTCGGGGTTCTGCCCCTTCACCTTCACCGAGAACGCCTCGCGGCGCGTCGCGGCGTCGATGAACGTGACGCTGTTCGACTGCTCGCTCGCGGCGACGATCCAGCGGCCGTCGGAGGAGCGGCCGACGCCCTCGGGCGAGACGCCGAGCGCGATCGCCCCCGAGGGCCTGCGCTCCTTCAGGTCGACGAGCACGAGGCGGTTTCCCGGCTGGTCGCTGACGTAGAGCCAGCCGCCCGCGGCGGCGGCGCCGCGGGGCTTGCCGCCGATTTGCAGGGTGTCGACGACCGCGTCGGTCGCGGTGTCGACGACGCTCAACGTCCCCGAGCCCTCGTTCGAGACGTAGGCGAAGGGCGCGGCGAGCGCGACGGAGGGAAGGAACAGCGCGGCGGCGAAGAGCTTTTTCATGAAGGCAGCATCCGGCGGAATATCCCGTGGCGCGGGAAGAAGAGGTGCCTGAGCGCGGCACCGACGTGGACCGCGATCAGCGCGACGAAAACGTACGAGGTCGCGACGTGCAGCCCGTTGAAGAACGCGTAGACGGCGCGGTCGTCGGCGCCCCAGGGAGGGAGCGCCACCGCGTTGAAGAGCTTCACCCCGAACTTGCTGAAGTTGGAGGCGGTGTAGCCGGCGGCCGGCATGACCAGCATGCAGGCGTAGAGGAGCGCGTGGCTTGCCTTCGCCGCGCGGCGCTCCCACGCGGGCATCGACGCGGGGAGCGGCGGCGGGCGGTGCGTCAGTCGCCAGGCGAGGCGCAGCACGATCAGGAGCCCGATCGTCAGCCCCGTGGACTTGTGGAAGTTGACGTAGATCGTGCGGTCGGGCGTGAGCCGCGGGATGTCCTGCAGGTACCAGCCGAAGGCGATCTGCGCCAGCACGGCGAGCGCGATCACCCAGTGCAGAACCATCGCGGTGCGGGAATAGCGCTCTTCCACGGAAGCCATGGTAGCTCAGCCCGCGTACTCGATCCCGGCCCAGACACCGCGCGGAGCGCCCGGCGCGTAGAAAGTCTCATTGGTCTGCCCGCCTGGAGCGGCGAGCGATCCGCCAGGGAAGAAATTCTGCCGCAGCGCCGCCGCGGTCGCGTAGCGCCGGTCGAATACGTTGCTGATCCGGGCGAAGAGCTGGAAGCCCCCGCCGAGCTTGTACGCCGCGTTGAGGTCGAGGAGCGCATAGCCGGCGACCTCGCCCGAGCCCAGGAAAGTCACGCCGTCCGCCCGGTGGGCGTTGTTGTCGTTGCCGCGCGCGAGCTGTCTCGACACCGCGACCGCGTTCGCTCCGGCGCTGAATCTTTCGCTGAAGTCGTACCTCAGGATCGCGTTCAGGTGATGCCGCGGTATCCCGGGAATCCGGTCGCCGGGCGAGACCTGGATGTTGCCGCCTGAGTCGGCGGCGCTGTTCGCCTCCGAGAACAGCAGCGCGCTGGAGCGGTAGGTCGCGTCCACCAGGCCGTAGCTCACCGCCCAGCCGAGCCGGCCCTGCAGGCGCTCCAGCGCCGCCTCCAGGCCCTGCCTGCGCGTCTGCCCGAAATTCTGGAAGAAGCCCGAGCTCGCCGAGGAGCTGACGAAGAGGATGTCGTCCCGGCTCGCGGTGCGGAACGCGGCCGCGGACCATTTCAGCCCGGACTCGGACTTGCCGCGCAGGCCGGCCTCGAAAGTGCGCGCCACCACCTGCTTCAGCGGCGGGTCCGACGCCATCGCGTTCGGAAGATTGCAGGGGCTCGCCGGGTCGGAGCAGCCGAGCTCGATCGGCGTGGGCGGGCGGTTGCCCTGGCTGAAGCCGGCGTAGGCAGAGAGCGAGGGGCTCGGCGTGAACGACACGCCGAGCGCCGGATTCAGCTTCGCGTACACGAGATCGTTGTCCAGCCCCTGCGCCGGCGGCGGCAGGGGCGGCGCGAGCCGGTCGCTGGTGCGGATCGCCGTGCGGTTGTAGCGCGCGCTCGCCGTCACGTGCCAGCGCTCCCCCGGAGACCAGGTGTCCGACAGGTACGCGCCCGCAGTGCCGCTCGACCCCCGGAGATTCACGATCTCGGTCTCCGCGCCCGTCGGCTGCGCGCCGCGGTCCGGACCGAACTGGCCGAGCTGATACGACTGGGTGAAATCGCTGTTGCTGCGATCGTAGGTCGCACCGGCGATCAGGAGGTTGCGCTTCGCCGGCGCGGGCTCGGCGGTCCAGGCGAGCTGGGTCGAGAAGCCGTATCCCCGCTGGCCGGTGGTGGTGCGGTTGGTCGCGGAGGCGTTCGGATCCCCGTCCTCGAACGGGGTCACGCCGTTGCGCGGATCGTTGACCTCGTTCAGGTCGCCGTTGACCGTCTTCTTCGCGCTGTCGCGGTAGTACGCGACGCTGGACCAGAGCGTCTCGCCCGTCAGCCAGCGGGTCGCGTTGAGCGACAGCAGGGTCATCCGGTTCCGCGTGTTGTCGAGCAGGGTGTAGGCCTGTCGCGGGTCGGCGTTGTACATCGTCTGGGGCAGGAGCCCGTTGCCGGTGAGGTCGGATTCGGCGTGCGTGAGGCTGACGTCGATGTCCGACTTTCCGTCCTGCCAGCCGACCTTCGCGAAGAGCTGGCGCACGTCCGAAGGCGACTGTACCCGCCAGCCGTCCTCGCGGAATCCGCTCGCGCTCACGAAATAGTCGTACGCGCCGGCGGCCCCGCCCTGCCGCGCTTCCACCGCGCGCCGGCCGAACGATCCCCCGTAGACCTGCGCCTCGGTTCCCGGGTATTGCGCGCCGCTCCGGGTGCGGATCGACAGAGCGCCGCCGAGGGTGTTCAGCCCGAAGAGCGGCACCGACCCCGGGACGAGGTTGATGGTGGAGATCGCCGAGGTCGGGATCAGGTCCCAGTTCACCGTGTCGCCGAAGGGCTCGTTGATGCGCACGCCGTCCTGGTACACCGAGAGTCCCTGCGGCGTGCCCAGCAGCGGCGAGGCGCTGAAGCCGCGGTAGCTGATGTCCGGCTGGAAGGGATTGCTCTGGTTGTCGTTGACGTTGACGCCGGGGAGGCGCGCGTTCATGAACTCCGGCAGGTTGATCGAGCGCTGCCGCGAGATCTCCGCGCCGGTCACCGCCTGGACGTTGGAGGGGATCTCCGCCGCGGGAACGCCGAACCCCGGAAGCGGCGTGACGCCGATGACCTCGACCGAGGGCGTCTCGAGCTGCTCGGCCGGGTTCCCGGCCGCATTCTGGGCGAGCGCCGCTGCCGGCGCGGCGGCGAGGCCCGCCCAGAGAAGCAGCGGACCGTGTTCTCTAGTCCAGGCTCGCAATATAGTGCGCCAGGTCCTCGATGTCGCGCTCGCTGATGGTCTGGGCGACGCTGGTCATGCTGCCCGCGTCGTTGGTGCGCGTGCGCGCCTTGAACGCCTTGAGCTGCTTGACGACGTACTCGGGATACTGTCCCGCGACGCGGGGGATCTCGTTCTGCCCCTTCATGCCTCCCAGGTGGCACATGGTGCACAGGACTTCGTCGGCCTTCTTCTTTCCGCGCGCGACGCGCGCGGGGTCCGGCCTGAAGGCGATGGCTTTCGGCTTCTGCGCGGAGAAGTAGTCTGCGAGGTCGAGCATGTCGGCGCGCGAGAGCTTGCCGACGAACGGCGCCATCAGGCCGTTGCTGCGCCTGCCTTCCTTGAAGTCCTTCAGCTCGAGATAGATGTACCGCGCGTTCTGCCCGGCGAGGATCGGATACTCGCCGCTGGCCGAGTTTCCGTCCGGACCGTGGCAGGTGACGCAGGCGGCGGCCTTCTTCTTCCCGGCTGCCGCATCGGCGTGCGCCGCGCGGTGAGGCGCGAGGAGAAACAAAAAGGCCGCCAGGAAGGCGGCCTTCCGGGCTTGCATGGATCAGGGCAGCGCGAACACGACGACGCTGTTGCCGCGCTTGAAGTCGATCTGCGTGTTCCCGCCCGCCGCCACCGCCACGTACTGCTTGCCGTTCACCGAGTAGGACACGGGCGGCGCATTCACGCCGGCGCCGGCCTGGTACTGCCACAGGAGCTTGCCGCTCGCGGCGTCCAGCGCCTTGAACAGGCCGTTGCCCTCGCCGAAGAACACCAGGCCTCCGGCGGTGGCGAGCGCGCCGCCGATGAGCGGCTGCTCGGTGTCGTATTTCCACGCCACCTTGCCGGTGTCGATGTTCACCGCCGCGAGGCGTCCCCACTGCTTCTCGGCCGCGATCGTCTTGAACGCGCCGCCGAGCCACAGCTTGCTGCCGCCGGGATAGTTCGCGGCCTCGACGTGGTAGGTCATGGGCTGGTGCAGGTTGAGCGCGTACGCGAGGTGCGTCGCCGGGCTGAACGCCATCGGCGACCACTCGACGCCGCCGTTCGCGCCGGGCAGCATGCGCGCGCCCTGCGGCGTCGGCAGCACCCACATGTTCTCCTGCGGGATCATCGCCTCCGAGAAGCGGATGAGCTTGCCGGTCGAGCGCTCGTGCACGTAGACGTGGCCGGTCTTGCCGCCGTGGATGACGACGTCGACCGTCTTGCCGTTCTGGTCCTTCGCCTGCGTCAGGATCGGCGGGCTGACGGCGTCGAGGTCCCAGACGTCGTGCGCGATGTACTGGTAATGCCACTTGTGCTTGCCCGAGTTCAGGTCGACCGCGACCATCGAGTCCGTATACAGGTTGTCCCCGGGCCGCTCGGCGCCGTACAGGTCGGGCGAGGGATTGCCGACGACGAAGAACACGGTCTTGGTCTTGCGGTCGACCGCCGGAGTCATCCACACGCCGCCGCCGAGGGTCTTGTAGAAGTCGCCGCCCTTGGACGCGAGCTGCTTCTTCTCCGCGGCGATGTCGCGCTTCATGTTGCGGCCGGTGGCGTCGTTCTCCGCCCACACGCCTTCGTGCCCCTTGTCGGGGATCGTGTAGAAGGTCCACAGGAGCTTGCCGGTCTTGGCGTCGAACGCCTTGAGGAAGCCGCGGATGCCGTATTCGCCGCCGTTGGTGCCGATCAGCACCTTGCCGTCGACGGCGGTCGGCGCCATGGTCTCGGAGTAGCCCTTCTCGGGATCGGCGATCTGGACCTCCCATTTCACCGCGCCGGTCTTGGCGTCGAGCGCGACGAGCTTCGCGTCGAGCGTGCCCATGTAGACCATGCCGTCGTACGCCGCCACGCCGCGGTTGTTCGGGCCGCAGCAGAACGTCGTCACGGGTCCCATCTTGTGCTTGTAGTGCCAGAATTCGGTCCCGGTCGCCGCGTCAATGGCGTAGACGTGGTTGAAGGAGGTGGTGAGGAACATGACGCCGTTGACCACCAGCGGCGCGGTCTCCATCGACTCGAGTACCGCGGTCTGGAAGATGAACGCCGGCTTCAGGTTGTGCACGTTGCCCGCGTTGATCTGCGCCCCCGGGTAGTAGCGCGTCTGCTCGTAGTTGCCGTTCGGGTGCAGGTTGTTCTTCTGATCCTTGGCGGACGCGTCGAGCATCGCCTGCGTCACCGGGGCGAGAGAGGCCGACATCTTGGCGCCCATGGTGGTGGAACCGCCCTTCACTTCCTGAGCCTGCGCCGTCAAGGCGACGGACCCGAGTGCTGCGAAAACCATCAGACCGAGACGACTGCCGAGCGAGGTGCGCATGAGTCCCCCTTGCAAGTTGTTTGACGTTCTAGGTTTCGAGGCCGGGATGCCGTTGGCATGAACGCGGGTACGTGGCTACTATAGTCAGCCCACAGATGGGATACAAGATGAAACCGATCAGCCTGCTCGCATCGGCACTGGGCCTCGCCGCAAGCCTTTCGGCGGGGGCGCAGGAGCTCTCCCCCAACCAGCAGCTGCTTGCTGCGGCGCGACAAGGGAACCTCGCCGCCGTCGCCCGCCTCCTGGACTCGGGCGCCGCCGTGGACTCGCGCAACCGCATCGGCGATACGACGCTCATGATCGCCCTGAAGAGCGGTAACTCGGGCATCGCGATGCTCGCCGTCGATCGGGGGGCGAACGTGAACCTCGCGAACGTCGCGCGGGTGACACCCCTGATGGCGGCGAGCTATTCGGGCGACGCCGGCCTGGTGAAGGCGCTGCTCGCGAAGGGGGCCGATCGGTCCCCCTCGGACCGCGTCGGCAAGACGGCGATGGTCTACGCCGCGGGCCAGGGACACACCGAGATCGTGCAACTGCTGCTCGCCGCCGGCGAGAGCCCCAGGGCCCGGTACGACAACGAGCTCACGGCCCTGATGTGGGCGGCCGCCTACGGCCACGCGCAGACCACGAAGCTCCTCCTCGACCGCGGCGCGGAGGTCAACGCGCGCGACAATCGCGGCAAGAGCGCGCTCGCGATGGCGCTCGAGGGCCGGCACGAGGACACGGTGCAGCTCCTGCGCAAGGCCGGCGCGGCCGAATAGGCAAAAGAAAGGGGGCCCGAAGGCCCCCTTTCCCGCGGCAATCCGGCTCAGAACGTCGCCGGCATCGGCTCGATGTCCTTCGCCTGGTTCACGTATTGGGCGGGAAGGTAGCCGACCTCGCCCGCTGCGGCCAGGGTCACCGCGTTGCCTTCGGAGGTCGCCTGCGCCGGGGCGAACAGGGCTGCGCTGAGGCCGATCACGATCGCGGCGACGGCCAGGGCGGACATCTTGACGTTTTGCTTGCTCATTTTCGGTCTCCTCGCTTTGTTTCGGCCGGCGGGTATCGCCTGTCGATGGAGACCACTTTAGGCGCATCGGGGCGCGATTTCGCCGTCGCACGCCACAGGAATCTTGTGTCCCATTCACATTCCGCCCGGCCCTCAGCCTCCCGGCGATGCTTGCGCAAGCCGTTCAGCGCGCCTGCATCGCGCGGATGAAATCGGCCAGCCGCTTGCCCGCCTCGTCGGGGTAGCGGCGCTCCAGCGCGCGGAGCCCGGCGATGCGGTCGACGCGGAAGTTGCGGAAGTCCTCGCGGGTCTCGCACCACGCGGCGAGCGTCCAGGTGCCGCCCCAGAAGTACAGCGCGAGCGGCCACACGTCGCGCTCGCTCGGCTTCCCGCCCGAGTCGCGGTAATCCAGGCGCAGCACGCGGTGCGCGGCGATCGCATTGCGCACCGGCTCGAGCTGTCGCATCGCCTTGCCGTCGACCTGGAACGCGGGCGCATACAAGCGCGTCTTCTCGACCGCGAGGCGCCGGTCGGCGGGAAGGGCCGCGATGATCTTTTCGATCGCGGTGCGCGCGCCCTCGGCGAGCACCGGGCCGCCCCAGGCCTCGACCATGCGCGCGCCGACGGCGAGCGCCTCGATCTCGTCCGCGGTGAACATGAGCGGGGGGACGTCGAAGCCGGGCTTGAGGCGATAACCGACTCCCGCCTCGCCCTCGACCGGCACGCCCGAAAGCGACAAGTCGCGCACGTCGCGGTAGACCGTGCGCAGCGACACGCCCAGCCGTCCCGCGAGGAACGCCGCCGTCGTGAGGCGGCGGCCCCGCAGGTGCTGGACGATGCGGAACAGTCGGTCGGCGCGCCGCATGGACCTCCTAGCTCATCGCGTGCAGCCCGACGCGGTTGCCTTCGCAGTCGCGGATGTGGGCGATGAAGCCCTGATTGCCGGGCAGCGCCATCTTGGGCATCAGCACCTTGGCGCCCGCGGAGGACGCGCGCTCGAGCGCCGCGTCGATGCCCGGTACCGCGGCGAGGTAGGTCACCGTGCCCTTCGCCGAGGGCTCGTAGCCTTCGCCCTTCATCAGGCAGCCGCCGATTCCGTCGCTCGCGTGAGGGAAGAGCGCGATCTCGAAAGGCCCGAACTTCTCGGCCTTGAGCTCGCCGTCGAGCAGCTTCTCGTAGAAAGCGGTCGCGCGCTTCAGGTCGGATACCGCGATTTCGCTCCAGACTACTGCGTTCTTCATCGCCATCTCCTTGGGTTGAGGTGCGGACATCCGCACGGACTCCAGGATGGCGCGGGCCTGCTGACAGCGTCGTGTCAGCAGGCCGCGTCAGGTCGGCCGATGCAGATAGCGTCCGCGCGGCTGCCCGACGACATTGCCATTTTCGCAGACCAGCATCCCGCGCAGGAACGTCGCCTTCACGCGCGCGCCG
Source organism: Burkholderiales bacterium (assembly GCA_035280025.1). Classification (GTDB taxonomy): domain Bacteria; phylum Pseudomonadota; class Gammaproteobacteria; order Burkholderiales; family SG8-39; genus VBDM01. Next base: position 1,474 of record DATEGT010000139.1, on the reverse strand, counting down.
AGCTCGATGCCCTCGAACGGCGTATAGCCCTGCGTGGATTCGGAGTCCCGCGAGCGAACCGTCCAGGTCTCGTTCGGATCGACCAGCGCGAGGTCGGCGTCGAGTCCCGGGGCGATGTCGCCCTTGGCGTTGAGCCCGTAGCGGCGCGCGGGATTGTGGCTGGTGAGGCTCGCGATGCGGCCGGGCGCGAGGCCGCGCTTCGTTCCCTCCGCGACGAGCGCCGAAAGAAGATATTCCGTGCCGCCGAAGCCGGACTTCGCGAGCCAGATGTTGCCGAAGGTCTTCTTCGCCGCCTTGGTCTCGTGGCGGCAGCAGGCATGGTCGCTCACCACCCAGTCGATCTTGCCCTCGAGGAGCTTCTGCCACAGGAACTCGACGTCTTCGCGCGGGCGGATCGGCGGGTTGACCTTGGCGAGCACGCCGGCTTGCGAGGCGGTATCGAGCATCAGGTGGCCGATGGTCGCCTCGCGGCGGAAGTCGATGTGCGGGAACAGGTGCTGCATCTGCAGCGCGGCGTTCAGCGCGCGCTTCGAGGAAAGATGCAGGAGGTTGATGTTCGGCAGCGCGGTCTCGTCCGCGAGATACGAAGCGATGAACACCGCCAGGCCCTCCGAATGCGGCGGGCGCGACAGGTGATAGGCGTGCAGACCCTTCAGCTTCCGGTTCGCCTCGACCCGCTTCGTGTACGCGGTCATGATCTCGGCGGTCTCGCAGTGCAGCGACAAGCTGATCTGCGCCGCCTTCTCCGGGAAGCGCTCGCGCGCCGCCTGCACCGCGCGCATCACGAACTCGAAGTGCGCGACGTCATAGCGCTCGTCCTTGCCGATCATCAGGAATTTGCGCTGATCGTCCGAGCGCCCGTGCAGGCCGTGCGAGCCGTAGAACATGAAGATCTTGAACGAGGCGACGCCGTGCTTTGACACCAGCATCGGGATCTCGCGCAACTGCGTCGCGTCCATGGGCGCGAGGTGGTAGCCGTAGTCGACGTGGAACCGCCCCTTCGAGAGCTTCAGCACCTCGGGGAAGAACTTCGCGTACGGGCCGCCGCGGTTGAGGTAGTACTGCCCGGTGCGGAAGTAGTTGAGCATCGAGGTGACGCCGCCCTGAGCCGCGGCGCGGCTCTCCGAGACCGCGTCCTCCTTCAGCGGAGCGTAGATGCCCGCGTGCATGTGCGCGTCGACCACGCCCGGGAAGGCGAGGCGCCCCTTGCCGTCGTAGACCTCCTTTGCATCGGCAACAGGAAGATTCGGTGCGATGCGCGAGAACTTTCCGTCCCTCACCGCGATGTCTGCTTCCACGGGAGCGCCCGCCCCCGGACGCACGACGCGCACGTTCTTGACGATCAGGTCGTCGGGCGGGCTCACGCGACGCCTTTCAGGCGCTTCTCGAGGTGCGGCAGCAGCCCGCCGTCGCGGATCATCTGCATGAGGTGCGCGGGAATCGGCTCGCAGGCGATCGTCTCGCCGGTGGTGAG
>DATEGT010000138.1:0-8647 GCA_035280025.1 Burkholderiales bacterium | reverse complement strand
GGGAGCAGGCTGTCCTTCAGGTGGTAGCGGTACATGGTCTTGCCGCGCAGCTTGTAGAGGTAGTCGATGATGTCCTCGTTCGACATGTACTTCGACATGTCGTAGGTATCGTGGTGCACGATCTCCTCGAGCTCGCGCCGCACGCCGGGCTTCCTCTCGATGTCGGCGTAGCCGACCGAGATGATGAGGTACACCTCGATCAGGTCCGGAACGCCGAGGACGCGTTTCAGCGGCTCCTGCACGTGCACCGTTCCCCAGTGCGAGCCCAAGCCGAGCGAGGCGATCGCGAGCTGCATGTGGGTGCAGGTGTTCGCGAGGCCGTCGGTGAAATGGCTCGCGTGGCGGCCGAACGTGAACGCGGCGTTCACGGTCGCCCACTGCCTGCGCCCGTCGCCGAGCACCACGATCACCACCGGCGCCTCGTGCCAGGGTCGGCGCTGCTGCCCGCCGGTCGAGTTGCGGATCTTCTGCCACTCGTCCTTGAGATCGTCGCCCTTCACCTGGAAGGCGGGGTGGCGCAATTCGAAGGGCCGCATCTGCTCCATCCAGAAGCAGAACTCCTGGTTGGTGTCCTGGAAGGCGTCGTAGAGCTCTTTTTTCTTCTTCGGATCCTTGATCACCAGGTATTCCCAGGGCTGGCCGTTCGCGCCCGACATCGCCCAGCGTCCGGCTTCGAGGATCTTCTCGACGTATTCGTCGGGGATGGGGTCGGACTTGATGCGCCGCACGCTCATGCGGGTGGTCATGATGCGGTGGAGGACGTCGTAATCGGAATCGTGACGAGCGTCGGCCATGGTCGGTTCTCCTCGCGAGGTGTCCGACTATAGCAAAAACCCGCAGCTGGATTCCTCCGGCCGGAAGACCCTCTCCTCGGAAGAGGAGAGGGGCGAAGCGAGCGATCGTCAGGCCAGTTTAGTCAACAGCGAAGCAATAGAACAGGCCGTTGCCGCCGCTGCCCCGCAGCGCGACCTGGCTGCAGCCCGGGTCGCCGGTCTTCGAAGGACGCGAAAGGTGCGAGGAATTCCACGACCTGGACTCGGCGTCGTCGCGCAGCCCCCGGCGGTCGTGATGGCCCAGCATCGCGGCTCCGGCGCCGCTCGTGGTCCAGTCGCTGCAGGTCGAATCGCCGCCGCCGCCGATCGCGCGGCCGTCAGGCGTCGAGCCGGTCAGCATGTCGTGCATGTTGGGCGTGTCGCCACTGCCGTTGACCGGCTGGCCTTTCTCGTTCAGCGAGGTCTGCTTGCCGAGGTTGTTCGCGCCGTGGAGGTTGTCGACGCTCGTGGCGACGACCACGCCCTTCGCGTTCTGCCACGGGCCGTTGCCGATGCGGTCGCGGGCGTTCACCCCGGTCGCGCTGAGGTAGGCGCGCCAGGTCTTGCCGCCGGCACCCGCCGATTCGGCGAGCGCCTGGCAGTGCCTGTCCGCGCCCGCGAGGCCGCCCAGGTCGGCGCCCTTGCCCGGGCCCGTGCTGGTGACGAAGAAGCTCATCTTGTTTTCGGACTTGTAGGATTCGCAGGCGGCGAGCGCGAGCGCCACCGATGCCGCGAGGCTAAGACCCGTCATTGGCTTCATTTCACTCCTCCTTGTCTGGGATAAACCGTTCGACGACGCTGCAGCGAACACCGCGCGGAGTCCGGATATTCCGCGCGCGCTCCACCCGATAGAATGACAACCGGTCCGGCGCCAGGAGCGTTGACTATAGCCATGTTCACTTATTTCCAGTCGCGAATACGCGGGACCGCGAGCCCCGGCCCGGGAGAGCCGCCGGCGGGGCTGATCGCGTTCTACTGGCACTTCGTCCGCCAGACGAAAGGCTGGTACGGCCTCATGTTCGCGACCAGCCTCGCCGTGGCGCTGATCGACACCGCGATCCCGGTGTTCATCGGAAAGCTGGTCGCGCTCATGGAAGCCGCCGACCGGAAGGCGGCGCTCGCCGCGCAGTGGCCGATGCTCGCAGGCATGGTGGGACTGGTGCTCCTCGTTCGGCCGCTGGTGATCCTCGGCGACGTCACGCTGCGCCAGAACACGCTCATTCCCGGGGCCACCAGCCTGATCCGCTGGCAGAGCCACTGGCACGTGGTGCGCCAGAGCTGGCCCTTCTTCCAGAGCGATTTCGCCGGCCGCATCGCCAACCGGGTGATGCAGACCGCGAACGCGCTGCGCGAGAGCGTGATGTCGGGCATCCGCGCGGTCTGGTACATCGCCGTGTACGGCGTGAGCGCCTTCGTCCTGATGGCGCTGTCGGACTGGCGCCTGGGCCTGCCGACGCTCGCGTGGTTCCTGGGGTACGTCTTCTTCCTGCGCTACTTCGTGCCGCGCATGCGCGATCTCGCACGCGCCAGCTCGGAAGTGCGCTCGCACGTCATGGCACGGGTCGTCGACAGCTATACCAACATCCTCACGGTGAAGCTCTTCGCCAGGCTCGCCGACGAGGACGCCTATGTGCGCGAGGTGATCGACGAGCACCAGGGCGCGATCGGCGCGCACATGCGGCTGATCTCCCAGTTCATCTTCGTGCTCTCGGCGATGAACGCCGTGCTGCTCGTCGGCACGGCGGCGATCGGCATCGCGCTGTGGGGACAGGGTGCGGTGAGCGCGGGCGTGGTCGCCACGGCGCTGCCGCTCGCCTGGCAGATCGCCAACGTGGCCGGCTGGGTGAGCTGGGAAGTGACCGGCATCTTCGAGAACATCGGGGTGGTCCAGGAGGGCATGCAGACCATCGCGGTGCCGCTCACCGGAACCGACCGCGCGGGCGCGCGCAGGCTCGAGGTGTCGCGCGGAGAGATACGCTTCGAGCGGGTGAGCTTCGACTACGGCCGGAGCGGAGGAGAGCCCGTGCTGGACTCGCTCGACTTCACCATCCGTCCCGGCGAGCGCGTCGGGCTGGTGGGGCGGTCGGGCGCGGGAAAATCCACACTGGTCAACCTGCTGCTTCGCTTCTACGAGCTGGAGCGGGGAAGCATCCTCATCGACGGCCAGGACGTCCGCGACGTCACGCAGGAGAGCCTACGCGCCGCGATCGGCATGGTGACGCAGGACACTTCGCTCCTGCACCGCTCGATCGCGGGGAACATCCGCTACGGCAGGCCCGAGGCGAGCGACGAGCAGGTGCGCGCCGCCGCGCGCAAGGCTCAGGCCGACGAGTTCATCGCCGCGCTGCAGGACTGGAAGGGCCGGCAGGGCTACGAGGCCCACGTGGGCGAGCGCGGAGTGAAGCTCTCGGGCGGGCAGCGCCAGCGCGTCGCGATCGCGCGCGTGATCCTGAAGGACGCGCCCATCCTCATCCTCGACGAGGCGACCTCGGCCCTGGACAGCGAGGTCGAGCTCGCGATCCAGGAGCAGCTCCTCGGGCTCATGGAGGGCAAGACGGTGATCGCGATCGCGCACCGCCTGTCGACGATCGCGCGCATGGACCGCCTCATCGTGCTCGAGGCGGGCAAGATCGTGGAGGAGGGCAGCCACGCGGAGCTGCTCGAGCGCGGAGGCCACTACGCCAAGCTGTGGCGTCACCAGTCCGGCGGCTTTCTCGCCGACGAGACCGTCGCGACGGAGACCGAGACCGAGCCCCCCCGGGAGCGCCAGCGCGACGGGCTCGAGCCGCAGCCCGAACCCTCGGTCGAGGACGCGCCGCTGCCGGCCCGGACCTGAAGCCCGGCGACGCGGCTATTTCGCCGCGTCTTCGCGGTTCTGCTGGGACTGCTGGAGCTGATCCATGGCCTGGCCGATCTTCTGCTGCGCCTGATCCATGGTCTTCTTGCCTTGCTCCACTTCCTGCTTCTTGAGCGCGGCGGCCGTCGCGGCGCTGCTCGCGGTGTCCACGCCGCAGCCGGCGAGGGCCGCGGCCGCGATGATGGGGATGAGCCGTGTCATGGTCGTCTCCTTGGTTCCGTGCCGGGCTACGATAGCCCCGCAGCCACCGCCTTTGCAAATTCCCTCGTTCCGAGCCTGCCGCCGAGGTCGGCGGTGCGGGTCGCGGGATCCTTCAGCGTCGAGTCCACCGCGGCCTCGATCTTCTTCGCCGCGGCCGCGAGCGCCCCGTCGCCGTTCCGGGCCCCCAGCCATGCGAGCAGCATCGCCGCCGAGAGGATGAGCGAGACGGGGTTCGCGATATCCCGGCCGGCGATGTCGGGCGCCGAGCCGTGCTGCGCCTGGGCGAGGCACCAGCGGTCCCCCGCGTTGATCGAGCCGCCCAGGCCGAGCCCGCCGGAGAGCTCGGACGCCTCGTCCGAAAGGATGTCCCCGTACATGTTCTCGGCGACGATCACGTCGAAGCGCATCGGGTCGCGCAGGAGCAGCGCCGCCATCGCGTCGACGATCACCTCTTCGAGCTGCACCCCGGGAAAATCCTTCGCGACCTTGCGCACCTCGCGCAGCCAAAGGCCGTCGGAGATGCGGAACACGTTCGCCTTGTGCACCGCGGTCACCTTGTTCCGGCGGCCGGCGGCGGCTTCGAAGGCGCGCCGCGCGATGCGCTCGCAGCACTTCGCGGTCACGCGGCGCACCGAGAGCGCCATGTCCTCGGTCGGCATGAACTCCCCGAGCCCCAGGTGAAGATTGCGGTCGGCGTAGAAGCCCTCGGTGTTCTCCCGGTAGATCACGAGGTCCACCGGCTTGCCGGTCAGCCCTACGCCGAGGCGCGACTTCGCCGGGCGGATGTTGGCGTAGAGATCGAGCCTGGTGCGGAGCTCAGCCGACGGATTGAGGCCGCCCCGGTCGCGCGCCGGATAATCGTAGGTCGCGAGCGGCCCGAGGATCACGCCCGCCGCCGCTCGCGCCGCGTCGAGCACCCGGGGAGGGAGCGTCGTGCCTTCCTTCTTGAGCGACGGCAGCCCGATCTCCTCGCGCTGCCATTCGAGACCGAGCTTCCACAGCGCGTCGGCGCGCTCGAGCACCGCGAGCGTCGCCGCGGTGATCTCCGGCCCGATCCCGTCCCCGGGCAGGACCAGGATCTTCATTGCGCGGGGATTTTCGCGTCCTTGATGAGCTTCGCGTACGCCCGCAGGTCGCTCCGGATGAGCGCCGCGAACTCCTCGGGCGTGCCGGTCACGATCTCGTTGCCGCCCTGGACCGCGATGCGCTCGCGAACGTCCGGCGCGTGCATCGCGCGGACCGTCTCGGCGTTGAGGCGCTCGACGATGGCTCTCGGGGTTCCGGCCGGCGCCAGAAAGCCCTGCCACTGCGAGATGTCGAAGCCCTTGATGCCCGCCTCCTGCATGGTCGGCACCTCGGGCAGGCTTGAGGCGCGCTTCGCGCTCGACACGGCGAAGGCCCGCAGCTTGCCGGCGCGGATCTGCGGCACCGAGGTGATGACGGTGTCGAACATCATGCTGAGCTGACCGCCGAGCAGGTCGGTGAGCGCCGGAGCGCTGCCCTTGTAGGGCACGTGGGTGAGCTGCGTGCCCGTGGCGAGCGCGAACAGCTCGCCCGAGAGGTGGTTGCCGCCGCCGACGCCGGTCGAGCCGTAGGAGACGGCGCCGGGCCTGGCGCGCGCGGCGGCGACGATGTCCGCGATGCGCTTGAAGGGGGAGGAGGCCAGCGTCACCAGCACGTACTGGTACACGGCGCATTCGGAGATCGGCGCGAAATCCCTGACCGGATCGTAGGGCACGCTCTTGTAGAGCGTCGGATTCACCGTCAGCGGGCCGCTGGCGGTGACGAGCAGCGTATAGCCGTCGGGCGCGGATTTGGCCACCAGGTCGGTGCCGATCCCGCCGTTCGCGCCGCCGCGGTTCTCCACCACGAAGGGCTGCTTGAGCGCGTCGCCGAGCTTCTGCGCGAGCGTCCGGCCGAGGATGTCGGCGTTGCCTCCCGCCGCGTAGGGGACGACGACGCGCACGGGTTTTGCGGGATACTCCTGCGCCGGCGCGAGCGCCGGGACGAGGAAGGCGAGGAGGGCTGCGAGGCGGAGGGCCATGGGCGCGGTCTGCGGTCGATCGGGGCTACAGGCTATCATAGCGGCGCGGGCAATTCCGGGAGCGAGGCCGATGAGCGCAGACATCAAGATGATCAACCCCGACACCATGGGCAAGCCTCTCGGCCAGTATTCGCAGATCGCCCGCGTGAAGGGGGCGGGCGAGCTGCTGTTCATCGCGGGCCAGCTCGCGACCGACAAGGCCGGCAATCTCGTCGGCGCCGGCGACTTCGACGCGCAATGCGCGCAGGTGTACGCGAACGTCAAGGCCGCCCTCGAGGCGGCGGGCGCGGGCTGGAAGAACGTGGTGCAGTTCACCACCTACCTGGTGCACTCGCAAGACATCGCGAAGCTGCGCACGTTCCGGCAACGCGAGTTCTCCCGCTTCTTCCCGGACGGCGCCTATCCGCCGAACACGCTCCTCGTCATCGACCGGCTCGCGAGCGAGCCGTATCTCCTCGAGGTGCAGACGGTGGCCGCGCTGTGAGGTCCAGATTCCTCGCCGCGGCGGCCGCGGCGCTGCTCGCCGGAGCCTCTCCGGCCTTGCCGCAAGGCTATCCGCAAAAGCCCGTGAAGCTGATCGTCCCGGCTCCCGCGGGCGGGCCGACCGACGTCCCCGCGCGCCTCGTCGCCGACGGACTGTCGAGCCTCCTGGGCCAGCGCTTCGTGGTCGAGAACCGCGTCGGCGCGGGCGGCCTCATCGCGGGCGAGTACGTATCGCACGCCGCGCCCGACGGCTACACGCTGCTCTACGCCAACACCAGCGTGCTCGCGGTGAACCCCGCGCTCCAGGGCGCGAAGACGCCCTACGATCCGGCGAGGTCCTTCGCGCCCGTGGGCTTCGTCTCCAATTCGCCGCAGCTGCTGGTGGCGAATCGCGGGGTTCCGTACCGGTCGGTGCAGGAGCTGGTGGCCTGGGCCAAGAAGAATCCGGGCAAGCTGAATTTCGCCACGGCCGGCGTCGGGACCCTGCCGCATCTCACCTTCGAGCTGTTCAGGATGGAAACGGGAATCGACGCGCTCAACGTTCCGTACTCGGGCGGCGGGCCGGCGCTGACCGCGGTGATCGCCGGTCAGGCGGACGTGCTGTTCGATCTGATCAGCCCGCGCGTGAGGACGGGCGAGGTGCGGGCCATCGCCGTCACCGGACCGGAGCGCCACGCCGATCTGCCCGGCGTTCCGACCTTTGCCGAAAGCGGCTGGCCCGCGGTGACCTCGACCTCGGGAACCGGGATCGTCGCTCCGGCGGGAATTTCGAAGGACATCGTCGCGCTGCTGAACGCCAGGCTGAACGAGCTGATAGCCCGGCCGGACATCCGGGCGAAGATGAGATCCTTCGGCCTGGTGCCGAAGAGCGGTCCGCCGGAGGAGCTGTGGGCCTGGGCCGCGCAGGAGCGCGAGCGGTGGACCCGCGTCGTGAAGCTCTCCGGCGCGAAGGCGGAGTGACATGGCCAGGCTCGCCGCCGCCTTCGGCTCCTCGCACAGCGTGATGCTCGCCGCGGAGCTTCCGGACTGGCTGCGGGGCTTCCGCCAGAGCGATCTGCGGATGAAGTTCTTCGACCGCGACGGCAGGCCGCGCTCGTATCAGGACGTGCTCGCTGCGGCGCCCGCGAATATCGCGGAGCTGGTGGCCGACGACGCGATCACCGCCCGCTACCACCAGGTGCAGGAGGCGATGAAGCGCATGCGGCAGGAGATCGCCGCGGCGAAGCTCGACGTCCTGGTGATCGTCGGCGACGACCAGCACGAGCTCTTCCAGGACCAGCACATGCCGTCGATCGGCATCTACTACGGCGAGAGCATCCGCAACGCCGCGCGCGCCAACGCCAAGCGCTTCACCTGGCCCGAGGAATGGTACAACCGCGCGCAGATGCGGCGCTACGAGGACGAGGCCGACGCCGACTATCCCTGCCACAAAGCGCTCGCGCTGCGGCTCATCGAGGGCCTGGTCGAGCGCGAGTTCGACATCGCCGCGGTGTCGGGTCTCGGCGGCGCGCAGAGCGAGGGCCACGCGTACTCGTTCGTGCACCGCTGGTACCTGAAGGGCGAAGGCGCTCGCATGCTGCCCGTCGTCCCGATCTTCCTCAACACCTACAATCCCCCGAACCCGCCGCTGCCGAAGCGCTGCGTCCGGCTCGGCAGGGCCCTGAAGGAGCTGATCGAGTCGTTCCCGGAGGATCTGCGGGTTGGAGTGCTGGCTTCGGGCGGGCTGAGCCATTTCGTCGTCGAGGAAGAGCTCGACCGCGCGGTCATCGCGGCGCTGAAGAAGAAGGACCTCGACTTCCTCGCGGGGCTCGACCCGCGGCGGCTGAAGGCGGGGAGCTCGGAGATCCGCAACTGGATCGTGGTGGCGAGCGCGGCGGCGCACCTGGACCTGAGCTGGATCTCCTACACGCCCTCGTACCGCACGCCCGCGGGGACGGGGATCGGGCTCGGCTTCGCGAGCTGGAGCTAGCGGCGTGGGACCTTTCCGCGCCGACCAGGTCGGCAGCCTGCTGCGCGCGCCCGGGCTGCGGGCGGCCCACGAGAAATCCCTGCAGGGGGAGTACGGCGCCGCGGCGCTGCGCGAGCTGCAGGACCGGTGCATCCGCGACGTGATCCGGATGCAGGAGTCGGTCGGGCTCCACGCGATCACCGACGGCGAGTACCGGCGCACCTCCTTCCACGCCGACTTCATCGAGAAGCTCGACGGCGCGAAGGCGGCGGGGCGGCTGGACGTGAAGGACACGGCGAGCG
>DATEGT010000137.1:0-3507 GCA_035280025.1 Burkholderiales bacterium | reverse complement strand
TTCCTCGGTATGCACCAGCTTCTCGACCTCGCCCTGCATCAGCCGCGTCACCGGGATGCCGGTCCACTTGCTGACGATCTCGGCGATATCCTCCTCGCTGACCTCTTCGCGCACCAGCTTGTGCTGATCCTCGCGCTGCGCCTCCTGCTCCTGGATGGCGGCGGCGATTTCTTGTTCCAGCGCGCCGACGCGGTACTGCATCTCCGCCGCCTTTTCCCAGTCATAGCTGGTCTGTGCGCGCTCCAGTTGGGTGCGGGCGGCGTCCAGTTGCTCCTGGAGCTTTCCGACACGGTTGAGCTCGTCTACCTCGCGCTGCCAGCGCGCCCGTAGTTGCGTCGCGTGCTCCTTCTGGTTCGCCAGTTCGCGCTCTATCGCCTGGAGGCGCATCTTCGATGCGGCGTCTTTCTCCTTGCGCAGCCCCTCGCGCTCGATCTCGAGCTGCATGATGCGTCGGTTCGCCTCGTCCAGTTCGGCGGGCATGCTGGTCGCCTCCATCCGAATCTTCGAGGCGGCCTCGTCCACCAGGTCGATTGCCTTGTCGGGCAGAAAGCGGTCGCCGATATAGCGGTGGCTGAGGACGGCGGCGGCAATCAGCGCGGTATCCTTGATGCGCACCTTGTGGTGCTGCTCGTAGCGGTCGCGCAGTCCGCGCAGAATCGAGATGGTGTCCTCGACGTTTGGCTCGCCGACGTAGACCGGCTGGAAGCGCCGTTCGAGTGCGGCGTCTTTCTCGATATGCTTGCGATACTCGTCCAGCGTCGTCGCGCCGATCATGTGCAACTCGCCGCGCGCTAGCATCGGCTTGAGCATATTGGCTGCATCTACCGCTCCCTCCGCCGCGCCCGCGCCGACGACGGTATGTAGCTCGTCGAGGAAGAGGATGATCTCGCCGCTGGACTCCTGCACCTCATGCAGCACGGCTTTCAGCCGCTCCTCGAACTCGCCGCGGTATTTCGCGCCGGCGAGGAGCGCGGCCATGTCGAGCGACAGCACCCGCTTGCCCTTGAGCGTCTCGGGGACCTCGTCGTTCACGATGCGCTGGGCGAGGCCTTCGACGATCGCCGTCTTGCCGACACCGGGCTCGCCGATCAGAACAGGGTTGTTCTTGGTGCGGCGCTGCAGTATCTGGATGACGCGCCGGATCTCGTCGTCGCGCCCGATCACCGGGTCGAGCTTGCCCGAGTGCGCTCGCTCGGTCAGGTCGAGGGTGTATTTCTTCAGCGCCTCGCGGCTGCCCTCGGCTTCCTGGGTTCCGACCGACTCGCCGCCGCGCACCGCCTTGATTGCCTGGTCGATCGCCTTCCTGTTGCCCCCGGCCTCCTTGAGGAGGCGCCCCGCCTCGCCCTTGTCGTCGGCCACGGCGAGCAGGAACAGCTCGGACGCGATGAACTGGTCGCCGCGTTTCTGCGCCTCCTTGTCGGTGAGGTTGAGGAGCGCGTTCAGCTCGCGCGAGATCTGCACCTCGCCGCCGTGCCCCTCGACTTTCGGCAGGCGGCCGATCGCCTGGCGGACCGCTTCGCGCAGCCGCGGCACGTTGACCCCGGCGCGCGACAGGAGCGACGCGCTCCCGCCGTCCTCCTGCGCGAGCAGCGCCGAGAGCAAGTGCAGCGGCTCGATGAACTGCTGGTCGTTGCCGATGGCGGCGCTCTGGGCGTCGCCCAGGGCCTGCTGGAACTTGGTGGTGAGCTTGTCCAGGCGCATGATTGCGGAAGTGGGGGATTTGCCCCGGTTTTCAAGGCCGAGGAGCGCTATTTTGCAACTTTCCCCCCTCGGGGTCTTGGCTTAGACTTGGCCCGTTCCCAACGATGGCTGAGCCTTGGCGATGAAGTTCGAGCTCCAGGAGCATCTGGGGAAATACCCGATCGTCCGCGAGATCGGCAGCGGCGCCACCAGCCGGGTCTACCTCGCGCGCGACCCGTTCGCGGACCGGGAGGTCGCGATCAAGGTGTTCCTGTTCGCCGAGAACATGAGCCCGCACACCGAGCGCATGATGCACAAGGCCTTCCTCGCGGAGGCCGCTCTCGCGGGCAAGCTCAGCCACCCGCACATCGTCGGGATCTTCGACGCCGTGGTCGAGCCCGAGCAGAGCTACCTGGTGATGGAATACGTGGCCGGCACCACGCTCGAGACCTACTCGGAAGTCAACAACCTCCTGCCCCTCAACAAGGTCGTCGAGATCATCTTCAAGTGCGTTCGCGCGCTCGAGTACGCGTTCCAGCACGGCGTGATCCATCGCGACATCAAGCCCGGAAACATCCTGCTGTCGGAAAGCGGCGACGTGAAAGTCAGCGATTTCGGGGCCTCGTTCCAGCAGCGCCACGGGCAGGAAACCACTCAGATCACCGGGGTCGGCTCCCCCGCCTACATGTCTCCGGAGCAGATCCGCATGGGAGACCTGACCCATCAGACCGACATCTATTCGCTGGGAGTGGTGATGTACCGGCTGCTGACCGGCCGCCTGCCTTACGAGGCGAACACCCAGGCGGCGCTCACCTACGCGATCCTCAACAGCGTCCCGGCGCGGCCCGCAACCCTGCGCCCCGATCTTTCTCCCCTCCTCGACCAGATCGTGATGAAGGCGATCGAGAAGGATCCCGCCGTGCGCTACCAGACCTGGCTCGAGTTCGGCAAGGACCTGAGCCAGGCTTTCACGACGCTGCGGCTCTCGGGGGCGTCGGCTTCCGACTCCGAGAAATTCAACCAGCTTCGGGACATGCCGTTCTTCGAGGACTTTGACGACGTCGCGCTGTGGGAAGTGGTGCGCATCGGCCGCTGGCGGACGGTCGAGGCGGGTACCGTCCTCATCAAGGAGGCCGATCACGGCGACAGCTTCTACCTGCTCGTGGAAGGCGAAGTCAGCGTGACGCTGCTCGGCAAGCAGCTCAACGTGATCAAGCCCGGCGGTTGCTTCGGAGAGATCCTCTACTTCACGGGCCGCATGGGCCGGCGCACCACCACCATCACGGCGGCGGACCAGATCACCGTGATGGAGATCAAAGCCGACGCCCTGCGGGCGGCGACCGACGGCTGCCAGGTCGGCTTCAACAAGGCTTTCATGCGGGTGCTGGTCGACCGCCTCACCCAGGCGAACCTGCGGCTCGCAGGGCGCGGCTAGCCCTTGCCGATACGAAACCTAGGACAAGAAAAACGATGAACCTTCAGATCATCCTCGCCGTCGCGCTCGGGGGCGCGCTCGGCTCCGTTGCCAGATATCTGGTGGGAGTCGGATCCGGAAAGACGTTCGGTGTCGACTTCCCCTGGGGAACCCTGATCATCAACATCCTGGGTTCGTTCCTGATCGGCGTCTTCGCCGAACTGTTTGCACTCAAGTGGGACCTGCCTCAGACCGGAAGGGTGTTTCTCACCGTGGGCATCTGCGGGGGATTCACGACGTTTTCGACGTTCTCGCTGGACTCGTACGTCCTGCTGGAGCACGGCGAGTTGTGGGCGGCGGCCTTCTACATGATCGGATCGGTCGTCCTGTCCATCGCCGGGTTGTTCGCCGGG
>DATEGT010000136.1:0-6399 GCA_035280025.1 Burkholderiales bacterium | reverse complement strand
AGGTTCGTGACTTTGCCGAACAGCCTCGTTCCCTGGGGGTAGCGGCGGGCGATGCCGACCCAAGGATCTTCGCCGAGCTGCTTGAGACCGAGCGAGACGCGGTTCTTCTCCGCGTCAAACTTCAGGACCTTGGCGGTCACCTCGTCACCGACATTGAGCACTTCCGAGGGGTGCTTCACGCGCCGCCAGGCGAGGTCGGTGATATGCAGCAGGCCGTCGATGCCGCCGAGATCGACGAACGCGCCGTAATCGGTGATGTTCTTGACGATGCCCTTGACGGTGGCGCCTTCCTGCAGGTTGGCGAGGAGCGCCTGGCGCTCGGCGCCCTGCGAGGCCTCGAGCACCGCGCGCCGCGACACCACCACGTTGTTCCTCTTGCGGTCGAGCTTGATGACCTTGAACTCCATCTCCTTGCCCTCGTAGGGCATGGTGTCCTTCACCGGGCGGATGTCCACCAGCGATCCGGGCAGGAAGGCGCGGATGCCGTTGGTCATGACGGTCAGGCCTCCCTTCACCTTGCCGGAGATCATGCCCTTCACCAGCGTGCCCGCCTCGAGCGCCTTCTCCAGGTCGAGCCAGGCGGCGAGGCGCTTCGCCTTGTCGCGCGAAAGCCGGGTCTCGCCGTAGCCGTCCTCGAGCGCCTCGATCGCGACGCTCACGAAGTCGCCGGGCTTGACCTCGACCTCGCCCTTGTCGTTCTTGAATTCCTCCGCGGCGATGAAGGACTCGGACTTCAGGCCCGCGTTGACCACGACGTAGTTGACGTCGACACGGACGACCTCGGCGGTGATGACCTCGCCGGTGCGCATCTCCTTGCGCGTGAGGCTCTCCTCGAAGAGCGCGGCGAAGGTCTCTTGCTGTGCGGCGCCGGAGGTTGCTGCGGGACTTGCGTTCGACATAGAAAATCCTGGCTTCTGCCCGCCCTCGTCGGACGGGGTTCGTTGATCACAACAAAAAGCCGGTCCTCAGAGAACCCGGCTCGATGTCACCTGTTCGCCCCGCGGTACCAGCCTGCTATCAGGGCCGCCGCCTGCTCGGCGCTCATCGACGTCGTGTCGAGCGACCGCGCTCCGGGGCTTTGCTTGAGAGGCGCCGCGCTGCGCGTCGCATCGCGTGCGTCACGCTCGCGCAAATCCTGCAAAAGGGCGGCCAGTGTAGCAGCGATTCCTTTGTCTTTCAACTGTTTATATCTTCGTTCGGCCCTCGCCTCCGGGCTGGCGGTCAGGAACACCTTGAGCTCGGCGCCGGGAAAGACGACCGACCCCATGTCGCGTCCTTCGGCCACCAGGCCGGGCAGCCGCCGGAAGGCTCGCTGGCGCCCGAGGAGAGCCGCCCGCACCCCGGGCATGCGCGCCACGAACGACGCCGCGCTCGAGACCTCCTCGGTGCGGATCGCGTCGCTCGCGTCCTTCCCCTCGAAGATCACCTCCTCCCCCCGGAAGACCGGAACCGGGAGCCTTGCGGCGGCCGCCGCCGCGCCGCCCTCGTCCTCCCCCCCCGATCGCAGGGCGACCAGCCGGTAAAGCGCGCCGCTGTCCAGGTAGCGGAAGCCGAGCTCCTTGGCGACCAGCTTGGCCACCGTGCCCTTCCCCGAGGCCGAGGGCCCGTCGATCGCGATCACGGGTGCCGAGATGCCTTCGAGCGCGCCGAAGTATTCGGGAAAGGTCTTGGCGACGCACTCCGGACCGTTGATCCGCACGCGGATCCCCCCGAGCGCCGCGAGCGACAGCGACATCGCCATGCGGTGGTCGTCGTAGGTGTCGACGGTCGCGGGCTTGAGCTTCGCCGGAGGCGCCACGCGGAGGAAGTCCGCGCCCTCCTCGACCGTCGCGCCGAGCTTGCGCAGCTCGGCCGCCAGGGCCGCGATGCGGTCGGTCTCCTTCACCCGCCAGCTGCCGATGTTGCGGATCGCGCTGGGGCCGGCGGCGAAGAGCGAGGCTACCGCCGCGGTCATCGCGGCGTCGGGGATGTGGTTGAGGTCGGCGTCGAACGGCTTCAGCGGGCCGCCCGAGGCCGCTTCGATCCAGTCCTCGCCCATGGAGATCTTCGCTCCCATCGCCTCGAGCAGCTCGGCGAAGCGGACGTCGCCCTGGATGCTCCCCCGCCCCACGCCTTCGACCCGCACCGGGCCGCCGCCGATCGCGCCGGCCGCGAGGAAATACGAGGCCGAGGAGGCGTCGCCCTCGACGCGGATCTCGCCGGGGCTGCGGTAGGCCGCCGCCGGAACGGTGAACCGGCGCCAGCCTTCGCGCTCGACCGCCACGCCGAAGCGGCGCATGAGGTTGATCGTGATGTCGACGTAGGGCTTGGAGATCAGCTCGCCCTCGACTTCGATCGCCGACTTCGCACCGGTCACGGGGAGCGCCATGAGGAGCGAGGAGAGGTACTGCGACGACACGTCCCCGCGCACGCGCACGGTGTGTCCGGCGCTGATGCGGCCCGGACGGATCGCGAGCGGCGGAAAGCCTTCGCTGCCGCGATAGTCGATGAGCGCCCCGAGGCCCCGCAGCGCGTCGACCAGGTCGGCGATCGGCCGCTCGTGCATGCGCCGCGCGCCGGAGAGCCGGTATTCCCCGCCGTTCAAGGCGAGCGCGGCGACCAGGGGGCGGAAAGCCGTGCCGGCGTTGCCGAGGTCGAGGTCCGCGCTCTTTGCGGGAAACCCGCCGCCCGCGCCGCGGACGCGGAGGCCGTCGCCGGCCTGCGCCGCCTCGACGCCGAGACGCTCGAGCGCTTCCAGCATCACCCGCGTGTCGTCCGCGTCGAGCAGGTCGCGGATCAGGGTTTCCCCGCGCGAGAGCGCCGCGAGCAGCAGCACCCGGTTCGAGATGCTCTTCGATCCGGGCATCCTGACCGCGCCCCAGGCGCGCCGGATGGGATCGAGGTCGAGGAACTTCATTCCCGGGTCTTGAGCCATCGATCGCGGGCGTCGCGGGCGCCGGAGAAGAGCGCCTCGAGCGCGCGCGCGTCGCCGCGCCGGAGCATCCGGCGCAGGCGCCCGAGCACGCCCTGGTAGCGGCCGAGCTCGGCGAGCAGCGCCTTGCGGTTCGCGATGCAGATGTCGCGCCACATCTCCGGGTGGCTGGAAGCGATGCGGGTGAAGTCGCGGAATCCGCCCGCGGCGAACGAGAACAGGCGCCTCGCGTCCCGGTGGCGCGCCACCTGGTCGACGAGCGCGAAGGCGAGCACGTGCGGCAGGTGGCTGACCGCGGCCAGCACGGCGTCGTGCTCGCGCGGCCGCAGATCGAAGACGCTCGCCCCGCACGCTTCCCAGGCCGCCCGCACCAGCGCCTTCGCGTCGCGAGCGGTCCCCTTGAGCGGCGTGAGCACGACCTTGCGGTCGCGGTAGAGGTCGCGGAACGCGGCCGCGGCGCCGCTCTTCTCGGTGCCGGCGATCGGGTGCCCCGGTACGAAGCGCGCGAGCGACTCCGGCAGCTCCTTCCTCGCGAGAGCGACCACGTCCTCCTTGGTGCTGCCCGCGTCGGTCACCACGGTCGTCCCGCCCAGCAGCGGCGCGACGGCGCGCATCACCGGCCCCATCTGGCCGACCGGCATCGCGAGCAGCACGAGGTCCGCGTCGCCGAAGGTCGCGCGGTCGAACGCGCCCGCGCCGTCGATGATCTTCAGCGCGAGCGCGCGGCGGATGTTCGCGGCGCCGCGGCCGACGCCCACTACGCGCCGCACCGCCCCGGCTCCCTTGAGCGCGAGCGCGAACGATCCGCCGATCAGGCCGACGCCGACCACCACCAGCTTTTCGATGCGCTTCATTCAGTAGCCGAGCGCCGCCTTCAGGGCCTCGAGGAACCTCGCGTTCTCCCGGGGCGTGCCGACGGTGACGCGCAGGTGCTCGGGCATGCCGTAGCCGGCGAGCGGCCGCACGATCACGCCGCGGCGCAGGAGCTTTTCGTATACCTCCCCGGCGCCGGGAACGCGGAAGGTGACGAAGTTCGCGCACGAGGGGATGTACTCCAGGCCCAGCCGCTTGAGGCTGCGCTCGAGCGCCGCCATGCCCGAGCGGTTCATCTGCGTGCTCTTCGCGACGAACTTCGCGTCGCCGAGCGCGGCCGTCGCGGCCGCGAGCGCGAGGCTGTTGACGTTGAACGGCTGGCGCACGCGGTTCAGCAGCTCGGCGACCTCCGGCTTCATCAGGCCGAAACCCACCCTGAGGCCCGCGAGCCCGTACACCTTGGAGAAGGTGCGCGTGAGGATGAAGTTGGGATATTTCTTCAGCCAGGCGACGCTGTCGTAGCGCAGCTCGCGCGGCAGATACTCGGTGTAGGCCTCGTCCACCAGCACCGCCACCTCGCGCGGCGCGCGCGCGATGAAGGCCTCGAGCTCCGCGCCCGGGACGAAGGTGCCGGTGGGGTTGTTCGGGTTGGCGATGAACACCACCCGCGTATCCGGGGCGATCGCGGCCGCCATCGCGTCGAGGTCGTGGCCGTAGTTCCTCGCGGGCACGACGATCGAGCGCGCGCCGCGCGACTGGGTCGCGAGCGGATAGACCGCGAAGGCGTGCTGCGAGTACACCGCCGAGCGGCCGGGGGCTAGGAACACCGCCGCCGCCATCTCGAGCAGGTCGTTCGATCCGTTGCCGACGACGATGCATTCCTCCGGAACCTTGTAGCGCTTCGCGAGCGCCGCCTTGAGATCGAAGGCGCTGCCGTCGGGGTAGCGTCCGAGCTCGCCCATCGCCTTCTTGATCGCGGCCTTCGCCCTGGGCGACACGCCGAGCGGGTTTTCGTTCGAGGCGAGCTTGACGATGCTCTTTTCCTTCAGCCCCATCTCGCGGGCGAGCTCGGAGATCGGCTTGCCCGGAAGATAGGGCGCGATGGCGCGAACGTAGGATGGGGACTGCTCGCAAAGATCCATGCCGATTTTTCGGGAGTCCCTAGAGCACGGCAGCCGGATAGCTGCCGAAGATCTTCACGAACGGCGCCTTGTCGCGCAGCGCGGCGAGCGCCCTGCCGACCTGCGCGTCCCGCTGATGCCCTTCGATGTCGACGTAGAAGTAGTACTCCCACTGGCCGGTGCGCGCGGGCCGGGACTCCAGCCGCGTCATGTTGACGCCCGCGGCCGAGAAGCAGGCGATCAGCTCGAGCAGCGACCCCGGCTTGTTGTGCGTGGTCATGACGAGCGAGGTCCGGTCCCTGCCCGACGGGCCCGCCTCGTGGCCGCCGAGGACGAGGAACCGGGTCCGGTTCTTCGCGTCGTCCTCGATCGAGGCGGCGAGGATCTTCAGGCCGTAGCGCTCGGCGGCGATCTCCGGCCCGATCGCGGCTGCGCCGGCCTCCTTCGCGGCGAGCCGCGCGCCCTCGGAGTTGCTCGCCGCCGGCACGCGCGCGGCGCGCGGCAGGTGCTGCGACAGCCAGCCGTTGCACTGGGCGAGAGACTGCGGGTGCGAGTAGACCTTCCTGACGGTCTTCATCGCCGCCTTCTTCGCCATCAGGTTCTGCTGCACGCGCAGCACCACCTCGGCGCAGATCTTCAGAGGGGTGGCGAGCAGCAGGTCCAGCGTGCGGCCGATCGCGCCGTCGGTGGAGTTCTCCACCGGCACGACCGCATAGGCGGAGGCGCCGGTCTCGGCCGCTCGGAACACTTCGTCGATCGACGCGCACGGCACCGTCGCGACGTTCGTTCCGAACTGCTTGCCGAGCGCCATCTCGCTGAAGGTGCCGACGGGCCCGAGGTAGGCGACCGCGAGCGGCTGCTCCAGCGCGCGGCACGCCGACATGATCTCGGTGAACAGGCGCAGGAGCACCGCGCTGTCCAGCGGCCCCCCGTTCAGGGACGCGACCCGGCGGAGGACTTCCGCCTCGCGCTCCGGGCGGTACGCGGAGCCGTTCCCCTTCAGCCGGCCGATGTCGGCGGCGTGCCGCGCGCGCGCGCTCAGCAGCTCGACCAGCTTCTCGTCGAGCGCGTCGATCTGGGCGCGGTGCCTGGCGATGTCGTCGGCCATGTCAGGTGCTGGGCAGGTAGCGCACCGCGAGCACGCCCTTGATCTTCGCCAGTTCGCCGATCAGCGCGCCGTTCACCGCGCTGTCGACGTCGACCAGCGTGTAGGCCATCTCGCCCTTGGAGCGGTTGATCATGTTGTGGATGTTGAGGCCCGCATTGGCCATCGCGCCCGAGATCTGCCCGACCATGTTGGGCACGTTGGCGTTGGCGACGCCGATGCGGTACGGCGCCTCGCGGCCCATCACCACGTCGGGGAAGTTCACCGCGTTCTGGATGTTGCCGTGCTCGAGGTAGTCGCGGACCTGGTCCACGACCATGACCGCGCTGTTGTCCTCGGCCTCGCGCGTCGACGCCCCCAGGTGCGGCAGCGCGATGACCGAAGGATTCCCGGCGAGCGCCGCGGCGGGGAAATCGGTGACGTAGCGGCCGAGCTTCTTCTCCTTCAGC
>DATEGT010000135.1:0-46851 GCA_035280025.1 Burkholderiales bacterium | reverse complement strand
GGCGAGCAAGGTTAACCCAAAGGAGAGTCATGGAGACGCGCAAGCTTGGAAGGACCGGCCCCGAGGTTCCGGCACTGGGCCTGGGTTGCATGGGAATGACCGGAATCTACGGAGAACCGAACGAGGCCGAGTCGATCGCGACCATTCACCGCGCAATCGAGCTCGGCGTGAACTTGATCGTCACCTCGGACGCCTACGGCGCCGGAACCAACGAAGAGCTGGTCGGACGCGCGCTCAAGGGAAAGCGCAGCCGCGTGCTGCTCGCAACCAAGTTCGGCAACGTCGGGCTGTCCGGCTTCAAGCTTCCCGAAGGCCTGTCGGCCGGCCATCCGGCGTACGTGTCCCAGGCCTGCGAAGCTTCGCTCAAGCGACTCGGCGTCGACGTTATCGATGTCTACGGACTGCATCGCGTCGACCCGAAGGTGCCGATCGAGGAGACCGTGGGCGCGATGAAGCGGCTGGTCGAGCAGGGCAAGGTCCGCTACCTCGCGCTTTCGGAGGCCGGCGCCCAGACCCTGCGGCGGGCCCACAAGGTGCATCCCCTGGCCGCTCTCGAGACCGAGTACTCGCTCTGGTCGCGCGACGTCGAGCGCGACGTCCTCCCGGCGTGCCGCGAGCTCGGGATCGCTTTCATGGCGTATTCGCCGCTCGGCCGCGGATTCCTTACCGCGACGATCAAATCGCTCGACGCCTTGCGGGAGAAGGACAGAAGGCGCGACCATCCGCGCTTCAGCCCCGACAACATCAAGCGCAACGTCGGGCTCTTGCAGCCGCTCGAAGCGATCGCCGCCGCGCACAGGATCAAGCCGGCCCAGGTCGCCCTCGCCTGGGTGCTCGCTCAAGGAAAGGACGTCGTGCCCATCCCGGGAACGAAGCGGCGCGAGTACATCGAGCAGAACGCGGCCGCGGCAGGCGTCGCCTTGAGCTCCGCCGAGATCTCGCAGCTTGCGACGGCGTTCCCTCCCGGAATCGCGTCGGGAACCCGCTACCCGGAAAAGCAGCTCGCGGGGCTGGGGATCTAAGGCCTCAGTCTCGAGCGCGCTGCGCCAGATCGGCGCTCGCCCGGAAATGCCGGTTGGCCTCGGTCGGCCGTCCGAGGCGCTCGTGGAGTCTCGCAAGCGCGATGTGCGCCGCCTGCGTGGGCCGGGTCGCGAGGCTCGCTTCGAGGTAGCTCTGCGCCTTTCCCCACAGCTCGCGCTGCACGCACAGCCGGCCGAGCGTGAGCAGCAGCTCGGCCTCGCCTGGGCGGGCCTTGAGCCATTTCTCCGCGCGCTCGAGGCGCCCGAGCGCGTCCTCGTCCGCGCACTCCCCGTAGAGCAGCGCGAGCTCGCCGTTCCACTCCCGTTCCAGGGCGTCTTCGATGATGCGGTGAGCCCTGCGGCAGTCGCCGAGCTGCATGAAGGCCCGCGCCGCGGTGGCGGCAATCCTGGTGCGGACGCGGTCCGAGCGCGGAATGCTCTCCCATTGACGCGCCAGGCCGTCCCCGTCGAGCGGCCTGCGCGTGAGCAGCGCCACGTGCGCGGCGGCGCGCACCCCGTCGAGCGCCTCGGGCGGCATCGCGTCGTGCTTTTCCAAGGCGTTCGCGGTGCGCAGGACTTCCTCCCAGTTCGACATGCCCTGCTCGGCGCGCAGCGCCAGAAACAGAGCGGCGACGTGACGAGGCCCGCTCGCATGCAGCTCGCGCAGCACCGATCGCGCTTCGTCGAAACGGCGTTCATCCAGCAGCAGCTCCGCCTTGGTCATCGACTGGGCGACGCGCCAGTCCCCGTCGCTCTGCTTCGACCGCTCGAGCCACTGGTCGCGTCGCCCGAAGTCGCGCAGCCTCTGCGCGGCGCGGGCCGCGAGCAACCCGGCGAGGCCCGGTGTCGCGCCGAGATCGATCGCCTTGGACGCGAGCTTCTCCGCCCGCACGAAACGGCCCTCGAACAGCGCCTGAATGGCACCGAGCGTCGCCTCGTGACCGGCCTCGGCGCGGCGGCGCCTGCGAAAGGCGCGCACGTGAGACGGGAGCCGCACCGTGTGCCACACGGCCCTCACCAGGAAGTAAGCGAGGGCAAAGCCGGCGATCAGGAGCACGCCGAGGAAAGTGAGCGAAACCTCCGCGCGCCACGGAGGCAGGACGAAGAGCGCGTAGCCACCGTTGCCGTGCAAGGCGAGGGACAGCGCGACCGCGAGCGCCGCGAGCACGAACAGCCAGAGCAGCCCCTTCATCGCGGCGTGCGCTCGCGCGGCGCCTTGTACGCGCGTACCGCGGCGAGGCTCTCGCTCATCGTCGGAAACAGCGGGCTGCCCATGGACCGCAGCTGCTTCAGGCTGGCCGCCATCGGGGCCGCCGCGGCCGACCGGGTGTCGACGTAGCGCGCGAGCCAGGTCCCCGCCGCGTCGAGGTCGCTGCGGTAGACGGCCTCGTCGCGCGAGAGCAGCGCAATCCGCG
This sequence comes from Burkholderiales bacterium, assembly GCA_035280025.1. GTDB lineage: Bacteria > Pseudomonadota > Gammaproteobacteria > Burkholderiales > SG8-39 > VBDM01. The sequence continues at coordinate 44,417 of DATEGT010000135.1, read as the reverse complement.
CGTTCAGCAGGCGAAGCTTGAGATTCTCCCGCAGGAAGTCGGCCTGCGTGGGACTGAGCAGCGCCGCATCGGCGCCGTCCATTCTCTGGATCTTGACGAGCTGCCTCAGCTCGTTCGCGATCTCGCCGCCCAGCTTCCCCCACAGCCCTTCCTCCGATGCGGCCTTCTCCGGCGCCTGGGCCTGCGGACGCATGTCCTGCGCCAGCGGGAGCGAATCCACGCCGGCGATCATCTGGTCCAGCTCGGCCGCGATTCCCTGGATATCGACTTCGGGAACCGCCTTCAAGCGCTCGATGTCGCGGGCGAAAGCCTTCCGCAGCGGCAGGAATTGTGCGCGCCCCGAGCGCGCAAGGCGCGCGTCCACCGTCTGAAGTGCGGCGAGCGCAAGGGGCACGTTGCCGACCAGCTGCAGTTGCTGGGAGGCGATGACGAGGATCTGCTCGATATCCGCGATCACCCAGTCATCGCGGCTGCGCGAGAGCTCCTGGTAGAGGCCCTCCAGACTGGATTGGTGATTCTGATACTCGCTGAGCCTCAGATCGAGCTGAGCGACCTTGGCCAGCGCCTCGCGCATCGCCTCCTGCGCCTGTTTCGCGCTCAAGCGCGCATCGCGGCTGTCGGCTTCGATATCCCGCATGCGCTGCCCCAGATCTCCGCGCAGCGCATCGACGCGGCCTCGCGTGTCGTGCCACAGCCAGGCGACGACGAGCGCGACCAGCACGAGCCCTATCGCCCACGGAGAAACGATCCGTGCTCCGTGCTTGGGGGATTTCTGGGTGTCTGCGGCCTGTGGGGCGCGGTCTTCCATGTCTCGAGCGGATCGCTGATCGGAAGCCGTCATACTCTAGCAAAAAAAGCCACCATCCCCGCGACGGTGCGCTCGTCGCCCCGCCCGGTCACCACGACTTCGCGGACGTCGAGCTCGCGGGCGGCGCGCCCTATCCGGGGGTGCGGAACGAAAACGGGAGTCGCGCGCAGGTACCTGCCGCCGGTGGATCCGAGCATCGCGAAGAGATTCGCGAGGCCCTCGCTGCTGGTGACCGAAACCGCCTCGACCGCTCCGGCCTGCCAGCGGGCGAGCAGGCCGCGCGCGTCCGCCTCGGGCCGGGCGCGGCGATAGCATTCGGCGTACTCGACGCGCGCGCCGCGGGCCTCCAGCTCGCGCCCCAGCCAGTCGCGTCCGCCCTCGCCCCGGAAGATCACGACCTGACGCCCGTTCATCTCCCGAAGCTCCTCGAGTGCGGCGAGGGCCTCGCTGTCGGCCTCTCCCTCGGGCGATATCACGTCGCGGAATCCCAGCGCCGCGAGCGTTCCTGCAGTTCCGGCCCCCACCGCGGCCACGCGCAGGCTCGCGGGCCAGTCGCGGCGTGCGCCCGCCACAGCGTGTCCGCGCAGGACCGCGGTCGGGCTGACGAAGATCGCGAGCCGGAATTCCTCCAGACGCGCGATCACCCGGGAAACCGCTTGTTCGTCGCGCGCTGGAAGGATCTCGATCGTCGGAAAGAGTATGGGTTCGCCCCCGGCGGCGCGGATGCGCTCCGCGAGCGCGGGCGCGTGCTCCCGCGGGCGGGTGACTACGATGCCCCGTCCCGAGAGTCCCGGGCTCATGACAACGCGGCGAGAATGGCGTCCGCACCCAGCGCCCGCAGCTTCCCCGCGAGCGCCTCACCCAGCTCTTCCGGAGCGTTCATCGACCCTCCGGATTCCGCGCGCACCACCCGGCTGCCGTCTGGCCTGGCCACCAGCGCGCGAAGGCGCAGCTGCGTCCCGCTCGCCGTCGCATAGGCGGCAAGGGGCAGCTTGCAATCGCCAGAGAGGGCGCGGCTCACCGCACGCTCAGCGCGGACGCAGGCCGCGCTGGCGGGATCCTCGAGCGGCGCGAGCTGCTCCCGCAGGACGGGGCGGTCTTCGCGGCATTCGATCGCCAGTGCGCCCTGCCCCGGCGCCGGCAGACTCTCTTCGGGCTCGAGCATCGCCCGGATCCGGGCTGCGAGCCCCAGGCGCTTCAGACCCGCCGCGGCGAGCACGATGCCCTGGCACTCGCCGCGGTCGAGCTTCGCGAGACGCGTGTCGAGATTGCCCCGGAGAGGCTTCACCTGGAGCGCGGGGTAGCGCTCGCGCAGCTGCGCCTCGCGCCGCAGGCTGGACGTGCCGAGGATGCTTCCGTCCTCGAGCGCGTCCAGGCTGGCGGCCGAGTTCGATACGAGGCAGTCGCGCGGATCTTCCCGCAGGGCGATGGCGGCCAGGCAGAAGCCCGGCGGAAGGCGCATCGGAACGTCCTTCGCGGAGTGCACGGCGATATCGGCCCGCCCGTCCTCGAGCGCGGCTTCGAGCTCCTTCACGAAGAGGCCCTTGCCGCCCACCTCGGAGAGGGGCCGATCGAGGATCTGATCGCCGCGAGTTGTTATTCCGAGGATGCTGATCTCGCTTAGCGGGTAAAGACGCCTGAGCTGCCCGGCGACGTGCTCGGACTGCCACAGGGCGAGCCGGCTCCTGCGCGACGCGATGACGATCCGCTCCGGAGCTTGATTCACTTCCTCACTCCGCCATGGCCTTGAGCTGCGGCCACTGCCTGCGGCTCACGGGAAGTCTTTCGTCGAGGCCCTCGAGCACCACCGACCACCCCACTTCGCCTTCGGTCTCGGCTCCGCGCTCGAACCCGCGGATCCGTCGCCTCGCCACCAGACAGTTGCGATGGATCCGCACGAATACGCTCCCGAACTCCTGCTCGATCTGCGTAAGCGATTCCTCGACGAGATGCTCCCGCTCGCGGGTGCGGAGCGTGACGTACTTGAGCTCCGCCCTGAGGTATATGACCTCGGCGACCGGAACGAGGGTCAGGCGCCCTCGCTCGGCCACGCTGAAGTGCCGGCGCGGCGCCGGATCGATGCTCTCGAGCACTCCGCGGTTGAGACGCGCGCCGTTGGCGGCCTTGCGCAGCGCCGTCAACAGGCGCGCGGCGCGCACCGGCTTGGTGAGATAGTCCAGCGCATTGACTTCGAAGGCCTCGACTGCATACTGATCGTGCGCGGTGACGAAGATCACCGCCGGCGGGCGCTCGAGCACCTGCAGGTGCCTCGCAAACTCGATGCCGCTCATCTCCGGCATGTGGATGTCGACCAGGACCACGTCGGCCTGAGCCGCGACGACGACCTGCAGCCCGTCCACGCCGTTCGCCGCCTCCCCCGCGACCGAATGCGGCAGATCCGCGCGACAATCCTCGAGCAGCTCGCGCATGCGGACGCGCGCCGGCTGCTCGTCGTCGACGATGACGACGCGGATCGGATTCATGGATTCATAGGCTGGTGCGGTAGGGCATGGCCATCCCGATCTCGTACCGCCCGTCGGCGATGTGCGTGCTCAGGCTCGCCTCCACGTCGAAGTGCAGCTGGAGGCGCTCGCGAATGTTGGCAAGCGCCATGTGGTTGCCCTGGCGATGCTGGTAGTCCGCATGATACGGATTGGTGAGCTGCAGCCACAGGCGGTCTTTGCGGCGCTCGATGCGCACTTCGATCAGTCCGGGGGCGATTCCCGGCTCGATGCCGTGGTAGACCGCGTTTTCCACCAGGGGTTGCAGGACCATGGGCGGCACCAAAGCGTCCTCAGCGGAGGGATCGAGACGCCACTCGACCTGAAGCCTGTCCCCCAGGCGCAACTGCTCCAGGTTGAGATACTGCCTGCACAGCGACAGCTCGTCCCGAAGCGCGATCAACTGCCGATTGTCGGCCATCACGGTGCGAAAGAGCTCGGCCAGATCCTCGAGCGCGCCCTCGGCGCGCTTCGGATCCCTGCGGATCAAGGACAGCACGGCGTTCAGGCTGTTGAAGAGGAAATGCGGCCGGATTCGGGCCTGGAGCGCCTGCAGGCGCGATTCCGCGATCGCCGGCGAGAAAGCGCGGTTGCGGAGATGAAAATACCAAGCTACCGCCGCGGTCGTGAGCGCGGCCCAGCCGAGGTTCCATGCGAGCTCGCGCCCGCCGCCGCTGCCGCTGATCAATGATTGAAACGGGAAGAAGGCGGCGGTCGCCGCGAGCACTATCGCGAAGACCGCGAGCACCCCGACCGCATACGCCAGTCGCTCGAGCAGCGAGGATGCCGCGTAGAGCACGACCACCACGACGAGCAGGACCGGCTCGAGCGAACCGGCGATCTCGGTGATCTTCGCGGCGAACTCGCCGGTCTCGCGCGAGCGGGCCAGAGCGGAGAGCACGGCCAGCGCGTTGACCGAAAGCAGGATGCGCGAAATCACGCCCAGATTGCGGAAATCGGGCAGGGCGTCGCGCAGGTGGTTTTGCCGTATACTTTGCACTTTTCCACGGATCCAGGGTTGCGGTCGCCGCGATCAACAGCGCGGGCCGCGACTTCGGGCATTTTACAATCAACCATGGGAGCGAAGCCCAAGCCGGGCAAGAAGCTCTGGTCGGGGCGGTTCGCCGAGCCGGTATCCGAGCTCGTCAAGCGCTATACCGCGTCGGTGGGTTTCGACCGGCGTCTCGCGCTCCATGACATCCGCGCGTCGATCGCCCATGCGCGCATGTTGCGCGCCTGCGGAATTCTGACGCGCGGCGATCTCAAGGCGATCGAGCGCGGCCTTTCGAGGATCTCGAGAGAAATCGCCGACGGACGCTTCCGCTGGTCGATCGACGCTGAGGACGTGCACCTCAACATCGAGCGCAGGCTGATTGGCATCGCGGGAAACGCGGGCAAGCGGCTGCACACGGCGCGGTCCCGCAACGATCAGGTCGCGACCGACCTGCGCCTGTGGCTGCGCGAAGCGATCGACGAAATCGCGAACCTGATCCGCAGCGTCCAGAAAGCGCTCGTCGATCAGGCGGACAAGCACGCCGCCACGGTGATGCCCGGCTTCACCCACCTGCAGGTCGCCCAGCCCGTGACTTTCGGGCACCACTTGCTCGCATATTTCGAGATGCTCGAGCGCGACCGCTCGCGGCTGGCCGACTGCCGCAGGCGCGCGAACCGCCTTCCGCTGGGCGCCGCTGCGCTCGCGGGGACCTCGTTTCCGATCGACCGCGGGCGCGTGGCACGCGAGCTCGGCTTCGAGGGCGTGTGCGAGAACTCCCTCGATGCGGTTTCCGATCGCGACTTCGCGATCGAATTCTGCTCCTGCGCGGCTCTCGCCATGGTCCACCTCTCACGCCTGTCCGAGGAACTGATCCTCTGGGCCAGCCCGCGTTTCGGTTTCGTGACGCTGCCGGATCGATTCTGCACCGGCTCGTCGATCATGCCGCAGAAGAAGAACCCAGACGTCGCCGAGCTCGCGCGCGGCAAGACCGGGAGGGTCGCGGGCGACCTGGTCGCGCTCCTTACCGTGATGAAAGGCCAGGTGCTCGCGTACAACAAGGACAACCAGGAGGACAAGGAGCCGCTATTCGATGCTGCGGACACCTGGCGCGATACGCTCGCCGTCTTCGCCGAGATGATCCCGGGAATCGCAATCGACGCGCAGGCGATGCGCGCCGCCGCGCAGCAGGGATTCGCCACGGCCACGGATCTTGCCGACTACCTGGTGAGGAAAGGCCTCGCCTTTCGCGACGCGCACGAGGCCGCCGCGCGGGCCGTGCATTTCGCCGAGGAATCCGGGCGAACCCTCGAGCAGCTGCCTCTGGCCGAGCTGCGCCGGTTTTCGGCGAAGGTGAGCGCAGACGTCTATCGCGTGCTCACGCTGGAAGGTTCGGTCGCAAGCCGCTCGCACGTCGGCGGGACCGCGCCCTCGCGCGTGCGGGCGGCGGCAAGGCGCGCGCGCGCAATCCTGAGACGAGCCTGATCGCTCCATCGCTTCTCGCCGCGCTGCAGGCTTCCATCGCGAAGGCTGCCGGCGCGTTCCGCGTCGAGCGGGCGACCCCGGCTCCCGGAGGCTGCATCCACCGCTGCTTCGTGCTCGAGGGCGGGGATCGCAAGTACTTCGCGAAGGTCAACGAGCGCGCGCAAGAGGACAATTTCGAGGCGGAAGCCGACGGACTGGCCGCGCTCGCGGCGGCCGGCGCCCGGGTCCCGGCTCCCCTGTGCCACGGCAGCGCCGGCGGCGAGGCATTCCTCGTGCTCGAGTATCTGGAGATTCGCGGGGACGGCGACTACGCGGCGCTCGGGCGCGCGCTCGCGAGGGTGCACTCGGTCCTCGGCGAATCCTTCGGCTGGCGTCGCGACAACTACATCGGCAAGACGCCGCAGCTCAATCCGCGTTCGTCGTCGTGGAGCGAATTCTGGCGCGACGCGCGCCTTGCGCCGCAACTCGAGCTCGCGAGGAAGAACGGCCTCGGGGCGGGCCTGCTGAGGCGGGGCGAGCGGCTCATCGATGCCGTGCCGCGCCTGCTCTCGGGCCACGCCCCGCGGGCGTCGCTGCTGCACGGCGACCTGTGGAGCGGGAACTCGGGCTTTCTCGCGAAAGGCGCTCCGGTGCTCTTCGATCCCGCGGTCTACTGGGGAGACCGCGAGGCGGACCTGGCGATGACCGAGCTGTTCGGGGGATTTCCGGCCGCCTTCTACTCCGCCTACGCGGAGGCTGCGCCGCTGGATCCAGGCTACGCGCAAAGAAAGACGCTCTACAACCTCTACCACGTGCTCAACCACGCGAATCTCTTCGGGGGCGGCTACGCCTCCCGGGCCGAACGGATGATCGACGGGCTGCTGGCTCAGGCCTGAAGCAGCTTCTGCAGCTCGCCGGACTGGTACATCTCGCGCATGATGTCGGAGCCGCCGACGAACTCTCCTTTGACGTAGAGCTGGGGGATCGTGGGCCAGTTGGCGTATTCCTTGATGCCCTGGCGGATCTCCGGCTCTTCGAGGACGTTCACCGTAAACGGCTCCGATACGCCGCAGGCCCTGAGGATCTGGACGGCGTTTGCGGAGAAACCGCATTGCGGGACCTGCGGAGTCCCCTTCATGTAGAGCACGACGGGATTGCCGGTGACTTGCCGCTTGATCAACTCCTGTACATCCATGTCCACCCCTAATACCTGAGAAGATTAGTCGGGAATTCTACCGCTCGCGCCCGACGCGGTCAACCGCGCCAGACGCCGCTGCACACTCTCGGCAGGCCGGCGAGATCGCGGAAGTCGGCGGCCTCCGTGTAGCCGAGGTCGCGAAGGAGCGCGACGCAGCGCTCGCCCTGATCGTACCCGTGCTCCAGCAGAAGGGATCCGCCCGGCCGGAGGCAGTGCCGTGCTCCCGCGGTGATCGTGCGCAGGCATTCGAGGCCGTCCTCCCCGCTCACCAGCGCAAGGGGCGGCTCGAAGGGAAGATCCCCGCTTTTCAGGTGCGGGTCGCCGGCCGCGACGTAGGGCGGGTTGCTCACGACGAGATCGAACGTCTCCGGGGCGATCGCTTCGAACCAGTCGCTCTGGACGAAATCGATCGCGACGCCGTGCTCGGTCGCGTTGCGGCGCGCGACCGCGAGCGCGGCCGCTGAGATATCGGTGGCGGTGATCCTGACCCCCGGACTTTGCGACGCGAGCGCGATCGCGATCGCACCGCTGCCGGTCCCGAGCTCCAGCACCCGCCTCCCCGCCCCAAGCTGGAGGCGCTCCAGCGCGAGCTCGACCAGCTGCTCCGTTTCCGGGCGGGGAACGAGGACGTCGGAGCTTACGCGGAGCGCTACGCCGAAGAACTCCCGCCGGCCGGTGATGTACGCCACGGGCTCCCCGGAGCGCCGGCGCTCGAACCAGCGCTGCGCCGACCGAGCCTTCGAGACGTCGACGGCGTCCTCCGGGTGGGCGATGAGGTGGACGCGCTCGCAGCCGAGGACGGCCTGCAGCAAGACTTCGGCTTCGCGGCGCGGCAAGCCCGATTCGCGCAGCAGCCCGTCGATGGACGCAACGGTCCCGAGCGCGCTCACCCTCAGCGCTCCTCGGCGATCGCGGCGAGCTGCTCGGCCTGCAGCTCGGCGAGCAGCGCGTCCGTCAGCTGGGAGAGATCCCCGTCCATGATGTCGTTGATCCTGTAGAGAGTCAGGCCGATCCGGTGGTCGGTCACCCTCCCTTGCGGGAAATTGTAGGTGCGGATGCGCTCGGAGCGGTCGCCCGAGCCGATGAGGGACTTGCGCGTGGCGGCCTCCTTGGCCTGCTGCTCGCGCATCTGCTTGTCCTTGATGCGCGCGACCAGGACGGCGAGCGCCTTCTCCTTGTTCTTGTGCTGCGAGCGTGCATCCTGGCATTCCACCACGATGCCGGTCGGGAGATGAGTGATCCGCACCGCCGAATCGGTCTTGTTGACGTGCTGACCGCCGGCGCCCGAAGCGCGGAACGTATCGATGCGCATCTCCGCAGGGTTCAGAACGACGTCGCCGATCGCGTTGGCCTCGGGAAGAACCGCTACCGTGCACGCCGAGGTGTGGATGCGACCCTGGGTTTCGGTTTCGGGAACGCGCTGGACGCGATGACCGCCCGACTCGAATTTGAGCTTGGAGTAGGCGCCGTGTCCGATGATGCGCGCGATGATTTCCTTGTATCCCCCCGCATCGCCGGACGACTCGGAAATCACCTCCACCTGCCAGCCCTGGCGCTCGGCGTAGCGTGAATACATGCGGTACAGATCGCCCGCGAAGAGCGCGGACTCGTCGCCGCCGGTTCCCGCGCGGATTTCGAGGAAGATGTTGCGCTCGTCGTTGGGGTCCTTGGGCAGCAGCATTTTCTGCAGCTCGGACTCGAGCGCGGCGAGCCGCTCGCGGCCCGCCTTGATCTCGCTTTCGGCGTATCCCTTTACCTCGGGATCGGCGAGCAGCTCCTGCGCCTCGGCGACGTGCTGCTCGGTATCTCGGTACTTGTTGAACAGCTCGACCACGGGCTCGAGCTCGGCGTGCTCGCGCGACAGCTTCCTAAACTGCTCCAGGTCGCGGGCCGCGTTCTCTGCCGAAAGCAAAGCGTCGACGTCGCTGAGCCGCCGACGCGCTTGGTCGAGCTTGGCAGCAATGCTGGTCTTCATCGACTCACGACAACGCGCGAGCGCTCAGTCGCGCGCGCGGAGGCGGTACAGGCGTGCGACGAGCGCCTTCAGGGACTGGTCTCCCTCGCCGCCCTGGTTCAGCGCCTCGGTGGGAGCGTGCATCAGCTTGTTCGTAAGCCCGTGGGAGAGCGCCTCGAGCACGGCTTTGGGATCGTCGCCTCTGGCGAGCATCCTCACCGCCCGCTCGACCTCGCGGGATCGCGCTTCCTCCGCCGACTCGCGCAGCTGCCGGATCAGCGGAACGATTTCGCGCGTCTTCATCCAGTGCAGGAAGGATCCCACCTGCGACTCGATTATCGCCTCCGCCTGCGCGACCGCCGACTGGCGCGCGTCGATGCCCTCGCGTACCGTGGCGGCGAGGTCGTCGATGGTATAGAGGAACACGTCGTCCATGTCTGCGATCTCGGGCTCGATATCCCGGGGCACGGCGAGGTCGACCATGAAGATGGGACGGTGCCGACGGAGGCGGACCGTGCGTTCCATCGTTCCCTTGCCTATGATCGGCAGGGAGCTCGCGGTGCAGGAAACCACGATATCGTATTCCGGGAGACGCTCGGGCAGGTCGCGCAGCTCTATCGGCTCCGCGCCGAACCGGAGCGCAAGCGTCTCTGCGCGGTCCAGCGTCCGGTTTGCGACCGCGATCGCGCGGGGCCGCTGAGCGGCGAAATGGGTCGCGGCGAGCTCGATCATCTCCCCGGCACCGATCAGCAGCACCTTCTGCTCGGAAAGGCTGGGAAATATCCGGCCGGCGAGCTTGACGGCGGCGGCGGCCATCGATACGACGTTGGCGCCGATCCCGGTGTTGCTGCGAACTTCCTTCGCGACCGCGAACGAGCGCTGGAACAGCTTGTTGAGCAGCGTCCCGAGCGTGCCGGCGGACTCCGCCGCCCGTACGGCCTCTTTCATCTGGCCGAGGATCTGCGGCTCTCCCACTACCATCGAGTCGAGGCCCGAAGCGACCCGGAACGCATGCCTCACCGCCTCGCCCTGCGGCAGGGTGTAGAGGTAGGGCTGAAGTTCCTGGGGCTGCACGCCGTGATAGCCGGCGAGCCATTCGAACGCCGCTTCGGGGTCTCCGAGGGAATAGATCTCGGTGCGGTTGCAGGTCGAGAGGATCGCGGCCTCCTTGACCGGCTCGCGTCGGGCCAGCTCCGCCAGCGCGGACCGGAGGCGCTCGGTGTGGAACGCCACCCGCTCGCGAATGGCGAGCGGGGCCGTCTGGTGGTTCAGTCCCAGCGTGAAGAGCTGCATGGCGGGTAGGTTCGCGTAGCCCGCCATTATAGACCAGCAGTTCCGCGGGACCTGCGGCGCCGGTACTGCATGAGGGACAATCCCCGCAGCTTCCGGAAGGAGGTCGATTCTCGCTGGCACCATCGATGATCGTGGTCGACCGCTGGTCTGTCAGCGGGCGCCCAGAATCGCGCGGTTGAACAGGAAGATATTCTCCCCGCGATAGAGAAAATCGAAATCATATTTCACGACCGCCTTGAAGAAGCTGCGCGACGACCCGGAAAAAGGGAGCAACCAGTCGTGCAGCTCGATGATGACGAGGGGAAACTTGACCATCCACGACGTGTCTCCGGAGAAAAGGTCGCTTTCCGCCCCCTCGATGTCGATCTTGAAAATCAGGGGAGCCGCGTCGGACAATCTCGGGTCACGAAGGATGGTGGCGGGCGCGATGCTCTTCACGACCGTTCGGCCCGCGCTCCTGCCCTCGACAAGCGGTGTCGTCCTGAACCCCCAATCCGATTGTCCCGGGTCCTCGAGGCCCAGCTCCCCGTCGGAGCTGGAGATTGCGCCGTGGAAGTTGATCTTGTTTTCGTAGCGTCCCGTATTCATTTCCAGAATCCGGAAATTGGCCTCTTCCGGTTCTATCGAGTACACGACCGTGTTGCCGAAAGTCTCGAGAAAATAGACCACCGAGGCGCCGATATTTGCCCCCGCGTCGATGATCAGCGATCTCCCCGAGCTGATCTGCTCCTGATGGCGCTCCCAGAGCTTCTCCCCCTGTCGCCACATGGAAAAATCGTAGTCGCGGTTCCTGAAGATCTGCTGTATGACACCGTTGTCCCCGATCGACTCGCCGCGGAAGTAGAAGGGGGCTTGCCCGTCCTTTGTTTGAAGGTTCAATACCGACAACGTCATCTAGTATTGTCCTCTGGTGCAGCGCGAGCTACGCGTCGAGGTGAATGGTGGCCAAGGGCGGAATCGAACCACCGACACAAGGATTTTCAGTCCTCTGCTCTACCAACTGAGCTACTTGGCCGGGCCGGTGCGTCCGGGAAGCCCGAGCGCGCGGAAAAGAGCGCAAATTATACGGGCAGGCGGAAAAAAAAGCCCGCCTTCTCGGCGGGCTTTTCCGCGCACCCGTTCCGGGTGCGGAGCCCCGGCTAGGCCCTGGCTTTCTCCGGCTCCCAGATGCTCATGTCTTTGGTCTCGGGCATCAGGAAGAGACACAAGACGAAGCACACCGCCGGCACGGCAATCGGATAGATCAGAGCGTCGCCGAGGCTGCCCGTGGCGGCAAACGCGGCCGACGTGATCAGCGGCACGAGCCCACCGCCCCAGCCGTTCCCGATGTGGTACGGGACCGAGACCGAGGTATAGCGAATCCTCCCGGGGAAGTACTCCGCCAGGAACGCCCCGATCGGTCCGTACACCATGCCGACGTAGGACACTAGAATCGCGACGATCATGACCGCGACGGGCCAGTTGACGGCGCCGGGTTTCGTTACCGCGCCGAGCCACGAGTAGAGCGGGTAGTACGTGACCGCGGCCAGGAGGAACCCCGCCAGGATTACTGGCTTGCGGCCGATGACGTCGGACAGCCAGCCGAAGAGGATGAGCGTCGGCGTGCCGATGAGCAATCCGGCCCCCACGATGTAGGCCGTAGTCAGCGGATCGAGCTTCGACACCTGCTGCATGAAATACAGGGCCCAGAACTGGCCGCTATACCACACCACGCCCTCTCCGATCACGACGATGCTCGCGATCAGAACGAACTTGATGTTCTGGCTGAGAAAGGCCTCCTTCCACGGGTTCGTGGTCGTCAGGCCCTTGGCCTTGATCTCCTCGAAGATCGGCGTTTCCTGCAGCTGCAGCCGGATGTAGATCGCAATCGCGACCAGCAGGAAGGAGATCAGGAACGGTACGCGCCATGCCCAGGCGTTGAAGACGTCGTTGCCGAAATACGTGCGGCAGCCGATGATCACCGCCAGCGAAACGACGATGCCCAGGGTCGGCGAGGTCTGCAGCCAGCCCGTGTAGTAGCCGCGGCGCTCGTCAGAAACGTGCTCGGCGACGTAGGTGATGGCTCCCCCATACTCCCCGCCCAGGCAAAGGCCTTGAAGCATCCGCAGGAAGAAGAGAAGAAATGCGGCTGTCAAGCCGATGGACTCGTAAGTGGGGATCAGGCCTATGCATCCGGTGCCCAGTCCCATCCCGGTCAGGGTGATCAGGAAGGTGTACTTGCGGCCCACGCGATCGCCCAGCCACCCGAAGACAAACGCGCCCAGCGGACGGACCAGGAATCCCGCGGTGAACAGCGCGATTGTGCTGAGGAGCGCGGCGACCGGGTTGCTCTTCTCGAAGAACTTGACCGACAACACTGCAGCCAGGCTTCCGAAAATGTAGAAGTCGTACCATTCGATGACGTTTCCCACCGCCGCGGCGACGATCACCGTGCGGAAATTCGTCGGAACCTTGTGTTCTGCCATGACTACCCCCTCCTTCTTTGTTATCAGTGTGATTTCGCCCGGAAGCGTCCCGGCACTCCCAGCCTAGCCTCGCCGATGCTAGCCCTCAGACCCCGGGGCTTCTATTAGGGAAAACCCTAGGGTCAGCTGAACCAGCTCGGCCACCGAACCGGCGCCCATCTTCTCCATCATCTTGGAACGGTGGAATTCGACTGTTTTCATGCTGATGTCGAGCTCGTCCGCTATGATCTTGTTGGGTTTGCCTTCGATGACGCGGCGCAACACGTCGCGTTCACGGTCAGTGAGGGTAGCCAATCGACTGGAAACGCTCAGACGTTGCGTCTGCCTGCTGCGGATTTCGGCGTCGCGCCGGAACGCTCCTCGAATGACGGACAGAACGTCGCGATAGCCGAATGGCTTCTCGATGAAGTCGACGGCGCCGCCCTTGATCGCGCTCACGGCTGTCGGCACGTCTCCGTGTCCGGTCACGATTACGATCGGAATCTCGATGCCTTTCCGCTTGAGGTATTCCTGGAGCTCGAGCCCGCTCATTCCCGGCAGCTTCAAGTCCAGAACGAGGCAGCCTGGTGCGCCGGGTGGATAGGCCTCGATGAATTCGGCCGCCGCGGCAAATGTCGCCACGGCTATTCCATTCGATTCCATCAACCAACGCCAGAGCGTCCTAATCGAGTCGTCATCGTCGACGACGAAAACGGTGGGAGCTTCGCCCTGGCGCGCGTCGTTCACGGAGTCGATCCGCCGGGAGTGGCCGCATGCAGCAGGCCGCGCACCGTAGTCATCAGCTCCTGGGTGGAAAAAGGCTTGGTGACATAGGCGTTGGCTCCCAGGCCCATCCCGCGGTCCCTTTCCGAATCGCGGCCCTTGGCTGTGAGCATCACGATCTTCACGTCGCCGAGCCCGGGGTTCTCGCGGATCCTGCGGCAGACTTCGAAGCCGCTTCGCCGGGGCATCATGACGTCCAGGAGGACGATGTTCGGTTTGAAGCTCTCGACCAGGCACAGAGCCTCGTCCCCGTTCGCCGCCACGCGCACTTCGTAGTCGCCCCGGCGCATCAGATATTCGAGCGACATGACGATGTTCGGCTCGTCGTCCACGATCAGAACCCGGTGCGCCATGCGGGCCTCAGGCCGCTCTCACCAGCGATGTCTCGCGCGCCACGGGCAAGCTGAAAGCGAAGCAAGCGCCGGCGCCGGGGTTGCTCTTCACCCAGATGCGGCCGCCGAAGTGCTCGATGATCCGGCGGGTGATGTACAGACCCAGGCCGCTGCCCTGCGGCTTGCTCGTCAGCACGTCACCCGCTTGGCGGAATTTCTGGAAAATGAGTTCCTGATCGGCAGAGCTGATCCCGATCCCGCTGTCGGTTACCGATACATGCAGGAATCCCGCCTGCTGCTCGAGGGCCACGGTGACCCTTCCGGGGTCGGTCCCGGAGAACTTGGCGGCGTTCGAGAGGAGATTCAGCATCACCTGCATCAGGCGGTCGCGGTCCGCGATGATGCGGGGGACCTTCGCCGGCAGGTCCAACCTCAACTCGACCTTCCGCTCCTTGAACAGCTGACTCACCGCCGCCACCGAGTCTTCGAGCACCTCGCGCATGTCCACGTCGCTCGAACGCCATTCCGCCCCGCCGGACTCGATCTTGGCGAGATCCAGCACTTGGTTGATGAGGCGCGTCAGGCGCTCGGATTCCTTGACGATGATGCCGGAGAACTTCGCGCGTTCGCTCTCGCGGAGACCCGGGTTGTCGTTGAGGATTTCGGAGAACGCGCGGATCGAAGTGAGCGGCGTGCGCAGCTCGTGTGTGACCGTAGAGATGAAATCGTCCTTCAGGCGGTCGAGCTCCTGCAATCGCCGGTTAGCGCTTCGCAGCTCGTTGGTTGCTGCCTCGAGCTCGCGCGACTTCTGCTCCAGTTGCCGGCTGTAGGCGAGAACCTGGGAAGCTTCGTCGATGATGTTCATGACCTCGTCGAGCCCTAGCGGCTCCTCATCGACGACCGACGCGATCATCACGCGCGCCGAAGCGCTGCCGATCGCGCCCGCCAGCAGTGATTCGGCGTGATGGACGAGGTTGGCGTCGGCCGGAAGCGCCTCGACGGACTTCGCGCTCACCCCCGCCGCATACGCGGCAAAGGCCTCCCGGGCGCGCTCGGGACCGAGGAAACGCCCGACCAGCCGGAGCAGGTCGTTCACCGAGGCGCTACCGCGCCAGAAGCGCGAGCCCGGGGCCGAAGGAGGGTGCCTGAGGGCGTCGACGAATACGGTTGCCTGTCCGTGCTCGGCGGCGTTCGGACCCCGGCTCAGCGAAACACCGATGTAGCACCCGATGTTGGCGAGCATGCTCCAGAACAGGCAATGCGTGATGTCGTCCAGGCCCTCGAGGCCGAGCAGCTGCTGCGGCCTGAGCAGCTCGATTCCGAAAATTCCGTGGGAAACAAAGGTGATCGGAAGCCAGCCGGACTTGGCGAACGAGGGAAGAAGAAGCGTATAGACCCAGACCAGGAAGCCGGCGCCCAAGCCACAGATCGCGCCGGCGCGGGTCCCGCCCTTCCAGAAGATACCGCCGATGATCGCGGGGGCGAACTGCGCGACCGCCGAGAACGAAATGAGACCGATCGAGACCAGCGCGTACGCCTCCCCGGCGAGGGTGAAATAGACGTACCCCAGCACCAGGATCAACACAATTGAGCCGCGCCGGATGCCGAGCAGGAGCCCGGAGAGATCGCGCCTCTCAGTCAGCCGCAGCGCCTTTACGCGGAGCAGCACCGGCATCACCAAGTCGTTACACACCATGGTGGACAGCGCGATGGTCTCCACGATCACCATGCCGGTGGCGGCGGACAGGCCGCCGATGAACGCGAAGAGGGCGAGCCAAGGCTGGCGCTCCGCGATCGGCAGCGTCAGTACGAACGTGTCGGCGTCTACCGCGCCCGAGGGAAAGAGCAAGAGGCCGCCGATCGCGATGGGCAGCACGAAGATGTTGATCGCCAGGAGGTACAGCGGGAAGAGCCAGATGGCCTTCGTAAGGTGTCGCTCGTTCACGTTCTCCACCACGGTGACCTGGAACTGTCGCGGCAGGAACATGATTGCCGCCATCGAGAGGACGGTCAGGGAGAACCACGTGGTGTAGCTCCCGCTTTCACCTCCGAAGGTGAGTAGAGCGGCGAGCTCGGCGCTCCGGCCCGCGCGGTCGAAGATGTCGCCGAAGCCGTTATAGAGCCCGAAAGTGACGAAGAGGCCCACCGCGATGAAAGCGAGTAGCTTCACCAGCGATTCGAACGCGACCGCGGCGACCAGTCCCTCGTGGCGCTCCGTCGCGTCGAGATGTCGCGTGCCAAACAGGATCGTGAAAGCGGCGAGGAGCATCGCGATATAGAAGGTATTGTCCCCGAGGAAAAGCGGCGTCGAGCTCTGCTCGGGCAAAGGGATCTCCGGGTAGCGGAGGACAATCGAAAACGTGCTGGATATCGCCTTGAGCTGAAGCGCGATGTAGGGAATGGTTCCAACTACTGCGATGATCGTCACCATCCCGCCCAGCGTGTGGCTCTTGCCATAGCGCGAGGCGACGAAGTCCGCGATCGACGTGATGCGGTTCTGCTTGCTGATGCGGATGATTTTCAGCATCACGTACCACCACAGCGCCGCCATCACCGTCGGGCCGAGGTAGATCGGCAGGAAACCGATGCCGCTGGTCGCCGCACGCCCCACGCTTCCGTAAAATGTCCAGGTGGTGCAGTAGACGGCCAAAGAGAGCGCGTAGATGTACGGATTGGCGATGATGCTGCGGCCGGCGTCGGCGCGCTTATCGCCGTAGTAGGCGATCGCGAACAGCATCCCCACGTAGACGAAGGACGCAACAACGACGACCGGAGCCGTAAGCATCGGGGCGAACCCTGTGGCTCGCTATAGCCGAGCCTCAGCCATCACGCTTCTCCACCACCAGGGCCATGAGCCCGATGAGCAGGCCCCACACGGCGAAGACGTAGATGTAGAGCACCGGAATGCCCCAGAGCTGGCCGGGACCTGCGAACAGGTGCAGAAGCGGGTAGTTGAACAGCATGACGCCAAGCAGGAACAGCGCGGCCAGGCGTTGCCCCTTGATGCTCGGGCGGTTCATGGTTTCCTCCTCTCGCGGTTCCAAGCCGCGACCGCTCCGGGCGCAGTGTAGCAAAGCCCTCGAGCCGGCGCTGCCGCGTTCGATCCCGGAAAACAAAAGAGCCCCGCTGGCGGGGCTCTTCCGTAACCGCGATGGGCGCGCGACTTACATATCCATGCCGTCCATGCCGCCCATGCCGCCCATGCCATGCGCGTGTCCGCCGGCGCTCTTCTTCTCCTCCACCAGCTCGGCAACCGCGGCATCAGTGGTGAGCAACAGACCCGCAACGGAAGCCGCGTTCTGCAATGCGGTGCGCGAGACTTTGGTGGGATCGAGAACGCCCATTTCGACCATGTCGCCAAACTGCTCGCTTTGGGCATTGAAGCCGAAATTGCCCTTGCCTTCGGCGACCTTGTTCATGACGACGGAGGGCTCGGCGCCGGAGTTCGCCACGATCTGGCGCAGGGGCTCCTCGAGCGCGCGCATGATGATCTTGATCCCTGCGTCCTGGTCCGGATTGTCCCCCTTGACCTTGTCGAGCGCCGACCGGGCGCGGATGTAGGCAACGCCGCCGCCAGCCACGATGCCCTCCTCGACCGCCGCACGGGTCGCGTGCAGCGCATCTTCAACCCGCGCCTTCTTTTCCTTCATCTCGACTTCCGTCGCCGCCCCGACCTTGATGACCGCGACGCCGCCGGCGAGCTTGGCCACACGCTCCTGGAGCTTTTCCTTGTCGTAGTCGCTGGTAGCCTCGTCGATCTGGGTGCGAATGTTCTTCACGCGCCCTTCGATCGTCTTGGAGTCGCCCGCGCCATCGATGATAGTAGTTTCCTCCTTGGCGACCTCGATACGCTTGGCGCGACCGAGATCCTTGAGCGTCGCTTTCTCCAACGTCTGGCCAGTTTCCTCCGCGATGACTTGGCCGCCGGTGAGAATCGCGATGTCCTCGAGCATAGCCTTGCGGCGATCGCCGAACCCGGGGGCTTTCACCGCCGACGTCTTGAGAATGCCGCGCAGGTTGTTCACGACCAGCGTCGCAAGCGCCTCGCCTTCAACTTCCTCGGCGACGATAAGGAGCGGTTTCCCGGATTTTGCCACCTGCTCCAGGATCGGCAGCAGGTCGCGGATACTGGAGATCTTCTTGTCGTGCAGCAGGATGTAAGGATCGTCGAGAACGGAAATCTGCTTCTCGGCGTTGTTGATGAAGTACGGAGAAAGGTATCCGCGATCGAACTGCATTCCCTCGACGACCTCGAGCTCGTTCTGCAGCCCCTTGCCGTCCTCGACGGTGATCACGCCCTCCTTGCCTACCTTGTCCATTGCGTCAGAGATGATCTTGCCGATCGCTTCATCCGCGTTGGCGGAAATCGCGCCGACCTGTGCGATTTCCTTGCTCGTGGTGCAGGGCTTCGACAGCTTCTTGAGCTCCTCCACGACCACCGCAACGCCCTTGTCGATCCCGCGCTTGAGGTCCATCGGGTTCATGCCGGAGGCGACGAATTTCATCCCTTCCCTGACGATCGATTGCGCGAGCACAGTGGCGGTGGTGGTGCCGTCGCCCGCTACGTCGGATGTCTTGGAGGCGACTTCCTTCACCATCTGTGCGCCCATGTTCTCGAACTTGTCCTTCAGCTCGATTTCCTTGGCGACGGAAACTCCGTCCTTGGTCACGGTCGGCGCACCGAACGAACGCTCGAGCACCACGTTGCGCCCTTTGGGGCCGAGGGTCACCTTGACCGCGTCGGCGAGAATGTTGACCCCGGCAAGCAGCTTGTGCCTGGCGGGTTCGTGAAAACGTACGTCCTTAGAGGGCATGTCTCACTCCTGATGTTTGTGATCGTTTCGTTGTGATCGTTTCGATTTGAATCTACTTGCCGACGACACCCATGATGTCGTCCTCGCGCATGACTAGGTACTCGGTGCCCTCGACTTTCACCGCCTGGCCAGAGTATTTCCCGAAGAGGATGCGATCGCCGACCTTGACGTCAAGCGGGCGCACCTTGCCGTCCTCCAGGATCTTGCCTTTCCCGATGGCGACGATTTCGCCTTGATCGGGTTTTTCCCCGGCCGTGTCGGGAATGACGATTCCGCCGGCTGACTTGCTTTCCGCATCGAGGCGCTTGACCACAACGCGATCATGCAGAGGTCGAATCTTGTTCATCATTGGGACATCCTCCTTAACAAGGGTTAGCGGCCACTAACTGTCTGTGGCAAAGACGAATATGGGGGAAACCACCTATTAGCACTCGTCTGCAGCGAGTGCTAATGATACGGACCAGGTCCGCGGATTTCAAGTCCTTTTGAAGGCCTCCCGAGGCACCCTCGGAATCGCCCTTCTAGAACATCCCCTGCGGGATCCGCAGATCGGAATTCAATCTGGAGAAGTTGGATTACATAGGTTTCCCAACCGCTTGCCTTGACACAAGTTTCCTCATTGGATTACAGTGCAGCGCTACTATCGGTTTCAGACCTTTCCCAGGGACCACGAGGGGAAAAAGGGGCCTTTCGATGAAATACCCAGTATTGCGCTGCGTAGTCGCGTGCGTCCTTGCGGTCGCCCCCCTTGGGGCCGTAGCGGGCCCCGACTATTGGTACGCCGGTGTAGGGCTGGGCTATGGGAAGGTTGCCTTCTACTCGGACGATTTTTCCTCCAATGGAGCAGCGCAGGAATCGATAAAAGACGCCGATCTCGGCTTCACTGGTGCGGTCGGCGTGCAGCTCACCAAGCACTGGGGGTTTGAGGTGAACTTCATCCAGCTTGGAAAATTCACGTACAAGTACGACGTCGGCGGCGCCGTGCAGGAAGACCGCTACGAAGTCTCGGGCTGGGGCTTCTCCGTGCTTCCGACTCTTCCTCTGACTCGGAATTTCTCGGCTTTCGGCCGCCTCGGCGTTTTGGCGTCGCAGACGCGCCTGACGGTCAGGAATCCCATCGTCGGCGGCGTCCCAACGAACGCGATTACGCCGTTCCAGACCAATGAGACCAGTTTCCTCTTTGGGCTCGGAGCGCAGTACTTTCTTAACCGGGATTTCGGGCTGAGGGTCGAATACCAGAATCTCGGCAAGGTCGGCAACACCGGCTGCGGCACATGCACCGGGCGCGCCAACGCTCAATTCCTTTCCGCGAGCGCGCTCTTCGCGTTCTGATCGCCGAGGCAGCGGCCGGTCCACCTACAGTCCAAGGTCTTTCCAGAGCGCGTCGACGCGCCGTTTCACCTCGGCATCCATGGTGATAGGGCGGCCCCAGGTACGCGACGTCTCCTCGGCCCACTTGTTCGTTGCGTCTATCCCCATCTTGGAACCCAGCCCAGCGACCGGGCTCGCAAAATCGAGGTAGTCGATCGGCGTGTTGTCCACGACGAGCACGTCGCGCCCAGCGTCCACGCGCGTGGTCAATGCCCAGACGACCTCCTTCCATTCGCGAATATCGACGTCCTCGTCGGTGACGACAATGAACTTGGTGTACATGAACTGGCGCAGGACACTCCAAATCCCGAACATCACGCGCTTCGCGTGTCCGGGATACTGTTTTCTCATGCTGACTACCGCCAGCCGGTACGAGCATCCTTCCTGGGGAAGGTAGAAATCTTCTATCTCGGGGAACTGCTTTTTCAGGAGCGGAACGAAGACTTCGTTGAGAGCGGCCCCGAGCATTGCAGGCTCATCTGGCGGCTTGCCCGTATAAGTCGAGTGGTAGATCGGGTCACGCCGCAGAGTAACCCGTTCCACGGTAAACACCGGGAAGGCCTCCCTCTCGTTGTAGTATCCGGTGTGATCGCCGAACGGGCCCTCGACCGCCGATTCCTCGGCGCGGACAGTACCCTCAAGGACCACCTCGCTGGTCGCCGGGACCTGGAGATCCGATCCTAGGCATCTGACCACCTCGGTTCGCGAGCCGCGCAGCAGACCTGCGAACTGATACTCCGACAGGCTATCGGGAATCGGCGCCACCGCTGCAAGGATGGTTGCCGGATCCGCCCCCAATGCCACCGCCACCGGGAAGGGCTCGCCCGGGTGCGCTTCCCGATGTTCACGAAAATCGGTTGCGCCCCCCCGATGAGGGAGCCACCGCATGATCAGCTTGTTGGGTGCTATCACTTGCTGGCGATAGATGCCGAGGTTCTGACGTGGCTTGCGGGGCCCGCGTGTGATCGTCAATCCCCAGGTGATCAGAGGTCCCGCATCCTCCGGCCAGCAGGTCTGGATTGGGAGTCGCATCAGATCGACCTCATTACCCTCCCACACGCTTGCTTGGCACGGCGCCCCCGAGATCTCCCTCGGGGCCATATGCATGATCTGCCTGCCGATGGGGAGCCAGCGCTCCAGCACGTCGCGAAATCCTTTCGGCGGCTCGGGTTCCCTAAGGAACGCCAGGAGCAAGCCGATATCGCGCAAGGCCTCGAGGGGGTCCGCGCCCGGGTCTGCCCCCATGGCGAGCGCGATGCGGCGCGTGGTACCGAACAAGTTGCCGAGCACCGGGATCGTGTGCCCTTTGGGCTTCTCGAATAGCAGCGCGGGGCCGCCCGACTTGAGCACACGGTCGCAGATTTCGGTCATCTCCAATCTGGGATCGACTTCCACGCTCACGCGCTTGAGCCCGCCCGTACCCTCGAGCTGTGACAGGAAGTCTCGTAGGTCCCGGTATGCCATGCCGCCTCAGCCGGCGAATCTCACGTCCATGGAATTCCGCGCCTCATCGCAAAGTCCGCGAAAATTCCCGCGAATATGGCCGCCCCCACCCAGTTGTTGTGGTTGAACGCCTTGAAGCAAGCGTCCCGGTCCCTTCCGCGGATGAGGTGGTAGTGATACCCCATCATTGCCGCGGCGACTGCGAGACCTAGATAGTAGGGCACGCTCATTCCGCGGTGCATGCCGATCCCCCCCAGCAGCACGAGCGTGATGCCGTAACAGACCATCACGGTAGCCACCTCGTACCGCCCCAAGGTGATCGCGGCGGTCCGAATACCGATGCGCATGTCGTCGTCGCGGTCGACCATCGCATATTCGGTGTCGTACGCGATTGCCCAGAAGATATTGGCGAGCAGCAGCCACCAGCCTTCCGGCGGAACGGTTCCGAGCAGCGCAGCGTAGCCCATGGGGATCCCGAATCCGAACGCGATCCCCAGGTAGGCCTGCGGTATCGCGAGAAACCTCTTGGTCAGGGGATAGGTCGCGGCGAGCGCGAGGGCAACGACAGAGAGCAGGACTGTGGTACGGTTCAGCGAAAGCACCAGAGCGAATGCGGCGAGCGTAAGAGCGGCGGCAAGTCCGCAGGCTTCGGCCCGGCTGACTGCGCCGGTGGCGAGGGGGCGGTCGCGCGTGCGCTTGACCTCGGCGTCGAAGCGCCAATCCGCCAGATCATTCATCACGCAACCGGCGGACCGCATGAGCAGCGTACCGAGAACGAAGATCCAGACAACGCGCCCGGAGGGCCGACCCTCGGCCGCGAACCACAGCGCCCACAGGGTCGGCCAAAGCAGCAGCAGGGTGCCGATCGGCTTGTCGAGGCGCATCAGGCGCTCGTACAGGGTGAGCTTAGCGGCCAGGGCACCGATATTCATTGTGCGCGCATTGTAGCCCGTGAGCCTCAGGCCCCGAGGAAATGGGCGCGCCCGCCCAGCCAGCGCTCAAGGTGGCGGCGTGCGCTTTCGGGGTGATCGGAGAGGAGCGTCTCGGCCGCCGCTCGGGCCGCGTCGAGCAGATCCAAATCCTCGTTCAAATCGGCGAAACGCAGGAGCGGCTCGCCGCTCTGCCGGGCCCCGAGATATTCGCCGGGGCCGCGCAGAAGCAGATCTTCGCGAGCGATCGCGAAGCCGTCCGTGTTCTCGAAGACTATCTTGAGGCGCTTGCGGGCCGTCTCCGCAAGAGGATCCTGATAGAGCAGGATGCACACGGACTCCGCCGCGCCCCGTCCGATCCTTCCGCGAAGCTGATGCAACTGCGCCACTCCGAAGCGCTCGGCGTGCTCGACAACCATGAGCGACGCGTTCGGAACATCCACCCCGACTTCGATAACCGTCGTCCCCACAAGGAGCTGAATATGACCCGCCTGAAACTGGGCCATGGTCCGCGCTTTTTCTGCCCCCTTCAGGCGTCCGTGTATCAGCCCTACCCGGAGATCCGAAAGTTCGGCGCTGAGGGTCGCGTGCGTCTCGAGCGCCGTTTGCAGTTGCAGCTGCTCCGATTCTTCGATCAAGGGGCAGACCCAGTAGGCCTGCCCTCCTGCGGCGCAGGCTTCGCGTATGCGCCTTACCACCTCCGCGCGCCGCGAATTCGTCACTAACTTGGTCATCACCGGCATCCTGCCCGGCGGAAGCTCGTCGATGATCGACACGTCCAAATCCGCGAAATAGCTCATCGAGAGCGTCCTGGGGATCGGTGTCGCGCTCATCATGAGCTGATGGAGGTCCCGGCCCTTGGTACGAAGCGCAAGGCGCTGGGAGACGCCGAAGCGATGCTGCTCATCCACGACAGCTAGACCCAGAGAGGAGAACGCCACCCCTTCCTGGAACAAGGCCTGAGTTCCGAGAGCGATCTGGGCCTTGCCCGAAGCGATCGCGGCGCGCGCGGCTTGGCGAGCCTTCTTCGCCTGGCTCCCCGACAGCCATGCGATTTCCACGCCGAGCGGGCACAGCCACTCGCTGAACTTGCGGAAATGCTGCTCGGCAAGTATCTCCGTCGGAGCCATCACCGCAGCCTGCATTCCGTTCTCGACCGCGCGCAAGGCCGCGAGCACGGCTAGAACCGTCTTACCGCTGGCTACGTCGCCTTGAAGCAGCCGATGCATCGGTTGCGGCTGCGCGAGGTCACGCTCGATCTCCTCCCACGCGCGGTGCTGCGCACCGGTCAGACGGAAAGGCAGTCGCCCGAGGAACGCCGCGGTATGAAGGTCTCTGCGCGCCAGTACGGGTGCTTCCCTGGATTTGCGCTCCCGATAGTGCTTGCGCATCGAGATCTGCTGAGCGAGCAGTTCGTCGAATTTCATTCGCCTCCACGCGGGGCGGGCTCGCATACCGAACTCCACCGAATCGGCCCCAGGGCGCGGGTGATGCAGGATCTCGACCGCCTCGCGGAAAGGGCAAAGGCCCAGACCCCTCCACGTCGCATCAGGCAGCGTATCCTCGAGCGGGACGGTCGACAGCGCGCGTTCGATCAGGCGCCGCAGCACGGATTGCCCGAGGCGCGCCGTTGTCGGATAGATCGGCGTCAAGGCCGTCGGCAGCGGGACTTCGCCATGCAGCACGCGGAAGCGCGGGTGGGTCATCTCGCCGCCGAAGAACCCCGTGCGCACTTCCCCGAACGCCCGCACCCTTGCGCCCGGCGTGAGCGCCTTGGCCTGGCTTCCGTAGAAATGGAAGAACCTCAGCGCCAACTCGCCGCTGCCGTCCTCGATGCGCGAGATAAGCTGACGCTTGGGACGGTAGATGATCTCGGTCGAGCGCACCGAACCCTCGACCTGGACCACTGCTCCCGGACTCGCGTGTGCGATCCGCGTGAGCCGAGTCTCGTCCTCGTAGCGCAACGGGAGATGCAGGACCAAATCGAAGTCCCGCCGGATCCCAAGCTTCTCCAGCTTGGAGGCGACCGTCTTGCCCGTCGTCTGCGTCGAGCTCGCCCTGGGGCGTGACGCCCGGCTCGAGACCTTCCGCACGCTCGCGCCCCGGATTCGATCTCAATGCGAAAGCACGATGATCGCGTCCGCCTCGACCAGCGCTCCGCGAGGAAGGGATGCAACACCGACAACCGCGCGCGCCGGATAAGGTTGCGCGAACTGTTTCGCCATCACTTGGTTGACGAGGGCGAAGCTCGCCAGATCCGTAAGGTAGACGGTGAGCTTGACCACGTCGGCTAGCGACCCACCGGCGGCTTCGGCAACTGCCTTGAGGTTTGCGAACACGCGTTGGATCTGGTCTTCGATTCCCTCCGCGAGGCGTCCGGTCGCAGGGTCAAGCCCAATTTGTCCGGAAAGATACAATGTGTCCCCGGCGCGCACCGCTTGCGAGTAGGTGCCGATTGCCGCAGGCGCATTCGAAGTGGAGACGATCGATCGTGTCATGGTGAGCGCGGAGAGCGAGCAGGGCGGGCGGTTATAATATCCGCGCTCGGCTGGACGGCGCCAGCAGCGGGTATGCCATGTCTTCACAGCAGATCGTGAACCTCCTGAAGCTCGTAGGCACACCCAGGGACGGCGCGCTCCTGCGTTTTTCTCTTGGATCCGAGTATTTGAAGCGCGCCGACTTCGGGTCGGCAGTCGTGCACCTGGGCGCTGCGGTCGAGAAGGACCCTGGATACTCGGCGGCGTGGAAGCTTCTGGGAAACGCGCTCGCGGGGGGAGGTCGAGACGAGGAGGCTCTTGCGACATTTCGCAAGGGAATCGCGGTGGCCGAGAAAAAGGGAGACAAGCAGGCCGCGAAAGAGATGACGGTGTTCGCGCGCCGGCTCGAGAAGGCCATCGCATCGCGCCACGGTGAGGCCTCATGAGCCCCTTCGTCAATCTGCGACGAAAGCTCTTCGGAAGGCCGCTCGACCCACTGGACACCAAGACTAGGCGGCACATCGCGCTCGCGGCCTTCTTCGCGTGGGTGGGCCTGGGCGCAGACGGCATCTCCTCCTCCTGCTACGGCCCTGAGGAGGCGTTCCGGGCGCTGGGCGAGCACGCCCACCTCGGACTGTACCTTGCGCTTGCCACGGCGGCCACGGTGTTCATCATCGCGCTCGCCTACAACCAGGTCATCGAGCTGTTTCCCACCGGCGGGGGAGGCTACCGGGTCGCGACGCGGCTCATCGGCCCTTACGCGGGCCTGACTTCCGGCGCGGCGCTGGTGCTCGATTATGTGCTCACGATTTCGATTTCGATCGCGAGCGGGGTCGACGCATTCTTTTCGCTCCTCCCGGTGGGTTGGCAGCCATACAAGCTCGCGACGGAAGTAGTGCTCATCGTCGTGCTGGTGATGCTCAACCTGCGCGGAATGAAGGAAGTGATCGCTGTGCTGCTGCCCATCTTTCTCGGCTTCATCCTTACGCACGCGTTCTTGATCGTCTACGGGGTCCTCGCAAAAGCGACGGTGCTTCCGAGCCTCATCCCGGAGACAGGGCGCCTGACCTCGGATCTCACGGGCCAGCTAGGGTGGACGGGTTTCGCGGCGCTGCTGCTTCTCGCCTATTCCCAAGGGGGCGGAACATACACGGGCCTGGAGGCCGTATCCAACAATGTCAACGTGCTCGCAGAACCGCGCGTGCATACCGGCAAGGTAACCATGCTCTACATGGCGCTGTCGCTCGCTTTCACCGCCGGCGGAATCATCCTGCTCTATCTGCTCTGGGGTACGCAACCGTCCGAAGGACAGACCTTCAACGCGGTCACGTTCGGCGCGGTCATCGACAGTTTCGGATGGGAGACCGGAGTTGCCCAAGCCGCCTTGGTCGCGGTACTGGCGCTCGAAGCCGGCCTGCTGTTCGTCGCGGCAAATACCGGCTTTCTCGGCGGCCCCGCGGTCCTCGCCAACATGGCCAGCGACTCCTGGGTACCGCATCAGTTCCGCTACCTGTCGAGCCGGCTCGTGACCGAGAACGGGATCCTGGTCATGGGAGTCGCCTCGCTGGTCATCCTGCTTTGGACGGGAGGAAGCGTCGCGACTCTCGTGGTCCTCTACAGCGTCAGCGTATTCCTGACGTTCGCGGTATCCCTGTTCGGCCTCTGCCTCTATTGGGCCGAACGCCGGGCGGGGAGCAACTGGTTCGGAAGGCTGGTCCTTTCCGCGGCCGGGTTCGTCGTGTGCGCAACCATTCTGATCGTTCTGCTGGCCGAAAAATTCATGGACGGCGGCTGGCTCGCCATCCTCATCGTCGGCGCGATCTTCGCCGCGTGCATGAAAATCCGGAGCCACTACGACGGGACCAAGGCTCAACTCAGGAAGATCGATGCCGATTTCTCCGGCGTCGACTTCGGCAGCGTCGCCAACCCGCCCAAGCCGGACCCGAAGAAGCCGACCGCGGTCTTCCTGGTCGGCTCCTCGCGGGGCGGGGGGCTGCATGCGCTCTTGTGGGTCCAGCGAATGTTTCCCGATCATTTCAGGAATTTCATCTTCGTCAACGCCCGCACCGTCGACTCGCAGAGCTTCGGGGGGCGCGAGGACCTTGCGGCGATGAAAGTCGACGCGAACGCATCCCTTTCCTACTTCGTCAATTTCTGCAACAGCAAAGGCTGGGCCGCCAAGTCCTATCTGTCCTTCGGCACCGACCCCATCGACGAATTCACCCGGCTCGCGGAGCGGGTGCTTGGAGAGTTTCCGAACGCGGTATTCTTCACGAGCAAGCTCATCTTCGACCGCGAAAGCTGGATGACCCGCCTGCTACACAACCAGGCGGCGATGGCCCTGCAGCGACGATTCCACTTGCGCAGCATGCAAATGGTCATTTTGCCGATGAAGCTGAGCGTATGAGGGCAAATGAAAAGGCCCGGCAGAGCCGGGCCTTTTCGCAGGAGCTTGACCGTATGAGAGCTGGTGGAGTTGAGGAGGATCGAACTCCCGACCTTCGCATTGCGAACGCGACGCTCTCCCAGCTGAGCTACAACCCCACGTTGCAAGCATTTTAGCGGCAAAATGCGCCTCTCGCCACGAGGAATTCCCCATGCAGATCAATCCGCCGTTGGTTGATGCTCGCCGGGACGCGGCGGTACCTACTCCGAGCGCGCACGGTTGAGTCGGTCCCGGACGGCCGCCCACGCGGGGGACGCCGGGGGCTCCTCCACCAGAATCTCGTCGCAGCCCGAGGAATCCAGGGTGCGCAGATTGGCGTACAGATCGTGCGCGTAGCGCTGCGGGTCCGAGGATGTCTCTATCCAGAACGCGGAGGAGGAGGCGGGGCGCGCGCGGAAGGACATCACCCCGCAGCGCGTCGACTTTCCGCGCGCGCGCGCATCCCAATCCTGCGTTTTCACCAGGCGCATCGGACGCAGCGGGGCGTAGTGGGAGGCCAGAGCCCCTGGCGCCCGCGGGGCGTCCGGGTCGCGCGGCGCCGACCCGGTCCCCAGCACCTCCGCGATGTCTTTCTCGCCGATTCTGCCTGGCCGCAGGAGCACGGGTTTGCCGCGCGAAAGGTCGATGATGGTCGACTCGATTCCGATCTCGCACACCCCTCCGTCGAGGATCAGATCGACATCCGGGTCCAGGTCATGCCGAACGTGGTCTGCGGTGGTAGGACTGATCCGCCCGAATCGGTTGGCCGAAGGCGCTGCGATGCCGCCTCCGAATTCGCGAAGCAGATCCAACGCAACGGGATGCCCGGGAACCCGCAGCCCGATCGTGTCCTGGCCGCCCGTGATGTCGTCATGTACGCCGGCCGCGCGCCGCAATACCAGGGTCAGCGGGCCCGGCCAGAATCGCCCCGCCAGCTTCGCCGCGTACTCCGGAACTTCGCGCGCCCAGCGCGCGAGCTGGGTAAGGTCGCCGATATGGACAATAACGGGGTGGGCTGACGGACGTCCTTTAACTTTGTAGATTCGCGCGACCGCTGCGGGGTTTGACGCGTCCGCACCCAGGCCATAGACCGTCTCGGTAGGAAACGCGACCAAGCCACCTCGCCGCAGTATGGCTGCGGCGTGCTTGATGGAATGCAAGGGATAGCCGATCAGGCCGGCAGCTTGGCGTTCATCACTGCCTCGGCCTGCGCAGCGCGGAATTGGACGAGGCGCTCCGCGAGCTTGGCGTCACCCAGCGCAAGCATCGAGACGGCGAAAAGGCCTGCGTTGGCGGCGCCGGCTTCGCCTATGGCGAAAGTCGCCACGGGAATGCCCTTCGGCATCTGGACGATCGACAGCAGTGAATCGTGCCCGTGCAGATACTTCGACGGCATGGGCACACCGAGAACGGGCAGAGTCGTCTTGGCGGCAATGACGCCCGCGAGGTGAGCTGCTCCTCCGGCTCCGGCGATGAAGCAGCGGGCGCCACCAGCGCTCAGACGCCTGATCCAGGCCTCGAGAGCGTCGGGAGTCCGGTGAGCCGAAAGCACCTTGCTTTCGAAGGGGACGGAGAAATCCGTGAGCTGCTTGGCGGCCTCACGCATCACGTCCCAGTCGCTGGCGCTTCCCATCACGATCCCCACGAGCGGCGATACGCTAGCCATTTCCTACGCTCCCAGTCTTTGTCCGGTCAGGCGATGAAGAGCCTCGCGGTACTTCTCCGAGGTTCTGGCGATTACGTCTGCGGGGAGCCGAGGCGCGGGCGGCCTCTTGTCCCAGTCGAGCGTCTCCAGATAGTCGCGAACATATTGCTTGTCGAACGAAGGCGGGCTAGACCCAGGACGGTACTGGTCGACCGGCCAAAAACGCGATGAGTCCGCGGTGAGGGCCTCGTCTATCAGGATGAGCCTTCCGCCCGCATCGGTTCCGAATTCGAACTTCGTATCGGCGATGATGATACCGCGCTCCCGCGCGAAGTCCGCCGCCTCCCGGTACAGGCGGACGGTCACCTCGCGCACCCTGGCGGCGAGGTCCTTGCCTATCATCTTCTCGACCTGATCGAACGGGATGTTCTCGTCGTGCGCACCTATCTCCGCCTTCGTCGCCGGCGTGAAAATGATCTCTGGAAGCTTGTCGGCCTGTTTCAACCCTTTCGGCAGAGGAATACCGCAGACCCTCCCGGTCTTCTGGTAGTCCTTCCACCCGGAGCCGATGAGATAGCCCCTCACCACCGCCTCGATCGGCAGGGGCTTCAGCCTTTTCGCCACGACCGAGCGGCCTCTCACCTGCGCGGCTTCCTCGCCGCCCTTGACCACCGTGTCCGGGGCTACGCCGTCGAGATGGTTGGGCACGATATGCCCGAGCTTCTTGAACCAGAAATTGGAGAGCTCGTTCAGCACTCGGCCCTTGTCCGGAATCGGATCCTGCAGCACAACGTCAAATGCCGACAGCCGGTCGGTGGTAACGATTAGCAAATGGTCGCCACCGACCGCGTACATGTCGCGGACCTTGCCCCGGCCGAGCAGGGGCAGACTCTTGATATTCGATTCGTAGAGCGCCGCCGCCATGCTCAAGCCGCCTGCTTCTCGAGCTCGGCCCGGTACTTGCCTTGCGCCGCGAGACTGTTCATGCGGGCGCGGTGGTGGAACGCGCGCTGCGCTGCCGCCACATTGCCGGGAACGCCGCACCAAGTCTTTAGCGCGGCGTTCTGCAGCGCGCGGCTGTAGGAAAACGTCAGCGGCCAAGGCAGGCCCGGCATTTTCGCCATCTCGTTCAGGTGCGCTGTCGCCGCCTCGTCGCTCTGACCACCGGACAGAAACACCACGCCCGGGAGCGCAGCGGGCACGGTGCGCTTCAGGCATCGCACGGTTTCCTCGGCAACCCGATCCACGCCTGCCTGCCTGGGGCAATCCTTGCCGGAGACCACCATCGAGGCCTTCAGCACGGTGTGCTCGAGCGAAACGTTGTATGCACGAAGCGCGGCGAACAGCGACGTCAGCGTCGCCTCAGTAGCTTCATAGCAGCGCTCGATCGTATGGTCGCCGTCGAGCAGGACCTCGGGCTCCACGATGGGAACGATCGAGGCCTCCTGACACAGGGCCGAGTAGCGGGCGAGAGCATGCGCATTGGCGAAGAGGCACGAATGGCTCGGGATTTCATTGCCGATGGTGATTACCGCGCGCCACTTGGCGAAGCGCGCACCGAGACTGAAGTACTCTTCCAGCCTCCCACGGAGGCCGTCGAGACCTTCAGCGACCTTCTCGCCGGGGCAGAGCGCGAGATCGTGAACGCCCTTGTCCACTTTGATTCCGGGGATGATGCCCTTGCGGGCCAGGTATTCCGGGAAAGGCTCGTTACCGGAGACGGTGCTCTGGCGCAGGGTCTCGTCGAAGAGGATCACGCCGCTTACGAAGTCCTCTATACCCTTGGCCGTGAACAGGAGATCGCGGTACGCGCGGCGGTTCGCTTCGTTGCTTTCGACGCCGACGGACTTGAAGCGCTTCTCGCAAGTGCCGCTGGATTCGTCCGCAGCGAGCAAGCCCTTGCCCTTGGCGACCATGGCCGCCGCGGTCTTGGAAAGCAGGTTTCGGTCCATTGAAGATCCTTGTTGCGGAAGAGAACCGGAGGAAAGCGGCTAATTTTAACCGTTTAATGGCCGGCCTAGCAGGCCAAACGGTGCCGCATCCGACAGGTAGCGAGCAACTCTTCGGGATCTCGCCGCCACCAGTTGTCGGCGGACAAAATCTCGACATCGTGGAACCCGCGGTATCCGGCTTCCTCCATCCACGAGCGGACGAGCGGGAGATCGATGACCCCGTCGCCCATCATTCCCCTGTCGGTGAGCATGTCCCGGGAAGCAAGGAGCCAGTCGCTGATCTGGAATGCGAGGAGGCGCCTTTCTCCGGCTCGCTCGATCTGCGCTTTGAGCTGCGGGTCCCACCACACGTGGTGGACGTCCACGGCGATGCCCAGCGCCGCGCCTCCGCGGTCGAGTTCCTCGCAGAGATCGAGCGCTTGCGCCAGCGTATTCACGCAGCACTGGGCGGCGCAATGCATGGGGTGCTGGGGCTCGATGGCCAGCGGCACGCCGGCGGCCCGCGCGTGATCGAGTACCTCGCCGATACCGTCCCGGATCATCTCGCGCGCACCCGCAAGGTCCTTCGATGCCCCGGGCAGCGCCCCTGCGACCAGCACCAGGCAGCGGGCTTCGAGGCCCGCAGCGTCGTCGATCGCCCGCCGTGTGTCGTCGATCGCGGCCCGGCGCGCCTTGCGCTCGGCCGCGGGAAATCGCCCGCCGCCGCACAGCCCGGTGATCGTCAGGCCGCCGTCGCCAGCCGCTTTCGCGGCTTCCTTGACGCCCATTTGCTCCAGCCGATCACGCCACAGCGAAATTCCGTGAAAGCGGTAGCGCGTACAGCCGTCTATGATTTCCCGGAGAGTCCATTTCTCCCGCACGCTGGCGGTGTTGAGAGCGAGCAGCTCGGGGTTGGGCGGCGAAGCGCTGCTCATGGCCCTTGCCCGCGCCCTTATCCGCGACGGTGTTCGCCCACCCTCACGATCTTCATGGTGTTGGTGCCGCCGGCCTTGCCGATAGGCTCGCCGATGGTGATCACGATGAGGTCGCCCTTCTGAACCACGCCGTTACTCACCAGGACGTTCTCGGCTTCCTCGAGCAGCTCCTCGCGATCGTGCCCGGCGTACTTCACCATGAGGGGATAGGTGTCGCGAAACAGCGCACAGCGGTAGCGCGTCACCGTCTGGGAGGTTAGGGCGTAGATGGGCACGCCGCAGTTGAGTCGCGACATCCACAGGGCGGTCGAGCCCGATTCGGTGAGCGCGGCGATTGCCTTCACCTTGAGGTGGTAGGCGGTGAACAGCGCTGCCATGGCGATCGATTGATCGACGCGCGTAAAGACCCGATCGAGAAAGTCGCGGTCGAGCGTCACTACGGCCGAGCTCTCTGCGACCTCGCAAATGCGACTCATCGCGGCGACGGTTTCCACGGGATACTTGCCGCTGGCGGTCTCGGCGGAGAGCATCACGGCATCGGTGCCGTCGAGTACCGCATTCGCCACGTCGGAGACCTCCGCGCGGGTCGGAACCGGGCTGGAAATCATCGACTCCATCATCTGCGTCGCGGTGATCGTCAGCTTGTTCTGCTCGCGGGCGAGGCGGATCATCCGCTTTTGCAGGGCCGGGACCGAGGCGTCTCCGACCTCCACGGCAAGGTCCCCTCGAGCGACCATGATGCCCTCGCACGCCGACATGATATCGATGAGAGCCTTGGGCTCCACCGCCTCGGCACGCTCGATCTTGGCGATCAGGAAAGCGTCTCCGCCCGCCGCGCGCAGCAGCTGTCTCGCCATGTACATGTCGGCGCTGGACTTGGGGAAAGACACCGCGAGATAGTCAACTTTGATCTTCGCTGCGGTGCGGATATCTTCCATGTCCTTGGGCGGGAGGGCAGGCGCAGTGAGGCCGCCGCCGAGGCGGTTGATGCCCTTGTTGTTCGAGAGCACCCCTCCGTGGCGCACCTTGTTGTGCACTTGGTTGCCCGAGACGCGCTCCACGTCGAATACGATCTTGCCGTCGTCGAGGAGCAGAACGTCTCCCGCCCGCACATCGCGCGGCAGTTCCTTGTAGTCGAGGCCGACCCGCCCGTTCTCGCCGAGTTCGCAGTCGGCGTCCAGAACGAAGGTATCGCCTGGGCTGAGAGTGACCTTGCCTTCCTTGAATCTGCCGATACGAATCTTCGGACCCTGTAGGTCGCCCATGATGCCGACCGTGCGTCCGGTCTTGCGGCACATCTCTCTCACGATCTCCGCGCGCCCCTCGTGGTCCGCGGCAGTGCCGTGCGAGAAATTCATCCGTACGATGTCCACACCCGCGAGAAACATGCGTTCCAGCGTCTGCGTATCACTCGACGCGGGCCCGAGCGTGGCCACAATCTTTGTGCTTCTGCTCATCAAACCTCCGAGGAAACCCTTCTACTGAATTTTGGCATTCGGGGGCCACTTTCGGCTATATTTCCGGTCTGCGCCAGCGGTTGAGCCCTCGATTCGAGAGCCGGAAGGTCATGGCGGCCGCCCTGCGCGATGGGACACAAGGGGTCGAACCCCCCGCCTGCAACGGTATGGGAGAACATACGTGCTTGCCACCCAGATTCGTCAGAAGGACGGAATTTTCTACTTCGGGAGCGTACGCGCTCCCGAACTGCTCGCCAGGGTCCGCTTCATAAGCCGTTTTTACGGGGATGGCGAAGAGATCGCACCCGTGCGCATTTCCCAGGACGACGAAATCGCCCAGTTCATAGCGAAAATCGAACGCACGGATCGCGCGTTCCAGCGGACGCTGTCCCGCGCCAAAGTGCGGCAGCTCAAGAACTTCTACGAAACGGCCATCTCCCAGCCCCCCATACCGGGCACGGTCCTCCTGTTCACCCCGGAAAAGCTGCGTTTCCAGCCCTTGAGCGGACAGGACGGCGTGGGCCAGCTCGCTGAGCCCACCTCGAAGTTTCTGATCATCGACGGCCAGCACCGCCTCGCGGCCCTGCGGTTCTACCTGGAGGAGCGCCCGGACGACGCCAAGACGATCAACGTTCCCTGCGTGATCTTCGACGGGCGCAGCGAGGACTTCGCGACCGAGATGTTCGTGATAATCAACTCCACGCCGACGCGCATCAACAAGAGCCATCTCGTCGACCTGTACGAGCGCGTGTCCTGGGCGGAGCCGCACCGCAAGTTCGCTGCCCGGCTCGTCGGCAATCTCTACAGCGAGGGTGACAGCCCCTTGCGCTACCGCATCAACCGGCTTGGTGGGCGCAGCCAGCAGGACAAGTGGATCCTGCAGGCCGAGCTGTTCAACGAGCTGCACCGCTGGGTAAACCGCGACTGGCGACGTATACAAGTCGCGGGCGGCAGCAGCAAGGAGGTTCCGCGCTACTACGGCATGGTCCGCGACTTCCTCAAGGTGGCCGAGCGAGTATGGGGCGAGGCCTGGGGCCATACCAACTACATGGTCACCAAGCCCGTAACCCTCAAAGCGATGATCCGAGTGTGCGCCGACCTTGCCCGCGAGGACGGCGAACCTGCGGACGGACGCCTGAAACGCTGGGAGGACCGGCTCAGCCCCTGGCGCGAGCAGATGAAGGCGTTCCGCGTCGAAGGTTTCTACGAGCGCTTCGCCGCCAAGGGCGAAGTCGAGCGGGTTGCCCGGGTCCACCGCGAGCTGGGCCGCGCCGCGGGGATCGAGTCCAAACCGGCCAAGTAAAGCTTCCGGACCGTCTACGCCCTGCAGCGCCGCTCGAGAATCTCGATTGCGGGCAGCGTCTTTCCCTCGAGAAACTCGAGAAAAGCACCGCCTCCCGTAGACACGTAGGAGATCCGGTCCCCCACGCCGTACTTCGCGATCGCGGCGAGCGTCTCCCCGCCCCCCGCGAGCGAGAACGCGGCGGAGCCGGCGATTGCCTCCGCGATCGTCCGGGTCCCCTGCCCGAACTGATCGAACTCGAACACCCCGACCGGACCGTTCCAGACGATGGTCCCGGCGCCCGCGAGCGATTTGGCGAACGCGGCTGCGGTGTCTGGCCCGATGTCCAGGATCATGTCGTCTGCGCCGATCTTCCCTACCGCCTTGACCTCCGCTTTTGCCGTCGCGCCTATTCCCTTAGCGCAGACGACGTCGGTCGGCAGGGGAACGTCACCGCCCTTGGCCCTCAGGATGGCGGTGATGCGCTTAGCCTCGCCGACCAGGTCCGGCTCGACCAGCGATTTGCCGACCTGGATTCCCGCTGCGAGCATGAAGGTGTTGGCGATGCCGCCTCCCGGAATGAGGCGGTCCACCTTCTCTGAAAGGGCAGCGAGCACCGTCAGCTTGGTGGAGACCTTGGACCCGGCGACGATCGCAACCAGCGGCCGTGCGGGGCGTTCAAGCGCCTTGGACAGGGCATCGATCTCCGCTGCCATCAGCGGCCCGGCGCACGCGATCGGGGCGTATTTGGCGACGCCGTGGGTCGTGGCTTCGGCGCGGTGGGCGGCGCCGAAGGCGTCGTTGACGTAGATGTCGCACATCGCCGCGATCTTCTTCGCCAAGGTCTCGTCGTCTTTTTTCTCGCCCCTGTTGAAGCGGCAGTTCTCGAGCAGCACTGCCTTCCCCGGCTCGACGGACACACCGCCCAGCCAGTCGCGCCTCAGCGGCACCTCCATGGCAAGGAGCGCCGAAAGGTGCCGGGCGACCGGCGCGAGGGACTCCTTCTCGTCGAATTCACCCTCGGTCGGACGGCCCAGATGCGAGGCGAGCATCAGGCGGGCGCCGCCGGAAAGGGCGTCCTTGATGCCGGGCAGCGAGGCGCGGATGCGCGTATCGTCGGTGAGCTTGCCGTCCCGGACCGGAACGTTGAAATCGACACGCATGAAAACTCGCTTGCCGCGCAAATCGAGGCCGGACATCCTGAGAACAGGCATCACTTGGCGCCAATAAGCGCGACCGCCACGTCCAGCATCCGGTTGCTGAACCCCCACTCGTTGTCGTACCAGGAAAAGACCTTCACGAGCGTGCCCGCGGAGACCTTGGTGAGCGTCGCATCGAACACCGACGAGGAGGAATTGTGATTGAAGTCGCTCGAGACGAGGAGCTCCTTGCTGTATTCGAGAATGCCTTTCAGGTCGGCCTCGGAGGCCTGCCTTGCCGCATTGTTGACCTCGTCGACGGTAGTCGCCCGCTTGGCGATGAACGAAAGATCGACGATCGAGACGTTGATGGTCGGCACCCGAATCGAGAAGCCGTCAAGCTTCCCGTTCAGGTGGGGGAGCACCAGACCCACGGCCGCCGCGGCACCCGTCTTCGTAGGCACCATGTTCATGCTGGCCGAGCGCGCGCGGCGCAGGTCCTCGTGATAGACGTCGGTGAGGACTTGGTCGTTCGTATAGCTGTGTATCGTCGTCATCAGGCCGCTCACCACGCCGATCCGGTCGTCGAGCGCCTTGACCAGGGGAGCGAGGCAGTTGGTGGTGCACGAGGCGTTCGAGACCACCGTGTGCGCCGCTTTCAGCGTGTGGTGATTCACGCCGTACACCACGGTTGCGTCCACGTCCTTGGCGCCAGGCGCCGAAATGATGACCTTCTTCGCGCCGGCGGCAAGATGCGCCGAGGCCTTCTCCTTGCTCGTAAAGAGCCCCGTACACTCCAGTACGAGGTCGACCCTGAGGTCCCTCCACGGCAACTCGGCCGGATTGCGCTTGGCGCAGACCTGAATGCGGTCGCCGTTCACGACCATGGCGTCACCCTGCACGGTCACGGTACCGTGGAATTTCCCGTGCACGGTGTCGTAGCGCGTCAAGTGCGCATTGGTCTCGGCGTTGCCCAGGTCGTTGATGGCCACGAACTGGAGGTCGTGGCGCTTCCCCGCCTCGTAGTGGGCGCGCAGGATGTTGCGTCCGATGCGACCGTAGCCGTTGATGGCGACTCGAATGCTCATGTAGAACCCTTTCCCTATTTCAGAACGCTCTTGACTGCTTTCGCTACGTTGTCGGCGGTGAAGCCGAAATGCTCAAAGAGCCTCGCCCCGGGGGCGGACTCGCCGTAGCGGTCGATGCCGACGACCGCTCCCTTGAAGCCCACATACTTCCGCCAGAAGTCGCTGACGCCCGCTTCGACCGCGATCTTGGGCAGGGTGGGGATCAGCACTACGTCCCTGTACATCGGCGGTTGCCGGTCGAAAACCGAGGTGCAGGGCATGGAGACGACGCGCGCCGCGATGCCCTCTTCGGCGAGCTTCTGCTTGGCCCCCATCGCGAGCTGCACTTCCGAGCCGGTGGCAACGATGACGGCTTTGGGATCCTGCGCGTCGGCGAGGATGTAGCCGCCGCGACGAATCGCCGCGACCGTGTGCGGGTCGCGTTTCTGAAAGGGCACGCTCTGCCGCGTGAAAAGCAGCGAGCTGGGTCCGTCCGCGCGCTCGATCGCCGCAATCCAGGCCGCGGCGGACTCGACCGAGTCGCAGGGGCGCCAAACATCCATGCCCGGAATCGCGCGCAGCGCCGCGGCGTGCTCAACCGACTGGTGAGTGGGACCGTCCTCCCCCAGCCCGATCGAGTCGTGCGTGAAGACGAATACGGACCGGATTCTCATCAGCGCCGCCATGCGCAACGCGTTTCTCGAGTAGTCAGAGAAGGTGAGGAAGGTGCCTCCGTAGGGAATCAGTCCCCCGTGCAGTGCGATTCCGTTCATCGCGGCGCTCATGCCGAACTCGCGAACGCCGTAAAAGAGGTAGTTCCCGCCGCCCTCCCGGCCGACAGTCCTGGATCCCGACCACTGGGTGAGGTTGGAACCGGTCAGGTCGGCAGAGCCCCCGACGAGCTCCGGAAGCGCGGGGGCGAGCGCCTCGATTGCATTCTGCGATGCCTTGCGCGTGGCGATGGACTCGGCCTTGACCACCGTCGCGTCGAGCACGCCCTTGCACAGCTCGCCCCAGTGCGCGGGCAGCTCGCCGGCAACCCGGCGACGGAACTCTCGCGCAAGCTCCGGGTGCGCCTTCTCGTATGCAGCAAGCTTCTCGTTCCAGGTCCGCTCGAGATCTGCCCCTTTCTTGCGCGCATCCCAGGCCTCGTACACGTTTCCGGGGATCTCGAACGGCGGATAGCGCCAGCCGATCGCCGCGCGCGTGGCGGCGACTTCGTCCGCCCCTAGTGCCTCCCCGTGGGCCTTGGCGGTTCCCGCGCGCTTGGGTGAGCCCCGGCCGATTACCGTTTGGCAACAGATGAGGCTCGGCCGATCCCTGACCGTCTTTGCTGCACGGAGCGCCTGGTCCACGGCGTCGACATCGTGACCGTCGACTCTCGCAATGACATGCCAGCCGTATGCCTCGAAGCGCTTGGGCGTATCGTCCCGGAACCAGCCCTTCACCTCGCCATCGATGGAGATGCGGTTGTCGTCATACACCGCGATCAGCTTACCCAGGGCGAGGGCCCCGGCGAGCGAGCAGGCCTCGTGCGAGATGCCCTCCATCAGGCAGCCGTCACCGACGGACACATAAGTGTGATGGTCGACGATATCGAAGCCGGGACGGTTGAACTCGGCCGCGAGAAGGCGCTCGGCGATCGCCATTCCGACTGCGTTCGCGAGCCCCTGCCCGAGCGGCCCCGTCGTTGTCTCCACTCCCGGAGCCGAGCCGAATTCAGGGTGCCCCGCGGTCTTGGAGTGCAACTGGCGAAAACGCCTGATCTCCTCCATCGGGAGGTCGTAACCGGTGAGATGCAGCAGGGCATAGAGCAACATCGAGCCGTGCCCGTTCGAGAGCACGAATCGATCGCGGCCCGGCCACTTCGGATTGGCCGGGTTGTGACGAAGGTGCCTGCCCCACAACGCCAGGGCGACCTCGGCCATCCCCATGGGCATCCCCGGATGGCCCGAATTGGCCGCCTGCACGGCGTCCATCGCCAACGCACGAATCGCGTTGGTTAGGTCCTGGCTCATTACGAGGAAAAGTCCGAGAGGATTGGGTTGAAACCTTATAATTATCGGCGAATCTCGCATCCTTGGCGAGAAGTACCCTCTGACGGAGGAGCAGTGAGCAAACTCGCATTCATCGGACTCGGCGTTATGGGTTTCCCCATGGCCGGTCACCTCGTGGCACGCGGCGGACACGAGGTAACCGTGTACAACCGCAGCCGCGCAAAGGCCGACGCCTGGGTGGCGAAACACAAAGGGCGGCTGGCCGAGACTCCGGCCAAAGCGGCCGAGGGCGCCGAGATTGTATTCTGCTGCGTGGGCGACGACCCGGACCTGCGCGAAGTGACGCTCGGGTCGAACGGCGCCTTTTCCAAAATGGGCAAAGGGGCCATTTTCGTCGATCACACCACGGCCTCGGCGAAAGCGGCGCGGGAACTCGCTGCAGACGCCAAGAAGCGGGGATTCGATTTCCTCGACGCGCCAGTGTCGGGCGGCCAGGCTGGCGCTGAAAACGGCCAGCTCACCGTGATGGTCGGCGGTGAGTCGGCCGCGTTCGAGCGGGCAAAGCCGGCGATCGCGCTTTTTGCCAAGGCGGTTACCTTGCTCGGTCCCTCCGGGGCGGGACAGCTCACCAAAATGGTCAACCAGATCTGCATCGCGGGGCTCGTTCAGGGTCTCTCCGAAGGCCTGAACTTCGCTCTCATGGCGGGGCTGGACGCCAAGCTGGTGCTCGAGGTCATCTCCAAGGGCGCTGCCCAATCCTGGCAGATGGAGAACCGCGGCAAGACCATGGTTGACGACAAGTTCGACTTCGGGTTCGCGGTCGACTGGATGAGAAAGGACCTGCGCATCTGTGCCGAAACCGCCCGGCAAAACGGAGCGCAGCTCCCGGTCACCCAGATGGTTGCTGGCTTCTACGACGAAATCTCGAAAATGGGCGGCGGGCGCTGGGACACCTCCAGCCTGATCCGGCGGTTACGCCGGGCCTGAGCGCGCCCGGGCTCGACCCAAGGGGCTCCACGTGAGCCTGCCCTTCCAATGGCCGGCGGGGTACGCGTCCGCGGTCCAGCCCCCCCCCGATCCCCCGGAGCGCTCCCTGTGGTTTGTATTCCGCGGCGCAGAGCTGCTGGTGAGCATACCCCCCACGGTCGCTCTCCCCTATTGCACCCACCCCAACAGTTTGGGTATGATGCCTCAGCGAACACAATATCTTGGGGTGCTCGGCGAGTGTCATTGCTTCAGCGCCGATACGGCGGCGGATACGGAGCCACCGCAAGGGTGGGTGTGGCAGGGCTTGCGCGGCCTGTTCGGCGCGTTGGACGACGCACAGTTTGCCCTTGCGGGGCGTGCGCTCCAGATCGTCGACTGGGATAGGACGCATCAGTATTGCGGCGCTTGCGGGGCCACGACGGTCGCTCGAAGCAGCGAGCGCAGCCGTGAATGCTCGCGCTGCGGGTTGGTGGCGTATCCACGACTGGCGCCGGCCGTCATGGGGCTGGTGCGGCGCGGTCGGGAGTTGCTGCTTGCGCGGTCGCCGCGGTTTGCGAAAGGGGTGTACAGCGCTCTGGCCGGATTCGTGGAGCCGGGCGAGACTCTGGAGCAGTGCTTGGAGCGGGAGGTGGATGAGGAAGTCGGAATCCGAGTGTGCAAGGTAAGGTATTTCGCGAGCCAGCCTTGGCCGTTCCCGCACTCGCTCATGATCGCGTTCTTCGCCGACTATGCGAGCGGAGAGATTCGAATCGACGGCGCGGAAATCGAGGACGCGCGCTGGTTCGATGTCGAAGATTTTGAAAATTTGCCGCGTTTGCCTGCTAGAATCAGCATCGCTCGCAGGCTGATCGATGCGGCAATTGGGGAGATGCATGCGTCGTAGTTCGGCATCTCAGTCATCAACGCTCGTGGGGATTTATGCAAATTGGACGGATTACACATAGTTGCCAATCTGTACCGTTGCGGGGGGGATGCACGGTACTTGACTGACGCAGCTGAGCTGCGTCGTTTTTGTCACGACTCCATCAACAGGGCAGGTCTGACCATACTCGGCGACCTGTTTCACGAGTTCGACGGTGGCGGAGTCACGGGCACGGTGGTGCTGGCGGAATCGCATCTCGCCCTCCACACATGGCCCGAGCTTCAAAGCGTCACCCTCGACGTATACGTCTGCAATTACACTCAGGACAACAGCGCGAAGGCGCGCCAGGTCGTCGCCGACTTGATGGAAATCTATCGTCCTGAGGAGCATGTGCAGCACGACGTACCGCGCGACAAGCGCCTCATGAACGAGTGGCTGAACGGAGACTACGGATTTTTCCTGCGGTCCTCCAAGCTCGTCGAGGCGTCGAAGACGCGCTTCCAGGATTTGGAAATCCACGAGACACCCCAGTTCGGCAAGCTCTTCCGCCTGGACGGCTGTTTCATGACCTCGGAGCGCGAAGAGTTCGTCTACCACGAAACCCTGATGCACCCGGCGCTCACCGCCCACCCGGCGCCGATGCGTGTTCTAGTCATTGGCGGCGGGGACGGCGGTGCGGCGGAGGAGGCGCTCAAGCATCCCTCCGTCGAGCAGGTCGTCATGGTCGAACTGGACGAAAGGGTGGTCGAGGTCGCCAAGGAGCACTTCGCCGCGGTTCATCGCGGTGTGTTCGACAACCCGAAGTTAAAGCTCCTGATCGAGGACGGGCTGAAGTACCTCGCCGAGACCAAGGAGAAATTCGATCACATCGCCCTGGACCTTCCCGACCCGATCGGGCCCGCGACCGCGCTCTACGAAGAAGCATTTTTCCGCGACTGTAAGCGGGCGCTGTCCCCCGGCGGGATACTTACTCTGCACATGGGTTCGCCCTGGTCGAGGCCCGAGCGCGTAAAGCTGCTCTATGCGAGGCTCGCGAAGATGTTCAAGATCGCGCGCCCGTACACCATGTTCATCCCGCTCTACGGTTGCCTGTGGTCGATGTGCGCCTGCTCGGATTCCGCCGACGTCGCAGCAGTCGGTCCAGGCGAGATCGACGTCCGGATCGGGAACCGCGGCCTCACCCACTTGCAGTATTACAACGGCGGGGCTCATCAGGCCCTGTTTGCCCTGCCCAATTTCGTGCGTGAACTCACCGTCGAGGCCGTGCCCAAGCCCCGGCTGGTTGCGGCAAAGAAGCGGGCCGCAGGCGGCGCAAAGTAGGACCGACTAGCCCGTTGGACGAGGGGCGACCGACGAGGTCGCCCTTTTTCTTGGCGCCTCCGTATCCAGGAAGCTGAACTCCGGCTCCGGCTTGCGCCCGCTCACGATGTCGGCGAGGGCCCGGCCCGAACCGCAGGCGAGCGTCCACCCGAGCGTGCCGTGACCCGTGTTGAGGAAGAGATTTGAATACCTCGACCGTCCGATCAGAGGCAGGTTGCTGGGAGTGGCCGGCCGGAGGCCCGTCCAGAACTGAGCGCTCTCGGCCTTTCCCGCGCGGGGAAACCACGCAAAGGAGCGCCGTACCAGCGCCTCGCAGCGCGACTCGTTCATTTCCGTG
This sequence comes from Burkholderiales bacterium, assembly GCA_035280025.1. Classification (GTDB taxonomy): domain Bacteria; phylum Pseudomonadota; class Gammaproteobacteria; order Burkholderiales; family SG8-39; genus VBDM01. The sequence goes on along the minus strand of DATEGT010000135.1, from coordinate 2,231 downwards.
TCGTAGCCGTTCAACTCCGCCGTGCCCGCCACGCGCAGACGATCCCCGAGTCGGGATAGAACGATCTTGCGCGCATGATCGGTCAGGCTGGTCTGAGGGGCGACGCTCTCGGGCCCAAGAGGCAGGGTGATCGAATAACCTTTCACAGGGTACACGGGAATCGATATCCCGATCTGCCTGAGCACCAGCGGACTGTAGCTCCCCAGCGCGACCACGTAGGCATCCGAGCGCAGCGATTCCTCGATGCCCGCTTCGTCGTCGATAACGACGCGGTCGATCGCCCCGCGACTTCCTTCAATGCCCCTCACGCTGACGTTGAAGCGGAATGTCACGCCTTGGGCGCGGCAGAGATACGACAGGTTCTTTGTGAAGAGCTGCGCGTCGCCGCTTTCGTCGGAAGGCGCGTAGATGCCCCCTACGATTCGAACCTCCGAAAGCTTGAGGGCCGGTTCGATCTGCAAGCACTCGTCAGGAGTCTTGATTTCCAGATCAAGCCCATGCCCTTTGAGCCTATTGGCTCCTGCCGTCGCGTGCTCGAACTCCCGGCGCTCGTCGTACAAATGCAGGATGCCGGATGTCTTGGCATGGTAGCTGATCGCCGTTTCGCGCCGCAGCTGGCGGAGTTGCTCGCGGCTGTATAGCGCGAGCGCGAAAGCAGCCTCGGTATTGGATCTTGTCCGCCCAGGCAGACACTCCAAGAGGAAGCGCAGGCCCCAGAGCCATTCCCCGAGCTCGGCGCGCGGGCGAAAGAGCAACGGCGCGTCCTCGCGGCCGAGCCAGCGCAGTATCTTGAGTGGAGCCGTCGGATTGGCCCAAGGCTCGGAATGGCTTACCGAAATTTGGCCGCCATTGGCGAAGCTCGTTTCGAGTGCGACCTCGGGCTGCCGGTCGACCACCGTCACCTCGTGCCCAGCGCGCGCTAAGTACCAAGCGCTGGTCGTGCCGATGACGCCGGCTCCGAGAACGGTCACCTTCATGCTCGTCTCCGACAAAGGCAGCGATAAACCGCCTCCCGGATCTTATTTGACCCTAGGGCGACAGCCGAGTTCTAGCGCCTAACATAGCAAGCCGCGCGCGAGCGGCAAGAGGGGCCGTCTATTTCCCTGTGTAGGAAATCACCTTTTGCCGCTGCTCTCCCAGACCCTTGATGCCCAAGGTCACCACATCTCCCGGCTTGAGCCACGCCTGGGTGGGTTTCATCCCCAGCGCGACGCCAGCCGGCGTGCCCGTGGTAATGATATCGCCGGGGAGCAAGGTCATGTAGTTGCTGACGTAGGATACGAGTCGCGCACAGGAAAAGATCATGTTTCTCGTGTTGGAGGATTGCCTGCGCTCGCCGTTGACATCCAGCCATACGTCGAGTGTCTGCGGATTGCCGATCTCGTCCGTCGTCACCAGCCACGGTCCAATGGGTCCGAAAGTGTCCGCCCCCTTGCCCTTGTCCCACTGTGAGGATTGCAGCTGGAAGGCACGTTCGGAGACGTCGTTGACGATGGTGTATCCAGCGACGTAGTCCAGAGCCTTGTCCTCGGGAACGTACTTGGCCCGCGTTCCGATCACGATGGCGATCTCGACTTCATAGTCGAGCTTGGTCGAATTTCTCGGCTGCTGAATGTCGTCGTTGGGGCCGTTGATGCAGGTCGTGGCTTTCATGAACACCACCGGCTCGGCCGGTATTTGCAGGCCCGCTTCGTGGGCGTGGTCGACGTAGTTCAGCCCGATGGCGACAAATTTGGAAATCCCCGTGTACGGAACGCCGAAGCGCGGGTTCCCTCGCACCAACGGAAGGGACTCGGGGCGAATCTTGCGGAGTCTCGCCAGCCCCTTCGCTGAAATCGCTTCCTGGTCGATGTTGGAAATCACCCCGGAAAAATCGCGCAATTGGCCCTGCGCGTCGATGACACCGGGTTTCTCGAACCCGTTCCTGCCGTAACGACAAAGCTTCATTTTTCTTGCTTCCTTTCTAGATCTATCCGGGACGACCGCTCGAGCAACGCGCAAGACCTGGATCAAGCCCTGGCGGGGTGAGAGGGGAGCTCAAATTCGCCATTTGCTGCACCATCCGCTGCCGCGATTCGGGAGCCTCGCGATGAAAGCAGTGGGTGCGACCGGTTTTTCTGCCGTGAGCCCGCTCTCCCCTGGAGATCTTCTTATGCCAGGCGATTATAGCAGCGCCGCCGCAAAAAACGCCATAGTACGCGCAGAATCATCGGGTTACCGCAAGTCACTGC
>DATEGT010000134.1:0-14685 GCA_035280025.1 Burkholderiales bacterium | reverse complement strand
GGTGCTGCTGCTCGACGAGCCGACCAGCGGCGTCTCGTCCGGGGAGAAGTTCGGCATCATGGAGCTGATCATGCAGGCGGTGAAGGCCGAAGGCGCCACCGTGATCTTCGTCGAGCACGACATGGAGGTCGTGAGCCGCTTTGCCGGGCGCGTGCTCGCCTTCTACGACGGCCGCATCATCGCCGACGCCCCGCCCGAGACCGTGCTGAGGGACGCCGAGGTGCGGCGCTACGTCGTCGGCTCGATCGAGAGAAGCGTGCATGCTTAGCATCCGCGGGCTGAACGTCGCCATCCGCAACGTGCAGATCCTGCGCGACGTCTCGCTCGAGCTGCCGGAACGGACCATGGCGGGCCTCATCGGGCGCAACGGCGCCGGAAAAACGACGCTGATGAAGTCGCTCATGGGCTTGCTGAAGACCTCGAGCGGCACGGTCCGCTTCGGGGACGCCGATCTCCTCGGGCTGCCCACGCACGAGCGCGCGCGCCTGGGAATCGGATACATGCCCGAGGACCGGCGCCTGGTCCCGGAGCTCACCGCCGAGGAGAACGCGCTGGTGCCCGCCTGGGCCGCGCGCGCCCCCGACGCCCGCGCGCGGCTGGAAAAAGCCTACGCGCTGGTTCCGGAGGCGCGCGAGTTCGCGCAGCGCAAGGGGACGCAGCTCTCCGGCGGCCAGCAGAAGCTGGTTGCGCTCGCCCGGGCCCTGGTCTGCGGCACCAAGCTGCTGCTGCTCGACGAGCCGTTCGAGGGCGTCGCGCCGGCGCTCGCGCAGCGCCTCGCCGAAGTGGTCTCAGGATTGAAAAAAGAAGGGATGTCGGTGATCCTTTCCGAATCCGACCTGCAGCATTCCGAGCGCCTGGTCGATCGCGTCTTCGTGATCGATCGCGGCAGCGTCGCCTTGAAGGAAAAGTCGTGAAGGAGCGGTCATGATCGTCGAAGAGCGCATCTACACTTTGCATCCGGGCAAGGTTCCCGAGATGGTGAAGCTGTACGGCGAGGAAGGGCTGCCGCTGCAGCAGGCCTACCTCGGGAAATTCATCGGCTATTTCACGGCCGAGACCGGCAACCTCAACCAGATCGTGTTCATGTGGGGCTTCGACAGCCTCGACGACCGCGCCGCGCGGCGCGAGAAGATGGCCAAGGACCCGGCGTGGCAGGGGTATCTGAGGAAAGTGCAGCTCCTGCTGCTGACGCAGGAGAACCGCATCCTGAAACCGACCGCGTTCTCGCCGATCCGCTAGAGCGATGAGCTTCGAGCGCAGCGATCCGCGCGCGGTGCGCCTGGCGGCGCGCTCGGGCGAATTCGCCGGCGTCACCGCGGGGCTCGCGCCGGGCTGCGTCCAGGGCAACGTCTGCATCCTGCCGCGCGCTTTCGCCGAGGACTTCCGCCTCTACTGCGAGCGCAACCCCAAGCCCTGCCCGCTGATCGGCGTCTCCGCGCCGGGGAATCCGCACATCCCGGCTCTCGGCGAGGACCTCGACATCCGCAGCGACCTGCCGCGCTACCGCGTGTTCCGCGACGGAGTGATGAAAGGCGAAGCGACCGACATCCGCGATCTGTGGACGGAGGACCTGGTGGCCTTCGTCATCGGATGCTCGTTCTCGTTCGAGGAGGCGCTGACCGACGAAGGCGTGCCGCTGCGCTACGTGAGCGAGGGCAGGAACGTCGCGATGTACCTCACCAGCATCGAGACCGCGCCCGCGGGCCCGTTCCGCGGGCCGATGGCGGTGTCGATGCGGCCGCTCGTCGCCGCCGACGCGATCCGCGCGATCCAGATCACCGCGCGGTATCCTAGAGCGCACGGCGCGCCGGTGCACCTGGGCAGGCCCGAGCTGATCGGCATCGAGGACCTCGACCGGCCGTTCGCGGGCGACCGTATCGAGGTCCGGCCCGACGAGCTGCCGGTGTTCTGGGCCTGCGGCATCACGCCGCAGGCGGCGGTGCTCGCCGCGAAGCCGCCGCTGTGCATCACTCACGCGCCCGGGCACATGCTGGTGACGGACCGGAGGAACTCGGAATGGGCGCTGCCATGACGGAATGGAGCCGTAGCGCATGGGCACGATAATCGACTACCCCTGGCTGGTTTTCGCGCTGTCCTTCCTGGTCCTGTGGCTCTCGGCCTGGCTCGGGGCGTCCTTCCTGCGGAAGCGGGTGAAGCTGCGGGACGACATGCGCGACGACCTGAGCCTCGTCCTCGCCGCCACGCTGACGCTGCTCGGGCTCATCATCGGGTTCAGTTTCTCGATGGCCACCAGCCGCTACGACCAGCGCAAGAACTACGAGGAAGCGGAGGCCAACGCGATCGGCACGGAATACGTGCGGGCCGACCTGCTGCCCGCCGCGGACGCGGCGAAAGTGCGCTCGCTGCTGCGGAGCTACCTCGACCAGCGCGTGCTGTTCTATACGACCCGGGACGAGCGGGAGGTGCCGGAGATCGACGCCCGCACCGCGCGCTTGCAGGCCGAGCTCTGGTCCGCGGTCGTGGGCCCGGCTGCGGCCAGGCCGACGCCCCCGATCGCCCTGGCGGTGTCGGGCATGAACGACGTATTGAACTCGCAGGGGTACACGCAGGCGGCCTGGTGGAACCGGATTCCGCACGCGGCGTGGATCCTGATGACCGCGATCGCGGTCTGTTGCAACGTGCTGGTCGGCTATCGCGCGCAAGACGTCAGGGCGGAAGCCCTGCTGCCGGTTCTGCCGCTGGTCGTGGCTATCTCGTTCCTCCTCATCGCGGACATCGACAGCCCGCGCGGCGGCCTCATTCGCGTGAGCCCGCAGAACCTGACGAGCCTGGCCGGCTCGCTGCGCGCGCCCGACGGGAAGCCTTGAGCGATCATGCCGCTGGCGTAGAATAAGTCGCCCGCCGGATCGTCCACCGAAAGTCCATGCCGTCCGCCTTCCGCCCGTCCCGCCGAGATTTCCTCAGGGTTTCGGCCGCGCTCGGCGGCGGGCTCGCGCTCGAGTTCGCGCTGCCTGCGCTCGGCGCCGAGGCGAAAGGCCCCGAGCTCACCGCCTGGATCGTGATCCGCCCGGACGACAGCGTGCTCATCCGCGTCGCGCGCTCGGAGATGGGGCAGGGCAGCTCGACCGGGCTGCCGATGCTCGTCGCCGAGGAGCTGGAGTGCGACTGGCGCAAGGTGAAGTTCGAGTTCGTTTCCAGCGCCGAGAACCTCAGGCGCAACCGCGCCTGGGGCTCGATGGCCACCGGGGGCAGCCAGTCGATCCGCGCTTCGCAGGAATATCTGCGCAAGGCGGGCGCGACCGCGCGCGAGATGCTGATCGCCGCCGCCGCGCAGCGCTGGAAGGCGGACGTCTCCGACTGCGACGCGGAGAACGGCGCGATCATCCACCGGCCTTCGGGAAGGAAGCTGCGCTTCGGCCAGGTGGCGCAGGCCGCCTCCAGGCTGGCGCCGCCGGCGGACCCGAGGCTGAAGGACCCCAAGGACTGGAATCTCCTCGGGCGCTCGGCGCCGCGCCTCGATATCCGCGACAAGGTCGCGGGCAAGCCTCTCTTCGGCATCGACGTGCAGCTGCCCGGCATGGCGTACGCCGCGATCGCGCAGTGCCCGGTGTTCCGCGGGAAGCTCCGCGCGGTTCCCGACGAGCGCATCCTGGGCATGCGCGGCCTCCTCAAGGTGGTGAAGCTCGAGGACGCGGTCGCCGTGGTCGCGGACAACTGGTGGCGAGCGGAGCGGATGCTGAAGCTCCTGCCGATCGAGTGGGACGCGGGGGCGAACGGGGAGGCCACGACCGCGAGCATCCGCGAGTTCGTGCGCTTCGGCCTGGAGGACAGCTCGGTACCGGTCGCGCGCAACGACGGCGACGTCGAGGCCGCGTTCGCTTCCGCCGCCAAGGTGGTGGAGGCCGAGTACTTCGCGCCCTTCCTCAACCACGCGCCGCTCGAGCCGATGAACTGCACCGCGCTCTTGAAGGGCGACCGCGTCGAGGTCTGGGCGCCGACGCAGAACGCCGAGGCCACGCACGCGGCCGCGGCGGCGGCCGCCGGCGTGCCGCTCGAGAACGTCGAGGTGCACCTGACCTACCTCGGCGGCGGCTTCGGCCGGCGCGGTTTCCAGGACTACACCCGCCAGGCGGTGACGATCGCGAAGGCGATGGAGGGCAGGCCGGTGAAGCTGCTGTGGTCCCGCGAGGAGGACATGCAGCACGACTTCTACCGCCCGATGACGATGATGCGCTTCAAGGCCGCGCTCGACCGCGACGGCCGGCTCACCGCGCTGCGCGTGCGCGACGCGAGCCACTCGATCATGGCCTCGGTGCGGCCGCAGGAGATCAGGGACGGCATCGACCGGCACGCGCTCGGCGGGATCATCGACGCCCCCTACGCCGTGCCGAACTTCAGGATAGAGTTCGCGATGCGCAACAGCCACGTGCCGGTCGGCTTCATGCGAACGGTGTTCCATTCGCAGAACCCGTTCATGCGCGAGTGCTTCATCGACGAGGTCGCCGCCGCCGCCGGCAAGGATCCCTACGAGTTCCGCCGCCCGCTGCTGGCGGCGCGGCCCCGCGACCTCGGCGTGCTCGACGCGGCGGCGAGAGCCTCGGGCTGGGGAACGCCGCTCCCCGAGGGCGTGCGCCGCGGCATCGCGGTGCAGGACTCGCACGGCAGCTACGCGGCGGCGGTATTCGAGGTGTCGGTGAGCCCCGCCGGCGGGATCGACATCCGCCGCGTGGTGGTCGCGGTCGACCCCGGGCACGTCGTGAATCCGGATTCGGCCGAGGCCCAGATCCAGAGCTGCGTCGCCTACGGCCTCACCTCCGTGCTGTGGGGCGAGATTACGCTGAAGGCCGGCCGCGTCGAGCAGTCGAACTTCGACGACTACCGCATCATGCGCATCGCCGAGATGCCGCGGAGGATAGACGCGGTGCTCGTCCCCAGCGGCGGCTTCTGGGGCGGCATGGGAGAGACCCCGCTTGCGCCGCTCGCCCCGGCGCTGTGCAACGCGATCTTCGCCGCCACGGGCAGGCGCGTCCGCTCGCTGCCCCTGAAGCACCAGGGCCTGAGCCTTTCCGGAATCGCCTGAGGTAGACTAGGCGACGCACAGTTTTCAGCAAACCGAGGAGATTTCCAAGATGATCGAACTGACCGTCAACGGCAAGAAGCACAAGGTCGACGTCGAGCCCGAGATGCCCCTCCTGTGGGTCCTGCGGGACGTGCTCGACGTCAAGGGGCCCAAGTTCGGCTGCGGCATCGCCCAGTGCGGCGCGTGCACCGTCCACCTGAACGGCGAGCCGGTGCGCTCGTGCTCGGTGCCGGTGTCGGCCGCGGCGGGCCAGAAGGTGCTGACCATCGAGGGGCTCGCGCAGCGCGGCCAGCTGCACCCGGTGCAGAAGGCCTGGATCGACCACGAGGTTCCGCAGTGCGGCTATTGCCAGTCCGGGCAGATCATGGCGGCGGTCGCGCTGCTCGCGCGGAACGGCAGCCCCAGCGACTCGGACATCGACGCGGCGATGACTAACATCTGCCGCTGCGGAACCTACGCGCGCATCCGCGCGGCGATCCATGCCGCGGCGAAGTCGCCGAAGTCCGCGAAGTCGGCGAAAGCGTGAGGAGGCAGCCATGAAGAACGTCTCTCGCAGGGAATTCCTCAAGCAATCCGCCGCGATCGGCGGCGGCCTCGCCGTCGGATACGGGCCGCTCGGAGCGATTTCGGAGGCTCTGGCCCAGAAGGCCCCGGACGGCGCCGAGATCAACGCCTGGGTGCTGGTGCGCCCGGACGACGGCATCGTCATCCGCTATGCCCGCTCCGAGATGGGGCAGGGCAGCATGACCTCCGCTCCCATGCTCGTCGCCGAGGAGCTGGGATGCGACTGGAGGCGCGTGAAGGTCGAATACGCCTCGGCGAACGCGAACGTCAGGCGCAAGCGCGCCTGGGGCGACATGGCCTCCGTCGGAAGCCGCACCATCCGCAATTCGCAGGAATACCTGCGCAAGGCTGGCGCGACCGCCCGCGAGATGCTGATCGCCGCCGCCGCGCAGCGGTGGAACGTGCCTGCGGCCGAGTGCGCGGCGCAGAACAGCTTCATCACCCACGGTCCGAGCAAGCGCCGCGTGAGCTACGGCAAGGTGGCGGAGGCCGCCGCCAGGCTCGAGCCGCCCAAGGACGTGAAGCTGAAGGACCCCAAGGACTGGACGCTGATCGGCAAGCCGGTCAAGCGCATCGACATCCCCGACACGGTGATGGGCAGGCAGCGCTACGGCATCGACACCCAGCTTCCCGGCATGCTCTACGCCGCGATCGCGCAGTGCCCGGTGTTCGGCGGCAAGGTGAAATCGATGGACGCGTCGAAGGTCCAGGGCCGCCGCGGGATCGTCAAGGTGCTCGACCTCGAAACCTTCGTCGCCGTCGTGGCCGACAACTGGTGGCGCGCCAAGGAGGCGCTGCGCGACGTGAACATCGAGTGGGACACGGGCGCGAACGGCGGCGCGTCGAGCGCCAGCCTCATGGAGTTCTACCGCGCCGGCCTGGACGCGAAGGAGGGCATCGCGGTGGCGCGCAAGGACGGGGACTTCGACGCGGCGTTCGCCGCGGCCCCGAAGAAGGTCGAGGCCGAGTACTGGACGCCTTACCTCGCGCACTCCTGCATGGAGCCCATGGGCTGCACCGCGGTCGTGAAGGACGGCAAGGTGGACGTGTGGACCTCGACGCAGAACGCCGAAGCCTCGCTCGCCAACGCGGCGTCGGTCGCGGGTGTGCCCCTCGAAAACGTCGAAGTGCACCGCACCCAGCTCGGGGGCGGCTTCGGCCGGCGCGGCGGCTCGCAGGACTTCGTGCGCCAGGGCGTGGCGATCGCCAAGGCGATGGAAGGCACGCCGGTGAAGATGCTGTGGACGCGCGAGGAGGACACGCAGCACGACTTCTACCGTCCCGCGAGCCTCGCGCGCATGAGGGCGGCGCTCGACGATTCAGGCAACCCGACCGCGTGGTACTCGCGCGTTTCGGCGACCTCGATCATCTCGAGCCTGCTGCACCTTCCCCTCAAGAAGCCTCTCGCGCCCGCGGAGGGCGTCGACCCGCAGTCGGTCGCCTCGATCTTCGATCTGCCGCACGCGATCCCGAACGTGCGCGTCGAGTACGCGCAGCGCAACGCCTTCGTGCCGGTCGGCTTCTGGCGCACCGTGGGCCATTCGCAGAATCCGTTCGTACGCGAGAGCTTCATGGACGAGCTCGCCGCCGCCGCGGGCAAGGACCCGTTCGAGTACCGGCGGGCGCTGCTGCAGAAGTCGCCCAGGGATCTCGGCATCCTCGAGGCGACGGCCAAGGCCGCCGGCTGGGGCTCGCCGCTCCCGGCGGGCGTGTTCCGCGGCATCGCGCAGACCGAAGCCTACGGCAGCTACACCTCGGCGGTCGCGGAGCTGTCGGTCGACAAGAACGGCGAGGTGAAGATCCACCGTCTCGTGCTCGGCGTCGACCCGGGGTACGCGGTCAACCCCGACAACATCCAGGCGCAGATGCAGGGCAGCACGGTGTTCATGCTCACGGCGATGTTCTGGGGCGAGATCACCATCCGCGAGGGGCGCGTGGAGCAGTCGAATTTCCACGACTACCGCATGATGCGCCTGCGCGAAATGCCCAAGGTCGAGGTCGTGCTCGCGCCCACGGGCGGCTTCTGGGGCGGGATCGGGGAGCCCGGCCAGGCCTCGATCGCGCCCGCGGTGTGCAACGCGATCTTCGCCGCCACCGGCAAGCGCATCCGCTCGCTGCCGCTGAAGAACCACGGGCTCACGCTCGCGTAGCGGCGGTGCGGAAACTGCTGCTGGGCCTGCTGCTCGGGTGGGCCGCGCCCGCGCTCGCGCAGCAGGCGGCGTACGAGGTCGCGGGCGACGCGATCCCCGGGCCGCTCGCCGCCGAACCCGGGGACCCCGTCCGCGGTCGAAGCATCGTGGTGAACCGCGACCAGGGAGGCTGCACGCTGTGCCACGAGGTGGCCGGCGAGACGCGCTTCGGCAACGTCGCCCCGCCGCTCGCCGGCGTGGGCGCGAAGCTCTCCCCCGGCCAGCTCCGGCTGCGCGTCGCCGACTCCACCCGCGTGAATCCGGACACGCCCATGCCCGCCTACTACCGCACCGAGGGCCTGCGGCAGGTCGCCCCCGCCTACCGCGGTAAGCCGATCCTCTCGGCGCAGCAGGTCGAGGACGTGGTCGCCTGGCTCGCGACCCTGAAGAAGGAGGGGAAGTGAGGCGGCGCGATTTCCTCGCGGGCCTCGCGGGCGGGCTCGCGCTTCCCGCCTTCGGCGAGGAGGCGAAGCTCGATCCGCTCGCGGCGAAGGTCGCCAACGGCGCGCCGGTGCGCAAGGGCAAGGTGAAGCTCCAGCTGCCGCTGCTCGCCGACAACGGCAACTCGGTACCGATCCGGATCACCGTGGACAGCCCGATGACCGCGGCCGATCACGTCAAGAGCCTCCATCTGTACTCGGAGCGCAATCCGGTCTCGAACATGGCGAACTTCTACCTCGGGCCGCGCGCGGGCAGGGCCGAGATCGATTCGCGCGTGCGCCTCGCGGGCAGCCAGAAGGTGACCGTGGTGGCGGCGCTGTCCGACGGCACGTTCTGGTACGACGCGGCCCCGGTCGTGGTCACGCTCTCCGCCTGCATGGACGAGAGCTGAGCGGTGGCGGCGAGAATCCAGGTTCCCCCGCGGGCGCGGCGCGGCGAGATCGTCGAGATCCGCGTGCTGATCCAGCACCCGATGGAAACGGGCTACCGCCGCGACGACGTCGGGCGCCTGATCAAGCGCAACGTGATCAACGCGCTCTCGTGCCGCTACAACGGCGTGGAGGTGTTCCGCGCCGACCTGTCCTCGGGGATCGCGGCAAACCCCTACATCCAGTTCTACACCGTGGCCGAGGCGAGCGGCGAGCTCGAGTTCCGTTGGGTGGACGACGAAGGGCAGCAGGGCTCGGAGCGGCAATCGATCCAGGTCGCATGAGCCGCGCCGCGCTGCTCCTCGCCGCGGCGCTCGCCGCGGGCCCCGCTCCCGCGCAGCAGCGCGCGATCCCGCTCGAGAACCTCAAGTCCGGCTCCGCCTTTCTCGGCGCCGACCTGCTCTCGCTGCAGAAGGACGACTTCGCCAACCCGGGGATGCTGTGGGTGGAGCGCGGCGAGAAGCTGTGGAGCGAGCCCGCGGGAAGAACGAAGCAGTCCTGTTCGAGCTGCCACCAGGACGCGACATCGAGCATGCGCGGCGTCGCGGCGCGCTACCCGAAGATCGACCCCGAGAGCGGCCGCCTCCTCGACCTCGAAGGACGAATCAACCTTTGCCGCGCGAGGCGCATGGGCGCCGCGCCCTTCAAGTACGAATCGGAAGAGCTGCTCGCGCTCGCCGCGTACGTGGCGCGCCAGTCGAAGGGAATGCCGGTCGGCGTGAGCATCGACGGCCCGGCCAGACCGCACTTCGACGCTGGCGAAAGGTCCTACCGGCTGCGGCGCGGGCAGTTGAACCTGTCGTGCGCGCACTGCCACGAGGCGAACTGGGGCAAGCGCCTCCTCACCGAGACCATCAGCCAGGGGCATCCGAACGGCTACCCTGCATACAGGATGGAATGGCAGACCCTGGGATCGCTCCAGCGGCGGCTGCGCGCCTGCCTGTCGGGAATCCGCGCCCAGATGCTGCCGTACGGATCGCCGGGGTACCTCGACCTCGAGCTCTACCTCGCGTGGCGCGCGCAGGGGCTGCCGGTCGAGACGCCGGGAGTGAGGCGCTGAGCTAGAATTCCCGCACGCTCGGAAGAACGTCGGGGGAGGAAACAATGTCCGCAGGCCACGGCGCCGGTCACATCGATCCGGCGAACAAGAAGGTCGCGTTGCTCATCGCGGTGCTCGCGCTGGTGCTCGCCTTCGCCGAGACGCTGGGGAAATCCGCGCAGACCGCGGCGCTCGCCAATCACATCGAGGCGTCGAATCTCTGGACCTTCTTCCAGGCGAAGACGATCCGCCAGACGACGATCCGCACCGCCGCCGAGGAGATGGAGGCGCAGGCGGGCCCGAAAGCAGGCGAGGCGGTGAGGAAGCAGATCGACGCCTGGAAGAAGACCGCCGAGCGCTACCAGTCCGAGCCCGAGACGAACGAGGGCAGGAAGGAGCTGATGGCGCGAGCGAAGGAGAAGGAAGCGAAGCGCGACCGCGCGGCGGCGGCTTACCGTCACTACGAACTCGCTTCCGCCGCGGTGCAGATCGCGATCGTCCTCGCCTCGGCGCAGATCATCACCGGCGTCGTGGCGCTCCTGTGGATCGCGTACGCGCTGGGCGGGATCGGGATCGTCTTTAGCCTGATCGGCCTCTTCTGGCCGACCGCGGTGCATCTGTTCTAGGCGAACGCCTCCGCGACCAGCCGGTACGACGTCCTGCGGCTCTCGGCGTCCCCGGTGATGGTGACCGCCATCAGCTCGTCGGCCTCGAACTGCTCCTTCAGCGCGAGCAGCTTCTCGCGGACCTCGCCGGGATCGCCGTGCACCAGGCGCGCGCGCTGCTGGTCGACGTAGGCGCGCTCCTCGCGCGAATAGCGGTACGCGAGCGCTTCCTCGGGAGTGGGCACCGGCGCGTCGATGCCCTTCGCCATGTGCAGGCGCCGCAGGTCGACGCTCGCCGCGAGCCGCTCGGCTTCCGCCTTCGTCTTCGCGCAGATCACGAACGCGCACACGAGCGACCGCGGCTGCGGGTCGCGCTCCGAGGGCTCGTAATGCTGCCGGTACGCGCGCGCGACGACGTCGCCGCCGTAGGCGCTGATGAAATGCGCGAAGGCGAAGCGCAGCCCGAGCTGCGAGGCGAGCGCTCCGCCGTAGTCCGACGAGCCCAGCACCCAGATCTCGGGCGAGGTGTCGCCCGCAGGCTGCGCCCTGACTTTCGCGTAGGGGTGGGACGGCGGCAGCGTGCCGTCGAGGAATCCGACGAGATCGCGGACCTGCTGCGGCATGCGCTCGGCGCCCGGGTACTCGCCGTCCTTCAGCGCGAGCGCGGTGCGCGGGTCGCCCCCGGGGGCGCGTCCCAGGCCCAGATCGATCCGCCCGGGAAAGAGCGCCTCGAGCATGCGGAACTGCTCGGCGATCTTGAGCGGGCTGTAGTAGGGGAGCAGCACGCCGCCGGTGCCGACGCGGATGCGCGAGGTCGCCGAGGCGACGCGCGCGACCAGGATCTCGGGGCTGGGATCGGCGAGCGCGGCGATCGCGTGGTGCTCGGCGAGCCAGTAGCGCTGGTAGCCCAGCTCCTCGGCGAGGCGGGCCAGCTCGACGGTCTCGGCGATCGCTTCGGCGGGGCTGCGCCCGCTGACGACGGGGGACTGGTCGAGCACCCCCAGAGGCACTCTCATCCGCTCAATCGGACAGCCACATCACCCCGCCGACCAGGCAGGCGAAGAAAACCGTGAGCCAGAAGATGCCGACGATGCGCCGCCTGTCGATCGGGGTGAAGCCTTCCTTCTTCTTTTTCGCGACGCGGTACTCGATGTAGATGAGGGCGAATCCGGCGAGAAAGACGATCCCGATCCACTTCAAGATAGCGTTCACGGCGGGCTCCACCAGGGCCGAAGCGCGCAGTCTACCGGATTTGCATAGTCGCGGAATGTAAGGAACAATGCCCGGGACGCGACAGAGGGAGGCCATGAAGATACGTTCCCTGCTTGCGGCGTGCTCGATCGCCGTCACCGGCGTCGCCCGCGCCGCCGATCCGGCCTGCTCGGCGTATTCCGGGCCGCACACCACGGCGCTGGTCGAGTTGTACACGTCGGAGGGCTGCGACTCCTGCCCGCCGGCCGACCACTGGCTCTCGTCGCTCTTCTCCCGGGGCTTCAGGCCCGACCAGGTGGTGCCGCTCTCGCTCCACGTCGACTACTGGGACTACATCGGCTGGAAGGATCCGTACGCCAAGGGCCAGTTCTCGGCGCGGCAGCGCAAGCTCGCGGCGATGCGGCGCCCGGTGATCGTCTATACCCCGCAGGTGCTGCTCCAGGGACGGGATTTCCGCCGCTGGGGCAGCGACGATTTCGGCAGCGAGGTCGAGCACATCAATTCCCGCGCGGCGCGCGCGCGGATCGGCCTCGCCATACGCGCGATCGAGCCCGGCGCCATCCGCGCGGACCTGTCGGCGATGCTCTTCGATCCGGCCGAGAAAAAAAACGCGGCGGTGTATCTCGCGGCGTACGAGAACCGGCTCGCGAGCAACGTCAGCGCCGGCGAGAACCGGGGGAGGCGCCTGGAGCACGACTTCGTGGTGCGCGAATGGGTCGGGCCGATCGTCTTCGGCGAGAGCCTGAAGGTCGACGAGAGCCGCTCCCTGGCGCTGCTTCCCGGGGCCGACCGGAGCAACCTCGGAGTCGCCGCGTTCGTGCAGAACCGCGGGACGAGCGAGGTGCTGCAGGCGCTGATGCTTCCCGCGTGCAAGGAGCCGCAAAGGCCCGTCCGTCCCGGTTGAGGTAGCATACGGCGACAACACTTCGCGGGTCGCCGTGGACGCCTATCTCGTCTGGTTGATCGCCGGTTTCGCCCTCGTCATCGCCGAGCTGCTGACCGGCACCTTCTACCTGCTGGTGCTCGGCGCCGCGGCCTTCGTCGGCGCGGCGGCCGCCTATTTCGCCGGCTCGCATCTCGTGCAGGCGATCGCGGCGGCCGCGGTCGCCCTGGTGGGCGTGCTGTGGGTGCACCACGCCCGGCAGGCGATGATGCCCGAGCGCATGCGGGGGCTGGACGTCGGCCAGCCGGCCGCGTTCGAATCGTGGGTCGACAAGCCCGCCGGGCACGCCCGGGTGAAGTACCGCGATGCGCTCTGGGACGCGCACGTCGCCGGCGCCGCCGCCGGCGAGCCCGGCGAGATCCTCTACGTCACGTCAGTCGATGGCAACACGCTCAAGGTTTCCAAGACCCGGCCCGCCTGATCTGGCGCGGGCCGCGGATGACATATCGCGTTCAACGGGGGGCAGCATGCTCGTGAAATTCATCGCCGTGGCCGTCGTGACGGGCGTGCTCTACTTCATGCCGGAGTTCCGGCAGTACGCCGTGCTTTTCGGCCTCATCGCGCTCGTGGCGGTATACGCGTATGAGGCCGTGCGGATTGTCCCTCAGCAAAGCGCGTGGGTGGTGGAGCGGTGGGGGCGCTTCCGCGAAATCCTCGAGCCGGGCTTCAACATGATCTTTCCTCCGCTGGACCGGGTTGCGTACCGCCACTCGCTCAAGGAAGTACCGCTCGACGTCGCCGAGCAGGTGTGCATCACCAAGGACAATACCCAGCTCGCGGTCGACGGTCTCATCTACTTCCAGGTCACCGATCCGCGCCTTGCGTCCTACGGCACCTCCGACTACGTCACCGCGATCACGCAGCTCGCGCAGACGACCCTGCGCTCCGAGGTCGGCAAGATGGAGCTCGACCAGTCGCTGCAGAGCCGCGACGTGATCAACCGCCAGATCGTCGCGGTGCTCGACGAGGCCGGCCGCTCCTGGGGCGTGAAGGTGCTGCGCTACGAGGTGAAGAACCTCACCCCGCCCGAGGCGATCCTGCGCGCGATGCAGGCGCAGATCACCGCAGAGCGCGAGAAGCGCGCTCTGATCGCGAAGTCCGAGGGCGAGAAGCAGCAGGAGATCAATCTCGCCGAGGGCGAGAAGCAGGCGGCGATCCTCACCTCCGAGGGCGCCAAGCAGTCGGCGATCAACAAGGCGCAGGGGGAAGCGACGGCGCTGCGCGTGGTCGCCGACGCGACCGCGGCCGCGGTGAACGTCGTCGCCGAGGCGATGGGCAAGGAGGGCGGGCAGCAGGCGGCAAACCTCAAGATCGCCGAGGAGTACATCGCCGCGCTCGGCAACCTCGCCAAGACCAACAACACCATGATCGTGCCGACCAATCTCGCCGACGTCGCGAGCGTGGTCGCGTCCGCGATGACCGTGCTCGACCGGACGCGGAGCGGGGCGAAGCCGGCCTGAGACGATTTTAAAGGGGGAACGCCGATGAGATGCAATCTGTCGTGGGTGGTCGCGGGCGCGATGCTCGCGGGCTCGGTGGCCGCGCAGCAGCCGCCGGAAGTACGTCGCGTCGTCACCAAGCTCGACGCGTCGGGCAAGGCGGTGGTGATGATCGACGAGCACACGCGCCTCGTCGCGCCGCGGCCGCCGAACTACGCGGCCAACATCTGGGTGACCGACAAGAGCCCGCCGGACTTCTCGTCGGCCGCCGACCGCGGCAAGACCAAGGTCGGCCTCGCGCCGCCGAAGTCGGGCACAGTGTTCCGGATCGTCGACTTCGCTCCGGAATCCCAGGGCGAGCACCCCACCGACATGAACCACATGATGAAGATCGTCGGAGCCGGGGCGCCGAAGAAAGGCATGCCGCCGCGGCACCCGATGATGCACAGGACGCGCACCCTCGACTACGCGATCATCATGTCGGGAGAGATCGACATGCTGCTCGACGAGGGCGAGGTGCACCTCAAGGCGGGCGACGTGCTGGTACAGCAGGCGACCAACCACGCCTGGGTGAACCGCAGCGGCAAGCCCTGCCGCGTCGCGTTCATCCTGATGGACTCGCAGGAGCCGTAAGCTGGGCGAAGGCGTCGCGGTTCCCGCCTGGCTGCTGGTGCTGGGGGGAGCGCTCGCCGTCTGGGCGCTGTACGAGCACGTGCTCGCGCCGGCGCTGCGCTTCCTGGTCGCCCACCCGGCGAACCAGGTGATCGACGAGCTGGGCGAGCGC
>DATEGT010000133.1:0-5470 GCA_035280025.1 Burkholderiales bacterium | reverse complement strand
GCGAGCGTCAGGAGCGAAACCGCCGTCACCGCTTGCCGGGCTTTCACGTGTCCTCCGCGCCAGTGCGGAAGATGGTACGCTAGCCGCGCTGCAACTACAAAACGATCCTAAGGGGGGTCACATGATTCGTCTCGCGATCCGTATCGCGCCGGTGGCGCTCGCGCTCGCCGCGGCCGGCGGCTGTACGACAGTGGCGCCGAACTACAACCCGTCGGTCGACAATATCCAGAAGCTCCGGGACTCCGGTGCGGCTCCCGCCCGCGTCGGAACCTTCGAGCCGAAGCTGGTGAGCGGCCAGAGGGACGACTACATCCAGCTGCGGGCGTCCAACATGGAATCGCCGTACGGCGGGAAATTCACTACTTACATCGAGCAGGCGCTCAAGGCCGACCTCGCCGCCGCCCAGTTGCTCGACGAGAAATCGAACGTGGTCATCGGGGGCGTCGTGACCAAGAACGACGTCAGCGTCGGTAGCATGTCCGAGGGCACCGGCGAGATCGAGGCCAGGGTGACCGTCAAGCGGGGCGGCGAGACGCGCTACGACAAGGTGAAATCCGCCAAGGTCACGTTCGAATCGAGCTTCGCCGGGGCCGTGGCGATTCCGGCGGGGCGCAGGGCGTATCCGGGGCTGGTGCAGAATTTCATCGCCGCTCTGTTCGCCGATCCCGAATTCATCGCGGCGCTCAAATAGGGGAAGACCATGTCAAACGCGATCCGCACCGCCGCCGCCGTCGCCCTGCTCGCCCTGCTGGGCGCGTGCGCGCATCCGATCTCAATCACGCCCGACCTTGCCTCGATTCCGGCGCAGAAGCCGACCGTCCAGAAGAACGCGGCCTTCGTGATCGCCACCGAGGACCGGGACCGCGAAGTGACCACCAAGGGAGGCGGAGGCGACGAGATCCGCTACTTTCCCTACCGGGAGCTCGAGGCGGGAATGTTCCAGGTGCTGTCCTCGATCTACGCCAAGGTGACGCTGCTGCGGACGTCGACGGACAAGTCCTTGCTGGACGCGAGCAAGGCGTCGTACGTCTTCCTGCCGACGGTCGCGACCGAGTCGTCCTCCCAGAGCGCCTTCACCTGGCCGCCCACGGACTTCACCATCACGATCAAGTACAAGGTGCAGGATCCCGCGGGCAAGCCCGTCTACGACAACCAGGTCCAGGGCAAGGGGCAGGCGACCTACGACGAGTTCAAGAAGGATTTCGGCCTCGCCGGGAAGCTCGCGGCGCAGGATGCCTTGAAGAAATTCAAGGCGCAGGTCGAGGCCGCTGCCGAGCTCAAATAGAAACAGGCGGGCGCGGGCCGTCTCCGCGGCTCTCGTGCTCCCGCCAGATCTTCGCGAATGCAGCGCCGACCTGGTCGCCGTAGCGCCTGGTATCGAGAAACCGCGGAACGGCCTCCATCCTGCTCCGGATGCGCGTCCGGAGGCTCTTTCGCAGATCGGGGTCCGCCGCCAGCCTGACGGCGAGCGCCGCGTAAGCGTCCGGGTCCTTTGCAATCGTGTCTTCCATCTGCATTTCGCGGAGCAGCGCCGCGCCGACGAGGGTCCGGAAGGACCTCCCGTCCATGACGACGGCGGGAAGCCCGGCCTCCAACGGATCGAGGAGCGACGTTGCGCCGCTGAAGGGGAAGGAGTCGAGATAGACGTCTGCGAGGCGCAGGCGCTGCAGCACATCCGCTCTGCTCGCCGCGGGGCGGAGGATCACGAGGCGCTTGAGGTCTATCCCCTGCGCCGCCGCGGCCGCGGCCAGGCGCTCCAGGAAAGGCGCGACGGGATACGAGTCCGACCAGTTGGGATTGAACGGGTACAGCACGAGCCGTGACTCGGGGACGGAAGACAGGACGCGCATCCAGGTCCTTTCGACCTCCGGCAGAATCTTGTAGAAGTTCGCGCCACTAATGAAAACCACCGCGCCCTCGGGAATGCCGAGGTCCTCGCGCGCCGGGGCGCGGCCCGCGGCGGGAAGCTGCTCACCCTCGAAATCGTAGCAGTGCGCGGGGCCCTCCAGCATGAGCAGCTTCTCCGTGTAATGGGACTGGGCGTCGGGCGGCTCGGAGAGCCTCCCGGAAAGGTAGTAATCGACGCTGCGCATGCCCGTCGTGACGCACGAGCAGACCCCGGCGACCTGGACCCGGGCCAGCCGGTGCATCGCCAGCAGGCTGATCTCGTTTGCGACCGCGGTGGTATTGGTACCGAGAAAGATCAGGTCGAGGTCGGCGGCGCGCAGGGTCTGCACGCGCTGCCCCAGGTCGCGCGGCAACGTCACGAAGCGGTCGGCGTGGCGGGCGCAGTATTGCTCGAGCGGATGACCGGTCTGGGCGAGCGAATAGAGGATCACCTCGAACCGGGTTCTGTCCAGGTGGCGGTAGACCGGGAGCGTCGCGTAGGTCTCGGTCTGCGGTGAATAGTGGGCCGCGAGTATCCCGAGACGAAGACGCTCGCGCGCGGGCCGCGGACCGAACGTGTGATCGAGCGGGTGCCCGAGAACCCGGAGCGTCGCCTCCATGAGCACCGCGCGCTTGCGGTACACGTCGCGCAGGTTGGCGGCGTTGAAGTAGAGCGGAACGAAATTCGCGGTCTGGGTGAAGAGCAGGCCGACGCGGCGCCAGAACTCGGTATTGATGTTGGCGAGCACCGCGTCGTGCAGGTAGGCCGTCCACCGGGCGGCGTAGTCGCACCACGCCGCCGCTTCGCCCATTTCACGGAACATCGGAGGAGCGGCGAGCATGTACGGCATGTAGTCGGGCAGCAGCCACTGCGGAACCGCGGCGGCCTCGTGGGCGTGCGGCAGCTCGTGTGGAAAAAGGTAGAGCATAGCCGCCAGGAGCTTCCCGGGGCTCGCGCGCCGCGGATCCTCGCGCGACAGGGCGGCCTTGAGCCCGTCGATGAATTCGCGATCCGCAGCCTCCTGGCGGATATCGCGCAGACCGCAGCCGGAGATCAGGCGGTGAACCTGTCCGAGGCGCCCCCCGTAGTGGGATTCGACCTCCGCGGCCGGAAGGGACAGCCACTCGGAAGCCAGGTCACGACGGGCCGTCGCGAGGGAGCGATTCACCTTCGTCGCGGAGGGCGACTCGAACGAGGAGACGTCTATGAGATCCGACTTCGCGTTTGCCATGGCAATGGCTCAGCCGAGCGCGCGGATCGTCGCCGCGAGCGTTTCCGGAAGGCGCCTGTCTTCGCACCGGAAGAAAAGAATGTTTCCGAACGCCTCCTTGCGGGTGGGAAATCCCGATCCGCCGGCGTGAATCGCCACCAATCGGTGGTTCCAGTTTCCGCGCCCGAAATTGCCGTCGTCGTCGTATTCAAAAATGATCGGCGAGTAGCCACGGTCGCCCATGGCGCTTATCGAGCGGCGAAGGAGCGACTCGTCCTGACCGGGGAAGTAGTAGCTGAACTCCACGAAGACCAGCGCGGGCGGCAGGCCTGCAAAGTCATGCGCTTCCAGGACGGCGAAATCGCTCCCCTCGGTATCGATCTTGAGAAGATCCACGCGCGCGACATTCTGCGAACGAAGGAACCCGTCCAGCCTCACGGCGCGAACGCGCAAGTCGGCGACGGTCGATCCGAAAGGGCTCGCCGCCAGGCCCGACAGACCCGGGATCGAATTCTGCCGAAAGTTCGCGGCTTCGAGGTCCTCCGAGGCGGCCGCGTAGGGGAAAATCCGCACGCGCCCGCCGTACGCGACGGCGAGCCGATCGAGGATGCGGAGGCAGGCGGGGTCGGGCTCGAGGAGATCGGCGGTCCACCCGTCCTCCAGGAACAACTGGGCCACGCTGCCGTAGGCTGCGCCCACGTCGACCATATGGCGCCTGCCGGGCGCGGGCAGCGCGCGGAAATAGCGGCGTATGACCGCGTCGGCCACGCCCTGGTCGTTCAGGCCGAGTATGCGCCCGCCTGCGCGGATCGCGGCGCGGGCCAGCTCGCTCACCTCGTATTGCAGCTCTATTCCGCGGCCCCCTTCGCCTTCAGCACCGTCCACACCTTCTCGGGCGTGATCGGAATGTCGAGGTGCGTGACGCCGAGGTGGCGCAGCGCGTCGATCACGGCGTTCGCGATCGCGGGCGGCGCGCCGACGGTCGCCGACTCGCCCACGCCCTTCGCGCCGAACGGGTGGTGCGGCGACGGCGTGATGGTCTTGTCGGTCTCCCACTTCGGCGTCTCGAGCGCGGTCGGCACGAGGTAGTCCATGAAGCTGCCGCCCGAGATGTTGCCGTCCTCGTCGTAGCTGATCTCCTCGTACAGCGCCGGCCCGATGCCCTGGGTGAGGCCGCCGTGGATCTGGCCGTCGACGATCATCGGGTTGATGATGTTGCCGCAGTCGTCCACCGCGACGAAGCGCCGCACCTTCACCTCACCCGTGCCGCGGTCGATGTCGACCACGCAGATGTAGCTGCCGAACGGGAAGGTGAGGTTGGGCGGGTCGTAGTAGTGCGTCGCCTCCAGCCCCGCCTCCATCCCCTGCGGGTGGTTGGTGTAGGCGGCGAACGCGCACTCCTGGATGGTCTTGCCCATCTGCGGTGCGCCCTTGACATAGAAGCGGCCGGGCTCCCACTCGAGGTCCTTCGGACTCACCTCGAGCAGGTGCGCGGCCAAGTCGCGGGCCTTGTCGCGGATCTTGCGCGCGGCGAGCGCCGCAGCGGCGCCCGAGGTCGGCGTCGAGCGGCTCGCGTAGGTTCCCAGGCCGTAGGGCGCGGTGTCGGTGTCGCCCTCCTCGACCTGGACGTGCGCGGCGGGGATGCCGAGCTCCTCGGCGACGATCTGCGCGTAGGTGGTCTCGTGGCCCTGGCCCTGGCTCTTGGTGCCGAAGCGGGCGATGGCCTTGCCCGTGGGATGCACGCGGATCTCGGCCGAGTCGAACATCTTGATGCCGAGAATGTCGAAATCCTTCGACGGGCCGGCGCCGACGATCTCGGTGAAGGAGCAGATGCCGATGCCCATCAGCTCGCCTTTCTTCCGCTTCTCGGCCTGCTCCCGCCTGAGCGCGTCGTAGCCGATGATGTCCATCGCTTTCTTCAGCGCCGCGGCGTAGTTGCCGCTGTCATACTCCCAGCCGAGCACCGACTTGTACGGGAACTGCTCGGGCCGGATGAAGTTCTTCATCCGGAACTCGGCCGGATCCATGTTGAGCTTCGCGGCGAGCGCGTCGGTCGCGCGCTCGATCGCGTGCACGGCTTCGGTCACGCGGAACGAGCAGCGGTAGGCCACGCCCCCCGGCGGCTTGTGCGTGTACGCGGCGTCGACCTCGCAGAACGCGTGCTTTAGGTCGTACGAGCCGGTGCAGATCGAGAACAGGCCCGCGGGGAACTTCGACGGATTCGCGGAGGCGTTCGAGTAGCCGTGGTCGGCGACCGTGCTGACCTTGAGCGAGGTCATGGTGCCGTCCTTCCTGGCGCCGAGCTGCACCTTCATGTGGTAGTCGCGAGCGAACGAGTCCGCCTGCAGGTTCTCCATGCGGTCCTCGATCCA
>DATEGT010000132.1:0-7000 GCA_035280025.1 Burkholderiales bacterium | reverse complement strand
TGCGGCTCGAGCTCGGCGTAGCCGACGCCCCAGTCCTGCATCGTGCATTCCTCCGACACCTGCTTCGCGCCGTAGCGCGCGAGCGTCTGCGACCTCGTCTCGAAGTCCCAGGGCAGGAAGCGCCAGGTGAGGCCGCCCCAGTGCACCGCCGCGCCGCCCACGCCCTCGCCCGGGAGGAAGGAGCCGAGCTGGCGCATCGGCAGCGCGGTCTCGCCCGCGCTGTTGCGGAACGTGATCGTCTCCTTCGACAGGTCCTGCATCAGCTCCTTGTTGCGCGCGTACTTCAGCTCGTCGTGCGCGCCGGGCATGGCGAAATCCGGATCGGTGTCGCGCCAGCGGCCGCGCTCGATGCCGACGACCTTGAGGCCCGCGTCGGCGAGCTCCTTCGCGAGGATCGTGCCGGTGAGGCCGACCCCGACCGTGACGACGTCCACGGGCTTGAGCCTGGTCGCCATGGTCACGCTCCCGTCCGGTCGTCGCCGAGCATCACGTGGATCGGGTGGCCGTGCTCGTCCACTTGAGCGATCTTCCCGGTGATGTCTGCGATCGACACCGGCTGCGCGCGGTAGGGCACGTTGTGCTTCTCGATGAACGGGGTGTAGACGGCGGCGACGCCGGGGAAGCCGACGAGCTTCCAGCCGGCCTTGTCGCGGTTGCCGCCGTAGACCGGGTCGGCGAAGAAGCCCTCGATCGTGTTGGCGAGCAGCATGTTGAAGAAGAACTGCGCGCGCACGTGCTCGAGCTCGATCTTGCCGGCGTCCAGCCCCTTCAGGACCTCCTCCTGCTGCGCGCGGGAGAGGGCGTCGAACGTCTTGCCGTAGGTCTTCTCGCAGTAGGCGTGCGCGTCGCGGACCCCGGCGCGGTACACCGCGGCGGGCGTGAGCGGCGACTGGTAGCCCTGCTGCGGAGTGCCCTCGGGCCAGGGGCCCTGCGTGTACTTCTTCGCCATCGAGCCGTAGCCGCCGAAGAGCTGCTGGTCGATGAAGTAGGTGACGCCGGCCTCCTTCGCCCCCGGCCCCAGCTCGTCCCTGGGGATGAGGTGCGACACCGCGGCGTCCAGGAACGCGACCTCGGCCTGCGACAGGAACATGTACGGGCGCGATGGCGCGGCCGCCTTCGGCTGCGCGTGCCGGATCGTGCCGTGGGCGGAGTGACCCTGCGAGCCGGACTGAGCCGCGGCCCCCGCGGGAATGGCGGCGCCGAGGGCAGCCGCGGATTTGAGAAAGCGGCGACGGCCTGACGGTTCCTTCATGGCTCCCCCTTGGATGGACCGCGGACTGACTGCGGCAATGTACGCCGGAGCAACGGCGAACGCAAAGCCGGAGCGTTTTCGTCATCCCTCCGCAAGCCCGTTGGGGCAAAATCAAAGGCTTGAGCACGCAGACCGAAGAAGAAGCCGAGCGCACCCGCGTCCCGCTGATCAAGAAGCTGGGGCCGGGGCTGATCACGGGCGCCGCGGACGACGATCCGAGCGGCATCGCCACCTACTCGCAGGCCGGCGCGCAGTACGGCTACGGCCTGCTGTGGTCGGTGTTCTTCACCACGCCGCTCATGATCGGCATCCAGGTGGTGAGCGCGCGCATCGGCCGCGTCACCGGCCACGGCCTCGCGGCGAACGTCCGCGAGCGCTTCCCGAGGCCGCTGCTGTACTTCATCGTGTCGCTGCTGCTGGTCGCGAACACCATCAACATCGCGGCGGACCTCGGCGCGATGGGCGACGCGCTGGTGCTGGTCGCCGGCGGCAAGAGCGAGATCTACGACGTCCTGTTCGCGCTGGTGTCGCTCACGCTGCAGATCTTCATTCCCTTCCCGCGCTACGCGCCGATCCTGAAATGGCTCACGCTCGCGCTCTTCGCCTACGTCGGGGCGGTCCTCGTGGTGCACGTGTCGCTGCGGGACTCGCTGCTGGGGACGCTGCTGCCGACGCTGACGTTCGACGGCAGCTACCTCGCGATCTTCGTCGCCGTTCTCGGGACCACCATCAGCCCGTACCTCTTCTTCTGGCAGGCGTCGCAGGAAGTCGAGGAGCAGCGCGCGACCCCGGGCCACGAGCCCCTGATCGAGGCGCCGGGGCAGGCGCGCTCGAACCTCGCGCGCATCAAGACCGACACGACCCTGGGGATGATCTACTCCAACCTCATCGCCTTCTGCATCATGCTGACCACCGCGGTGACGCTGCACGCGGCCGGCGTCACCGACATCCGCAGCGCGGCGCAGGCGGCGGAGGCGCTGCGGCCGCTCGCCGGGCCGTTCGCCTTCTTCCTGTTCGCGGCCGGGATCATCGGCACGGGGCTGCTCGCCGTGCCGGTGCTCGCGGGCTCGGCGGCTTACGCGGTGTCCGAGACTTTTCGCTGGCCCATCGGCCTCGGCCTCACGCTCGCGCAGGCGCGGGGCTTCTACGCCATCCTGACCGTGGCGACGGTGCTCGGCGTCGCGATCGACCTCTACGGCGTCGATTCGATGCGGATGCTGGTGTGGTCGGCGATCATCAACGGCGTGATCTCGGTGCCGATCATGGCCGTGATGATGCTGCTGGCCGCGAGCCCCGCGGTGATGGGGCCTTTCGTGGTCAGCCGACGGCTGAAGGCCCTCGGCTGGCTCGCCGTGGCGGTGATGGCCGCGTCGGTCGCGGCGATGTTCGCGCTGATGTAGCTCAGGCCGCGGCGCGCGGCGCGGTGGCGGCCCCGAGCCCTACCGTCGCCGCGATCGCGTCGGCGACGTAGTCGAGGTTCCGCGAGTTGAGCGCCGCCACGCAGATGCGGCCCGACTCGATCCCGTACACCGAGAAGCGCTCGCGCATCGCCACCATCTGCTCGCGCGCGAGGCCCGAGTAGGAGAAGATGCCGCGCTGCTGCAGGATGAAGCCGAAATCGTCCGGGACGCGCTTCTTCAGGCGCTCGACCAGCTCGCGGCGCATCGCG
Organism: Burkholderiales bacterium; assembly: GCA_035280025.1. Lineage (GTDB taxonomy): Bacteria > Pseudomonadota > Gammaproteobacteria > Burkholderiales > SG8-39 > VBDM01. Next base: position 4,079 of record DATEGT010000132.1, on the reverse strand, counting down.
CGCACGCGGTCGCGCATGACCACGACCTCCTTCACCCACAGCGCGCGCAGCTCCGGCGACGCCAGCACGGCGGCGACGATGCGCGCGCCGTGCGAGGGCGGGTTGGAATAGTTGGTGCGGATCATGCGCTTCAGGTTCGAGAGCACCTTGGCGGCCTCGCCCGAATCCGAGGCGACGACCGAGAGCGCGCCGACGCGCTCGCCGTAGAGCGAGAAGGACTTGGAGAAGGACATCGCCACCAGCGCGACCGGCAGCTCCCTCGCGAAGCGGCGCGCCACCTGCGCGTCCTCCTCGACGCCGTCGCCGAAACCCTGGTAGGCGAAGTCGAGGAAGGGGATGAGGCGCCGCTCGCGCACGATCCGGATCACCTCGTCCCACTGCTCGCCGCGGATGTCCACGCCGGTGGGGTTGTGGCAGCAGGCGTGCAGCAGCAGCACCGAGCCCCTGGGGATGGCGCGCATGCCGGCGAGCATCTCGGCGTGGCGGATGCCGCGGGTGCGCGGGTCGTAGTAGGGATAGCTCTCGATCCTGAAGCCGGCTTCCTCGAACAGGGGCCTGTGGTTGTCGTAGGTCGGGTCGGACATCCAGACCGCGGCCTCCGGGGCGAAGCGCCGGATGAAGTCGGCGCCGACCTTCAGGCCGCCGGTTCCGCCGACCGCCTGCACCGTGGTGACCCGGCCGGCGGCGACCGCCGGATGATCGGGCCCGAAGAGCAGCGACTGCACCGCCCGGACGTAGTCCGGAAACCCGTCCATGGCCAGATAGGGGCGCGCGGCGCCGGCGGCGGTGAGCGCCTCGTCCGCTTTCCTGACGCACTCGAGCAGCGGGACCTTGCCCTGGTCGTCGTAATAGACGCCGACGCCGAGGTTGACCTTCCTGGGGTTGGGGTCGGCGACGAACGTCTCGGTCAGTCCCAGGATCGCGTCCCGGGGCGCCATCTTGACGTTGGCGAGGAGGCTTTCTTCGGTGTGCATGTCGAAATCGATTGGCAGGGAGACTCGCCGCAATTATACAATCACACCATGCCGCGACCCATCCAGGGTAAGTGGAAAAAATAGGCCAGCACCATCGAAGTCACGGCGCCGAGGATCACCAGGATGACGAACGCCGGAATCGCGGCGATCGACCATTTGACAAGAAGAACGACCATGGACCAGAACGGAATCTTGACGTCGACCACCACGACCTCTCTCGCATCGCTCATTGTCTTCTCCCGCGAAAGCGACAGGGTACACCGGCATGGCTAGCCCCGTCCGCGTGCTGCTGGGGGACTATCCGCTCACCCAGGCGCTGAAGAAGGGCGAGCTGAAGCCGGGCGCCGTCGCCCTGGATTTCGCCGACGTGAAGACGGTGAGCACCGCGTTCAAGCGGGTGGTGCGCAACCTCGAGTTCGACTGCTCGGAGCTCGCGATCGTGACCTTCCTCATGGCGAAGGCCTACGGCAAGCCCCTGTCGCTGCTCCCGGCGGTGGTGATGGCGCGCTTCCAGCATCCCCACATCGTCTACAACATGGAGCGCGGGCCGCTCGCGCCCGGCGACCTCGCCGGCCGCCGCGTCGGGACCCGCTCCTATACCGTCACCACCTCGACCTGGCTGCGCGCCATCCTCGCCGACGACTACGGCGTCGATCTCAGCCGCGTGAAGTGGATCACCTTCGAGGAGCCGCACGTCGCCGAATTCCGCGACCCGCCCTCGGTCGAGCGCGCGGCGGAGGGAAAGGAGCTGATGGCGATGCTCCTCTCGGGGGAGGTCGACGCGGCGATCCTGCCCGCGGTGCCGGCCGACCCGCGCCTCGTGCCCCTCATCCCCGATCCGCCCGCCGCGGCCGAGGCCTGGCGGAGGAAATACAACGCGATCCAGATCAACCACATGGTGGTGGTGAAGGAGTCGCTGTCGAAATCCGACCCGGGCGCGGTGCGCGAGATCTACCGGCTGCTTCTCGAGAGCAAGAAGGCGGCGAAGCTCCCCAAGCCGGGGGAGGTCGACGTCAACCCCTTCGGGATCGAGGCCAACCGGCGCAACCTCGAGGTGGCCATCGATACCGTCTACCGCCAGAGGATGATCCCGAAGCGCTTCGCGGTCGACGAGCTGTTCGACGACGTCACCCGGGCGCTCGGCTGAAGACAGGAGAAGGAAGCGAAATGATCATCGATTGCCACGGACACTACACCACCGCGCCGAAGCAGCTCGAGGAATGGCGCAAGCGCCAGATCGCCGCGCTCGAAGGCGCCAGGCACGCGCCTTCCAAGGGAACGCTCGGGATCTCGGACGACGAGATCCGGCAGAGCCTCGAGGGCGCGCAGCTGAAGCAGCAGCGGGAGCGCGGCACCGACGTCACCATCTTCTCGCCGCGCGCGATGGGCATGAGCCACCACATCGGCGACGAGACGACCAGCCGGCACTGGAGCGAGCACTGCAACGAGATGATCCACCGGGTGTGCTCGCTCTACCCGGAGAACTTCGTCGGCGTGTGCCAGCTGCCGCAGTCGCCGGGCGTGCCGCCGAAGAACTGCATCCCGGAGCTGGAGCGCTGCGTGGAGGATTTCGGCTTCGTCGGCTGCAACCTCAACCCCGACACCTCGGGCGGCTACTGGAAGGACCCGCCGCTCACCGACCGCTGCTGGTATCCGCTCTACGAGAAGATGGCGGAGCTCGAGGTGCCGGCGATGGTGCACGTGAGCGCCTCCTGCAATCCCGCCTTCCACGGCACCGGCGCGCACTACATCAACGGCGACACCACCGCATTCATGCAGTTCATCACCGGCGACCTGTTCAGGGATTTCCCGACGCTGAAGTTCATCATCCCGCACGGCGGCGGCGCGGTGCCCTACCACTGGGGCCGCTACCGCGGCCTCGCGCAGGACATGAAGCGGCCGCCGCTGAAGGAGCTGCTGATGGGCAACGTGTTCTTCGACACCTGCGTCTACCACCAGCCGGGCATCGACCTGCTGCTGAAGGTGATCCCGGCGGACAACATCCTGTTCGCCTCCGAGATGGTGGGCGCGGTGAAGGGCGTGGATCCGGAAACCGGGTTCAACTACGACGACACCAAGCGTTACGTCGACGCGGCGAAGGGCCTGTCGGCCGCGGACAGGGAGAAGATCTTCTCCGGCAACGCGCGGCGCGTGTACCCGCGCCTGGCGAAGCGCGCTATTTCTTCTCGGGTGTAGCGGGCGCCGCCGCGGGTGCGGCCGGCGCCGCGGGCGCGGCGGCGGGCTCGGCGGGCTTCGTCGGCACGACCACGCCCGGGGCGAGCGGGATCTCCTCGACCGCGGTCACCTTGTCGACGTAGTAGCGGGTCTCGCCGAAGCAGGAGGTCGGGATCCCGACCTTCTCCTCGTAGTGCAGCGAGACGCGCTTGCCCATCACCTTGTTCACCTGCGCCGCGACGTCGTCGTTCCACACGGTGAAATAGAACTTCTCGGAGGTCGTGCCGGGCATCGACACCATCGCCATCTCGCCCTCCCAGGTCTTGCACAGCCAGCCCTTGCTGGAGAACTTCTGCACCCAGCCGGCGCGCTCGCCGCTCGAGTAGTTCCAGAACAGGACCACGAGAACGTAGCCCGCGGCGACGACGACCAGCGCCAGCGCGAGGTTGATGATGCTCTTGATCGACATGGATCGCTCTCCCGGTGTGCGCCGCTATCATAGTGCTTCCGCCCGCGGGGCGCGATCCTGTCGCCTGTATACGACAGGGACGCGGTAAAAATGACCAATGGGATCAAAAATTTCCGCCGCACGGCCGCGGACCGAGAAAAAGTCCCTGATTTCCTGTGGCGCGCCGCGCCCGCCTGATTTATCGTATGCCGTTGTCCTGATACCGGCCGGCCGGCCGGACCCCGGGAGGTCACATGAGCAACCAGTTCTGGATGATCTGGCCCGAAAACGCCATGGCTTCCGCGCTGATCCTGTTCGCCATCGCGATGCCTTTCCTCTACGCCGCACGCAGGCTGGTGCACGACCTGTTCCGCTCGGTCGGGCACATGGTCGGAGGCCCCTTGCGCCTGGGCGCGCGCTGGCTGTTCGCGACGGCGGGGGACATGAGAGAGCGCAACCGCGCGGTGCTGCTCGCGCACGGC
>DATEGT010000131.1:0-4873 GCA_035280025.1 Burkholderiales bacterium | reverse complement strand
GATCGACCGCGAGATGACGCGGCGTGTGACGATAGAGCCGCTGGCGCGGCGCATGTTCACGGGGATCATCTCGGTGCTGCACGAGGCCGGGGCGCTGGTGTGCGTCGAGGGGATCGAGACCGAAGGCGAGGCGCTGTGCGCGATCGACGCGAATGCCGACCTCATCCAGGGAGACTATTTCGCTCCCGGGGGTTCGGATCTGCTGCCGGAGAACGCGCGCGGAGAGATGTTCGAGATGCTGATCACCGGTCACCGGGCGGATTTCGCCGAATTCCAGAAACGGCAGCACACGCGGCTCGTGCCGTATCTCGCCGCGATCAAGAACGCAGTGCAGGACCTCTCGCTGGGCGCGAGGTTCCAGCCGGCGGTGCAGGGGTTGCTCAGGCTTCCGAGCGCCCAGCGCTGCTACCTGATCGGCAGCGACGGGCTGCAGATCGGCGCGAACGTCGAAGCCAAGAGCAAGGTCCACGCGCAGGACCAGCGCTTCGAGGTGGTGCAGCCGTCCGCAGGCACGGACTGGCAGACCAAACCCTACTTCCGGCGTGCGATCGAGACCCCCGGCAAGGTGCAGATCACCCGCCCCTATCTGTCGGTGCTCGGGCCCAAGCTGTGCGTGACCCTGTCGTTCGCTTTCGAGGCGTCTGACGGAGCGCAGCAGGTACTCTGCGTGGATCTGGACTTCGCCTCGCTCGCGGGCGAGGATATCGCTTTCGGCGTGAGCAGCCTGCACGCCTAGCTGCACGTATGCTGTTCGACAACCAGGAGGAGCGATGAAACCGGAATTGATGTGGCTGGTCTGGGCCGTTGCGTTGGCCTTCGTGCAGGTCCTGATTGCCGTTACCGGCGCGTTCACGCAGGTGGGGTTGATGAAGTTGGTCGGCAACCGGGAGGACATGCCGAAGCTGACGGGGTGGGTCGGACGCGCCGAGCGCGCTCATTTCAACATGATGATCAACCTGGTGCTCTTCGCCTCGCTTGAGCTGGCCGTCGCGGTGCTTGGAAAGGGGAACGCCACGACCATGCTGGGCGCACAACTATTCTTCTGGGGCCGCCTCGCCTACGCCGTCATATACCTCGCCGGCCTGCCGTGGCTGCGCACGCTCTCCTGGCTCGGGTCGGTCGTCGGCCTTATCCTGATCTTCCTGCAGCTCGTCAAGTAGGCTCATCCGCGGGCGGAGGCGCGCGGTAGAATGCGCGCCTAGCATCCAACCTTCGGAGACTTTCGTGACCATTTCAATGTATCAGGCGAGCGTGCCGCGCCTCGCCAACATACTCAGGAACCTTTCCGCGATCCTCGACAAGGCGCAGGCGCACGCCGAGGCGAAGAAGATCGACCCGCAGGTACTCACCAACTTGCGCCTCTATCCCGATATGCTGCCGATGAAGCGCCAGGTGCAGATCGCCTGCGACACGGCCAAGGGAGTGGCCGCCCGACTTGCAGGGATGGAGGTGCCCAAGCACGAAGACACCGAGGAAACCTTCGCCGAGCTCAAGGCGAGGATCGCCAAGACTATCGATTTCATCCAGGCGCTGAAGCCCGGGCAGATCGACGGCAGCGAGGAGAAAAACATCCACCTCAAGCTCGGGCAGCGCGAGGTCGACTTCAAGGGGATGCAGTACCTGCTGGGTCACGCGCTGCCCAACTTCTACTTCCACGTCGTCACCGCCTACGACATTCTGCGGCACAACGGCGTGGAGGTCGGGAAGCGAGACTACCTCGGCAACCCCTAGCGGGAGGCGATGAACCTCGCACGCTCGCCGACTGCATTCAGCAGGGACATCGCGAAATCCGGGCTCGCCTTGACGAGGTCGAGGAAGGTGTTCCTGCCGATGGCGAGCAGCCCGCAGTCCGTTTCGCAGACGACGGTGGCGAGCCGCGTGGTGCGGTCCACCAGGGCCATCTCGCCGAACACGCCGCCGGGGCCGATTCTCTCCACCACCTTGTCCTTGATGGAGACAGTGAGCCGGCCTTCGGTGACCACGTACATCAGAACTCCCGTCTGGCCTTCGGTGAACACTGTCTTGCCGCGCTCGTAGCGCACCGAAGTCTGCGAAAGCGCGCGCGCGAGCACGGCGAGCGCGGACTTGTCGAAGACCGCGGACTCTTTCAGCTTGCCGGCCGCGGCCGTCGCCTCCCGCTGGCCGAGCGCATCGCGGATGCGCCGGATCATGATGCTCATCAGCATGAGCGCGAACTCGGGCTTCTTGCGCAGCGCGTTCTGAAACTGGCCCTCGTCGAGCGCGATCACCCGGCAGGGTACCTTTGCCACCGCGCTCGCGCTCCGTGGCATCTGGCTGATCGAGGCCATTTCCCCGAAGACGTCGCCCCTCCTCACTGTGGCGATGACCTTGCCCTTGGCCGAAAGGCTCACCTCGCCGTCGAGCAGGAAATACATCTTGTCGCTCTTGAGGAGCAGCCGGCTTCCCTTCTCGTTCTCGGCGAAGAGCGTCGCGCCCTGCGCAATCGCTTCGGCCTTTCCCGCCGAGCCGAAGAAATCCATCGCCACCGCCGTGTCGTAGATCGAGGCCGCCGCCGCGGGCTTCGCGGGTTCCTTCGGCTTGGGGTCCAGTGGCCTGGTGAAGTCCAGATCGCTCATCGTTCTCCCCTGGGCGCGAGGGCCTCGCCGACCGTGCGCATGTCTTGGTACTCGAGGACTGCATGATATTAGGAACGCGCACTTTCGGCAGAATCGACACGCAACGTCAGTTTCTGACGAGATTCGGCGGGGCGCGGAGGGACGACTTGCGGCGGGGTTCGGCCTGTTTGATAATGCATATCAGAGGGTTACCATACCGCCGGTGGCCTGGCACGGGGCTTGCGGCCGTGGGAGGGCTCATGCGCAATCGAAGCCAAGCGGGATTCACCATCGTCGAGGTCATGATCGTCGTCATGATCATGGGTGTTCTCGCCTCCTTGGTATTGCCGAGCATCCGCGCGAACACGGTGCGCGTGAAGATGTCGGAAGCTCTCCTCGCGTTCGGCCCTTGCCGCAACATGGTCACGGAGACCTATCTGGGCGGGGGCGACATTCCCGACGCCAACAACTGGGGCTGCGAAACGAGCAACGTCTCTGTTTACGTCGACTCGGTGACCACCGGCCCGCTCGGTCAGATCATCGTAGGACTACGGGGTTTCGGCGACCTGCGGATCGACTTCCACGACATCACGCTGGCGCCGCTCGACAATACCGGAAGCCTGCCGACCGGAAACGGCGCCCCGATCCGGAGATGGCGGTGCGGCTCGGTGCTCGACGGAACCAACGTTGCTCCGCAATTCCTTCCCGGGAGTTGCCGCGGTTGACGCAGGCAGGTGGGCAGGCCATCATCTGGCTGCCCTAGTTCGGGCAGTTCGCCTCTTCCCACATCGGAGAGAAAAATGTCGGAATCGCGTTCCGCGAGGCTATGGTTGTCAGCGCTCGCCTTTTCCGCGACCGCGGCCGGCGCGTTCGCGCAGGCGCCCCAGGAGGAGTTCCAGCCCGAGGTCGGACAGCAAGGCAAGGACGTGGTGTGGGTGCCTTCGCCGCAGCAACTGGTCGACAAGATGCTCGACATGGCGAAAGTGACTCCCAAGGATTTCGTGATGGATCTCGGTTCGGGCGACGGTCGGACGGTGATCGCCGCTGCCAAGCGCGGCGCGAAGGCGCTTGGCGTCGAGTACAACCCCGACATGGTCGCGCTTTCCAGGCGCAACGCCCAGAAGGCGGGCGTCGGCGGCAAGGCGAAGTTCGTCGAGGCCGACATCTTCAAGACGGACCTCAGCAAGGCCACAGTCATCACCATGTTCCTGCTCACCGACCTGAACCTCAGGCTCAGGCCGACGATACTCGCCTTGAAGCCCGGAACGCGCATTGTCTCCAACACGTTCAGGATGGGAGAGTGGGAGCCCGACCAATCCGTCGAGCTCGGTTGCGACACCTATTGCACCGCGTATCTCTGGATCGTGCCGGCGCACGTCGAGGGGAGCTGGAGCGGCGGCGCGGGGGAGCTCTCCCTGAAGCAGGACTTCCAGAAGTTGTCGGGTACCCTGAAGAACGGAAACGTCTCGACGCCGATTTCGCGCGGGATCATGCACGGCGATCAGATCCAGTTCGGGGCCGGAGGCGCCGAGTATCGCGGTCGCGTGAACGGGAATTCGATAGAGGGAACCGTCACGTCGAACGGCAAGACGGGCGTTTGGAAGGCTAGTCGATCCTGATTTTCGTCGTCCTGACCACCTCACCGTACTTGGAGTATTCCGCGCGGATGAGCGCGGCAAACTCCTCGCGCGTGGAGATGAACGGCTCCAGGCCGCCGACGGCGAGCACCTTGTCGCGCAGATCGCTGCTGGAGAGCAGGCGGTTTATCTCCTCGTGCAACCTCGCCAGCACCGGAGCCGGCACGCCCGAGGGCGCGAAGATCCCGATCCACGCAGTCACCTCGAGCCCAGGGTAGAACTCGCTCAGGGTAGGGAGATCGGGGAATGCCGGGGAGCGCTTTTTCCCCGCCACCGCGAGGCCGCGCAACCTGCCCGCCTTGATGTGAGCGGTCACGGAATTGCCGCCGAACATTACCGGCACCTCTCCCGCGAGGAGCGCCGCCACGCGCGGGTCCTTGACTGCTTCGGCTGCAACGCGCAGCGCCTCGGACCAGGCTCCGAGACGCTGGTCGGCCTGCGCCTCCTCGAAGGCGGCGCGAGCGTAGGGTCGTGCAATCGTGAGCTTGTCGGCCATGGTGACTCGGATCCTCTAGATCTGCGCCGCGAGCTGATCGAGGAGATCGGCGTGCTTGCGGGCATCGATCTCACGGGCGAGGAGCTTGGAAGCCGCCCGCACCGCGATGCCGGCCACCTCACGCCGCAGCGACTCTCGCGCGCGCACGGTGTCGAGCTGGATCT
>DATEGT010000130.1:0-4670 GCA_035280025.1 Burkholderiales bacterium | reverse complement strand
GTTGCCGGCGTCGAGCGTGAGCCTGAGGAGCTTGTCGGCGCCCTCGACGTGCTCGGCCTTGACGATTCTGGCGATGCGCAGATCGACCTTGGAGAAATCATCGATCGAAATTGTACCGTCGGTCGGCGGCGTGGCGGGCGTAATCATCGCGGGCTTCTCCGGTGCGGGCGCGAACAGCGCGTCGAGCTGCTTCTCCTCGACGCGGGTCATGAGGTGTTTGTACGGGTTGATTGTGTGTCCCTTCGGCATGATCTCGCGAATCGACGCCCAAAGCGGTTTGGATGACTGGTTCTGCAGGCCCAAGAAGTCGAAACCGCGTTGCGCTGTTCGCGGTAGTACTGAACCCAAGAACAACGTAAGTATTCGAAATCCTTCAAGGGCTACAGAACATGCCTGCGCGAGCTTGGGACGAGCCGCTGTATCCACGTCCAACGCTTTTGCCAGTTCCCACGGCTTCTGCTGATCCCAGTACTCGTTGAGGCGATCTGCGACCGACATGATTCTGCGAATTGCAAGTCCGTATTCGCGAGAGTCAAACGCGACTTTCACAAACGCCGCATCGTCTTCGATGATTTGCTGAATTTCTACGGAGGACACAAGATCTTCGTGCGGTCCTCCAACTTTTCCGGTCTTGTTGTATTGCAATCCGGGCAGTTTGCCTTGAAATACATTGGAAACAAATGGGTATGCCCGGCTTGCGATATTGATGTATTTACCCACCAAATCACTATTCACGCGAGCCAGGAAATCATCCGGGTCGAAATCGATGTCCTCCACGTTCGCATTCAGCTTCGCCGCGATGTAGTACCTCAGCCACTCCGGATTCATCCCCAGATCGAGATACCGCAGCGGATCGATCCCCGTGCCTCGCGACTTCGACATCTTGTCGCCGGAGACGGTGATGAAGCCGTGGACGTTCACCTGGTCGGGCGTCTTGTAGCCCGAGAACTCGAGCATCGCCGGCCAGAACAGGGTGTGGAAGTAGATGATGTCCTTGCCGATGAAGTGGATCATCTCGGTGTCACCGCCCGGCCTGGCGAAATCGCCGAAAGCCAGGCGCTTGCGCTCGCAGTAGTTCTCCATGCTCGCGAGGTAGCCGATCGGGGCGTCCAGCCAGACGTAAAAGTACTTTCCGGGCAGGTCGGGGATCGGGATTCCGAAGTACGGCGCGTCGCGCGAGATGTCCCAATCGCCGAGCGCCTTCTCGCCCTCGCCGTCGATCCACTCCCACGCCTTGTTGACCACCTGGGGTTGCAGCCGCCCGGGCTGCTCCAGCCACTCGCGCAGGAAGCTCACGCACCGCTCGTCCGACAGCTTGAAAAACAGGTGCTCGGAGGAGCGCAGCTCGGGTTTCGCGCCCGAGAGCGTCGAATAGGGGTTGACGAGCTGCGTGGGGGAATAGACCGAGCTGCAGTTCTCGCAGGCGTCGCCGTACTGATCCTTCGTTCCGCACACGGGGCACTCGCCCTTGATGTAGCGGTCGGCGAGGAACATGCCTTTCACCGGATCGAAGAACTGCTCGATCTTCTTGGAGTAGATCAGCCCCGCGGCCTTCAGCTTGCGGTAGATGTCCTGCGAGAGCTCGGTGTTCTCCCTCGAGTGCGTCGAGTGCCAGTTGTCGTGCGCGATGTGGAAGCCGTCGAGGTAGCGCTTGCGGCCGCGCGCGATCTCCGCGATGAACTCCTCGGGCGTCCTCCCGGCCTTTTCCGCGGCGAGCATGATCGGCGCGCCGTGGGCGTCGTCGGCGCCGATGAAGTGCACCTCGTGCCCCTGCATGCGCTGAAACCGCACCCAGATGTCGGCCTGGATGTACTCCATGATGTGGCCGATGTGGAACGGGCCGTTCGCGTAGGGCAGGGCGGTCGTGACGAACAGCCGGCGGGTCATGCGGACTTCCGAAAAGCCGTCATTTTATAGCGAGGCGCCGGGGTGCGGCGTCCCGCGCGAAACCTAGATGACTACGATCGCCGTCGCGATGACCAGAGCCACCGCGACGGTGGCCGCGAAGATCACGTTCTCGCGGTGCCCCCAGGGACGTTCGCCGGGGCGCAGCCGCTCGCGGGCGAACGACGCTCCGGCCATCGAGCGCGTGGACACGAACTCGGTCGTGCCGTCTTCGCCCATCTGCGCCAGCAGGCGCTGCGTCGCCTCCTGGGAATCGAACGACCGCGAGATCCCCCGGGTCGGCGACTGATCCGTGGTCGTTTCGGCGTTCGGTTCCTTCAGTTTCGCCGGCACGGGTTGCGCCGCGGTGAGGGGCACCACCGGAATCGGCTTCGTCGTCATCAGTCCGGTGCCCATGCCGAGCTGTCCGGTTTCGATCTGCGCCTTGCACTCGCGCAAGTCGTTCGCGAAATCGGCGGCGCTCTGGTAGCGCCCTTCGGGCGCCTTGGTGAGCACCTTCGCGATGATGTAGTCGAGCATCACCGGCACCTGGGAGTTGCTCGAGCTGGGCGGCGCGGGATCGTGGTTGGTGATCTGATACATGAGCGCGGAGAGGCCCTCCCCGTTGAAGGGCGTCGAGCCCGTGATGGACTCGTAGAGGATGACGCCCAGCGAGAAGATGTCCGAGCGATGGTCGGCGCGCTTGCCCACGACCTGCTCGGGCGCGATGTACTTGGGCGAGCCGAGGATGATTCCGGTCTGGGTACGGGTCTCACTCGAGCGCATCCGCGCGATACCGAAGTCGGCGATTTTCGCCCGGCCTTCCGGCGTGATCATGATGTTGGCGGGCTTGATGTCGCGGTGCACGACCTGGTGCTGGTGCGCGTAGGCGAGCCCATCCGCCACCTGCGCGGCGATATCGACCGCCTGCGCCACCGGCAGCGGCTTGCCGTCGGCCAGCAGCTCGCGCAGCTCCTTGCCCTCGATGTACTCCATCGCCAGGTACACCAAGTGCCCGCTCTTGCCTATGTCGTAGACGATGATGATGTTCGGATGATTGAGGCCGCCGGCCGCCTTGGCCTCCGTGTAGAAGCGCGCCTCGTACTCGGCCATGCCCTCGTGGCCGGCTTCCTCGGTATTGATCGTCTTGATCGCCACCATGCGGTTGAGCATGGGGTCGTTGGCGCGATACACCACGCCCATCGCCCCTTTGCCCAGCTCGGCGACGATCTCGTAGCGGCCCAGCAGCCAGGATTCGGTCATGACACGGCTACCTTCTCGCCGTCTTTACCGAGCGGAACACCGGGCCCCACACCGGATGGCCGGCCTCGGCCTCCCGCAGGTCGAACGAGGGATCCAGGTCGAGCGCCTTCCTGAATTCGTCGCGGCACTGGGGCACCCGGCCCGACGCGCAGTGGATGAAAGCCAGGTATTTGTGCGCGCGCACGCGGTCCGAGGTCCGGATCAGGCCGGCGTCGAGGCTCGCCTGGAGCAATTTCGCCGAATAGGCCAGCTCGCCGTCCTCGTACGCCCTCACACCGAACTCCAGCTCGTCCGCGCCCTGATTCGCGCCGAACATCGCGCATCCCGACACCAGGAACGCGAGAACGAGCCATGAGGCGAGCCTTCGGCAAGCGGCGCTGCCTCCGTCAGCGGCGGAATCGGTGAGTGATGCTGATTTCCGTCCCGGGTCGCAGGTCGACCGTCTGAACGTGGGGTGGAAACGAGCCATTCCGCAACTCTACCCTATGTTTGCCCGGCTTTAGCGGAATGACCTTGAGCGGCGGACTGACGCCCTGCCTGGTTCCGTCGATGTAGACCTCGGCCCACGGCAGGGCGATGATGGTGACGTTCGCATCGCGCGGTGCAGGCGCGATCGTCGCGACCGCTTCGGGCTCCCGCTTCGGCGCTGCGGGCGTTTCGCCCGCGGTCGCCTTCGGCGACTGGACCGGAGCCTTGACGGCCGGATCCTTGGCGTGGTGCGCGGCCTTTACTTCCTTCGCCGTCGGCGACGGGGCCTCCTTCGTCTCCGGCTGCGGGGGAGGCGCGGCTTCAGCAGGCGCGGGCTTGAGGGGAGCGATCTCGGTCTTCGGTGCGAGCGCGACGCGCGGTTGCGCGGCGGGCGCCGCTCTCGCGTCCTCGTCGTTGCGATGGCTGCGCGCGATGACCCCGGTTCCGACGATGAGCGTGAAAGCGAGCGGCGCGGCGACGAGCAGCTTGCTGTTCACCGCGAGCGCCTGGGACCAGCGCCGCGGGCTGAGCCTCAGAAACTTGGGCAGGCGCAGGGTCGGCAGGCGCATCGTCTGGCGCGGGGCGGGCACGGGAACGGTGCGCTTGAGGCTGCCCGGCATGGAGCCGATCGCGTACACCTCGTGCTCGCGCACATGCTTGTCGGTCTTCGCGCCTTCGTAGTGGAACAGCTTCGCGTAGTCCTCGGACAGGCGCGCCATCACGTCGTAGTAGGAGCGCGAGACCAGGATCTGCCCCGGCTCGGCGAAGCTCATGATGCGCTGAGCGACGTTGATCCCGTCGCCGATGATGTTCGGGTTGCCGTTGATGTCCTTGACCAGCCTCACCGGGCCGAGATTGACGCCCACGCGGATCTGGAGGCGCGGTCCGGTCGTGGCCTCCTGGCCGCCGACCGCGTCGCGCAGGCTCATGCCCGCGAACAGCGTGTCCTCGGGATCGCCGAGGAAGCTCACCGCGGCGCCGTCGCCGGTGTCGAGGATGATCCGGTCGTCGGTAGGCACACCCGCGATCGCCTCGGTCAGCACCGCGTTGAAGCG
>DATEGT010000129.1:0-9783 GCA_035280025.1 Burkholderiales bacterium | reverse complement strand
GGGCCGCATTCCGGTGAAGGAGTTCGGGGTCGGCGAGGACGGCAAGGCCACCTTGAAGGTGGGCGACACGGTCGAGGTGTTCCTCGAGCGGGTGGAGAACGCGCTCGGCGAGGCGGTGATCAGCCGCGACAAGGCCCGCCGCGAAGAGGCCTGGACGCGCCTGGAAGGGGTCTACGCCAAGAACGAGCCGGTGATGGGCTCCATCGTCGTGCGGGTCAAAGGCGGCTTCACCGTCGACCTGGGCGGAGCTTCGGCCTTCCTGCCCGGCAGCCAGGTGGACATCCGCCCGGTGCGCGACGTGGGCCCGCTGATGGGCAAGGAACAGCCGTTCGCCATCCTCAAGATGGACCGTCCGCGCGGCAATATCGTCGTCTCGCGCCGGGCGATCCTGGAGGAGGCCAGGGCCGAGCAGCGCACCGAACTGGTCAGCCAGTTGCTGGAGGGTGAAGTGCGCGAAGGGGTGGTCAAGAACATCACCGACTACGGCGCGTTCGTCGATCTGGGCGGCATCGACGGGCTGCTGCACATCACCGATCTCGCGTGGCGCCGCGTGAAGCATCCTTCCGAGGTGCTCGCGGTCGGCGACGAGGTCACGGCGAAGGTGCTGAAGTTCGACACCGAGAAGAACCGCGTGTCGCTCGGCATGAAGCAGCTGGGCGAGGATCCCTGGGTCGGCCTGTCGCGCCGCTATCCGGCGGGGACGCGCCTGTTCGGCAAGGTCACCAATCTCACCGACTACGGCGCCTTCGTCGAGGTCGAGCAGGGCATCGAGGGCCTGGTGCACGTCTCGGAGATGGACTGGACCAACAAGAATGTTCATCCGTCCAAGGTGGTCGCTCTCGGCGACGAGGTCGAGGTCATGATCCTCGAGATCGACGAGGAGCGGCGCCGCATCTCGCTGGGGATGAAGCAGTGCATGCCCAATCCCTGGGAAGAGTTCGGCATGAACTTCAAGAAGAACGACAAGGTGAAGGGGCCGATCAAGTCGATCACCGACTTCGGAATCTTCATCGGGCTGCCCGGCGGCATCGACGGCCTGGTCCATCTGTCCGACCTGTCCTGGACCACGCCCGGCGAGGAAGCCGTGCGCACCTTCAAGAAAGGCGAGGAGGTCGAGGCCCAGGTGCTGTCGATCGACGTCGAGCGCGAGCGCATTTCCCTCGGGATCAAGCAGCTCGAGGGCGACCCCTTCACCAACTTCCTCGCGAGCCACGAGAAGGGCAAGCTCATCGCCGGAACGGTCAAGTCGGTGGACGCGAGGGGCGCGGTCGTGACCCTGGGCGGCGACCTCGAGGGCTACCTGCGCGCCTCGGAGATCTCGCGCGACCGCGTCGAGGACGCGCGCAACCACCTCAAGGAAGGCGACAGCGTCAACGCGATGATCATCAACGTCGACCGGAAGAACCGCACCATCAACCTTTCGGTGAAGCAGAAGGAGCTGGCGGAGGAGAACGAGGCGATGGCCAAGCTCCAGAGCGAGAGCGCCGCGAGCACAGGGAGCACCAACCTCGGGGCGCTGCTGAAGGCGAAGCTCGACAACAAGAACGCTCAACAGTAACCGGGGACCGGCATGACCAAGTCCGAACTGATCGCGAGGCTTGCTGCGCGCTATTCGCAGCTCGTGGCCAAGGACGCCGAATTCACCGTGAAGATGATCCTGGATGCGATGACCCAGAGCCTGGTCAAGGGGCAGCGCATCGAGATCCGCGGCTTCGGCAGCTTCGGACTGAATCACCGGCCCGCGCGCGTCGGCCGCAACCCGAAATCGGGCGAGCGCGTGCACGTGCCGGAGAAATTCGTCCCGCACTTCAAGGCGGGCAAGGAATTGCGCGAGAGGGTGGATCAAAAATAAGGATACCGGGCCGGCGGAAACTTGAGCGGCGGCATCGACAAGGTGCCGCCGTTTTGCTTTGATGAGATTCATCAAACCACTGTCGTGGCTTCTGCGGGCGCTGCTGTTCCTCGCGATATTCGCCTTTGCGCTCATGAACACCGATGCGGTCAGGCTGCGCTTCTTCCTGGGGCGGACCTGGGAGACGCCGATGATCGTCGCCCTGCTCCTGTTCTTCGCCTTCGGCGCGGCGGCGGGGGTCCTCGCCTGCCTGTCCCGGCTCCTGGGCCAGCGGCGCGAGATCCAGCGGCTGCAGCGCGCGCTGCGCGCCGGCGAAGCCCGCGGCGAGCCGCACCTGCCCTAGGCGCGCCGTGGACTTCAACCTCAACTTCGAGCTCTGGTGGCTGTTCGGGTTCGCCCTGTTCTTCGGGCTGGGATGGCTCGCGGCGCGCGTCGACATCAAGCAGCTCCTCTCGGAGTCGCGGCGCCTTCCGCGCTCGTATTTCAAGGGGCTCAACTTCCTCATGAACGAGCAGCCGGACAAGGCGATCGAGGCTTTCATCGAGGTGGTGAGGGTCGACCCCGAGACGGTCGAGCTGCATTTCGCGCTCGGGAGCCTGTTCCGGCGGCGCGGCGAGACCGAGCGCGCGATCCGCATGCACCGCAACCTGCTCGAGCGGCCCGACCTCGGGGAGGAGCAGCGGCTGCACGCGATGGTCGAGCTGGGCGAGGACTACCTCAAGGCCGGGCTGCTCGACCGCGCCGAGGAGATGTTCGCGAAGCTCAAGGCGTCGCCCCACCGCGCGGCGGCGCTCAAGTTCCTGATCGAGATCTACCAGCAAGAGAAGGACTGGATGAAGGCGGCGGAGGCCGCCCGCGAGCTCGAGAAGGACTCCGGGCAGTCGGAGCAGAAGGAGATCGCGAACTACTACTGCGAGCTCGCCGTCTCCGAGGCGACGCACTCGCGTCCCGAGGGGGCCAGGCGCCACCTGGAGGCGGCGCTCGCCGCGCACCGCAAGTGCGTCCGCGCGAACATCATCCTCGGCGACGTCCTGGCGGCGTCGGGCGACCACCAGGGCGCGATCGAGGCGTGGAAGCGCATCGAGCAGCAGAACCCGGCGTATCTCGCCCTGGTCGCCCAGCGCCTGCTCGAGAGCCACCGCGCGCTCGGGCGCGCCGCCGAGGGCCTGACCCTGCTGCGCGGGTACCTGTCCAGCTTTCCTTCGCTCGACCTGCTCGACGTCGCCTTCCAGTCGACCCTGGACTCCCAGGGCGCCGAGGCGGCCTACAAGCTGGTGAAGGACGAGCTCAGGCGCAGCCAGACCCTCCTGGGCCTCGACAAGATGCTCGAGGCGCAGGTCCTGGTCACCCCGGCCGAGGGGCGCCACGACCTGGAGCTGGTGCGCAATCTCATCCACAGCTACACGCGCCGCCTGGCGCGCTATCGGTGCGAGAATTGCGGCTTCAAGGCGCGCCAGTTCTACTGGCACTGCCCCGCCTGCGGAGGCTGGGAGACCTATCCGCCGAAGCGGACCGAGGAATTCGATCAGACACCCTGAGCCGCTTCGGCTCGGAACAACCGAGGGAGATGCGATTTGAAGATTACGATGGTCGGAACCGGGTACGTCGGTCTGGTGACCGGCGCGTGCTTCGCGGAGGTCGGAAACGACGTGCTCTGCCTGGACCTCGACGAGAAGAAGATCCGCGTCCTCGAGGGCGGCGGCATCCCGATCTACGAGCCCGGGCTCGCCGAGATGGTGAAGCGCAACGTCGCCGCGGGGCGGCTGCACTTCACCACCGACGTGGAGCGCGCCGTGAAGTTCGGGACGGTGCAGTGCATCGCGGTCGGCACTCCGCCGGGCGAGGACGGATCGGCCGACCTCCAGCACGTGATCGCCGCCGCGCGCAACGTCGGGCGGCACATGAGCGAGTACCGCGTGGTGGTGGACAAGTCGACCGTGCCGGTCGGCACCGCCGACAAGGTGCGCGCGGCGATCGCCGACGAGCTCGCGAAGCGCGGCGCCAGGGTTCCCTTCGCCGTGGTCTCGAACCCCGAGTTCCTCAAGGAGGGCGCGGCGGTCGAGGATTTCATGCGGCCCGACCGCGTCGTGGTGGGATCGGACGACGCGCAGGCCACGCAGATCATGCGCGCTCTGTATGCGCCGTTCCAGCGCAACCACGAGCGGCTGATGGTGATGGACGTGCGCTCGGCCGAGCTCACCAAGTACGCGGCGAACGCGATGCTCGCGACGCGCATCTCGTTCATGAACGAGCTGGCCAATCTCGCCGAGCGCCTCGGGGCGGACATCGAGGAGGTGCGAAAGGGCATCGGGTCCGATCCGCGGATCGGCTACCAGTTCCTGTACGCCGGGATCGGCTACGGCGGCTCGTGCTTCCCCAAGGACGTGAAGGCGCTGATCCGCACCGCCGCCGAAGCCGGGGCCACGCTCCCGGTCCTCGAGGCGGTGGAGGAGGTGAACGCCGAGCAGAAGCACGTGATCGCTAGGAAGATCCAGAAGCGCTTCGGCAAGCTCGGCGGCCGGCGCATCGCAGTGTGGGGCCTGGCGTTCAAGCCCAACACCGACGACATGCGCGAAGCCCCGAGCCGCGTCCTGATCGAGGAGCTGCTCGCCGGCGGCGCCACGGTCAGCGCCTACGACCCGATCGCGATGACGGCGGCGAAGAAGGAATTCGCCGACCTGAAGGGCGTGACCTACGCCGACTCGCCGTCCGCGGCGCTCGAGGGCGCCGACGCGCTGGCGGTGGTCACGGAGTGGAAGGAGTTCCGCAGCCCCGACTTCCTGGCGATCAAGGCGCAGCTCAAGACCCCCGCGGTGTTCGACGGGCGCAACCTCTACGATCCCGAGGAGATGAAGCGCGCGGGCCTGGAGTACTATCCGGTGGGAAGGGCCCAGGCGAGGTAGCGGGCGTGAAGCCGGGAGACCGCGTTTTTTCGGAGCTGGGCAGGGCGAAAATCCTCGTCGTCGGCGACGTGATGCTCGACCGGTACTGGTACGGCGAGGTCAACCGCATCTCGCCCGAGGCGCCGGTGCCCATCGTGAAGATCGAGACCGCGCGCAGCAAGGAGACCCCGGGCGGCGCGGCCAACGTCGCGATGAACGCCGCGGCGCTGGGCGCGAACGTGGCGCTGCTCTCGGTGGTGGGCGAGGACGAGCCGGGACGCAGGCTCGCCGAGCTCCTCGGGAAGGCCGGCGTCAACGCCTACCTGCACCGCGACCCGGAGATCTCGACGACGGTGAAGCTGCGCCTGATCGGGGGGCATCAGCAGATGCTGCGCGTCGATTTCGAGACCGCGCCGAGCCACGAGGTGCTACTCGACAAGCTCGCCGATTTCGGCCACATGATCGCGGACCGCAACGTGATCATCCTGTCGGACTACGGCAAGGGCGGCCTCACGCACATCGCTTCCATGATCGAGGTGGCGCGCGCCCGGGGCAAGACCGTCCTGGTCGACCCGAAAGGGGAGGACTACTCGCGCTACCGCGGAGCGACGGTGGTGACGCCCAACCGCTCCGAGCTGCAGGCCGTGGTGGGACGCTGGAAGGGCGAAGACGAGCTCACCGCTAAGGCGCAGGCGCTGCGCGAGAAGCTCGGCCTCGCCGCGCTGCTGGTCACGCGGAGCGAAGAGGGCATGACGCTGTACGAGAAGGACAAGAGAAGCCACGAGCCGGCGAGGGCGCGCGAGGTGTTCGACGTGAGCGGCGCCGGCGACACCGTCATCGCGACCCTCGGGGTGATGCTCGGCGCGGGCGCCTCCCTGCGCGACGCGGTGGGCGTGGCCAACCGGGCCGGTGGCATCGTGGTGGGGAAGCTGGGCACCGCGGTCGTCCATCCGCAGGAGCTCCTCGCCGCGCTCGCGGAGAACTGAAAGGAAAGCGACGACATGACCATCGTAGTGACCGGCGCCGCGGGCTTCGTCGGATCCAACCTGGTGCGCGCGCTGAACGCGCGCGGCGAGACCCGCATCCTCGCGGTGGACCACCTGGAGCGCGGCGACAAGTTCAGGAACCTCGCCTCGTGCGAGATCGAGGACTACCTCGAGAAGGACGAGTTCAGGAAGCGCGTCGAGGCGGGCGATTTCGCCGGGTCGATCGACGCCGTGTTCCACCAGGGCGCGTGCTCCGACACGATGGAGACGAACGGCCAGTACATGATGGAGAACAACTACCGCTACTCGCTCGCGCTGCTGGACTTCTGCATCGAGGACGAGGTGCCCCTGATCTACGCGTCGTCGGCGGCGGTATACGGCGCGAACAGCACCTTCCGGGAGGAGCGAAGGTTCGAGGCGCCGCTCAACGTCTACGGCTACTCCAAGTTCCTCTTCGACCAGGTCGTGCGGCGGCGCCTCCCCGAGGCGGGCTCGCAGGTGGCGGGATTCCGCTACTTCAACGTGTACGGGCCCAACGAATGGCACAAGGGCAGGATGGCCTCGGTCGCCTGGCACTTCTTCAACCAGTACCTCGCCGAGGGCCGGGTCCGGCCCTTCGCCGGCTCGGGCGGCTACGCCGACGGCGAGCAGCGCCGCGACTTCATCTCGGTGGAGGACGTGAGCCGCGTCAATCTGCACTTCCTCGACCACCCCGAGGTGTCGGGCATCTTCAACGTCGGGACGGGGCGGGCGCAGAGCTTCAACGACGTCGCGCTCGCCGCGATCAACGCCTGCCGCAGGGCGAAAGGCGAGCCGCCGGTCGCGCTGGACGAGGCGCGACAGCGGCGCCTGATCGACTATGCGCCCTTTCCCGACGCCCTCAAGGGCAAGTACCAGAATTTCACCCAGGCGGACGTCGGCGCGCTGCGACGCGCGGGCTACGCCGCGCCCCTGCTCACGGTGGAGGAGGGCGTCGCCCGCTACTGCGGGCAGCTGCTCGAGGAAAGAAAGGGCGCCGGCGGCTGATCTTTCCGCCTCGTGGGATATCATAGGAACATGGACAGGAATTCCCAGCTCACCTACAGGACGATCGAGGACACGGTCGGCGACACGCCCCTGGTCAGGCTCAAGCGCCTGCCGGGCAAGACCACGAACGTCGTCCTGCTCAAGCTCGAAGGCAACAATCCCGCCGGCTCGGTGAAGGACCGGCCGGCGATGTCGATGATCGCGCGCGCCGAGAAGCGCGGGACGATCAAGCCGGGCGACGCTCTGATCGAGGCGACCAGCGGCAACACCGGCATCGCCCTCGCGATGGCGGCGGCGATACGCGGCTATCGCATGATCCTGATCATGCCCGAGCATCTCTCGGCCGAGCGGCGCCAGACGATGCGCGCCTTCGGCGCCGAGATCGTCCTCACGCCGAAATCGGGCGGGATGGAGGCGGCGCGCGATCTCGCGGAGAAGATGCAGCGCGAGGGCAAGGGGCGCATCCTCGACCAGTTCGCCAATCCCGACAATCCCCTGTCGCATTACGAGGGCACCGGGCCCGAGATATGGCGCGAGACCAAGGGCGCGATCACGCATTTCGTCAGCAGCATGGGCACTACCGGGACCATCATGGGCTGCTCGCGCTTCTTCAAGGAGAAGAACGCCAGGATCCAGATCATCGGCTGCCAGCCCGAGGAGGGCTCGCAGATTCCCGGCATCCGCAAATGGCCCGAGGCCTATCTGCCCAAGGTGTACGACAAGACGCGGGTCGACCGGCTGGAATACGTGAGCCAGGCCGACGCCGAGGACATGGCGCGCCGCATGGCGCGCGAGGAAGGCATCTTCGCCGGCATCTCCTCGGGCGGGGCGCTCGCGGTCGCGCTGCGGATATCGCGCGAAGCCGAGAACGCGACCATCGTGTCGATCGTCTGCGACCGCGGCGATCGCTACCTCTCCACGGGCGTGTTCCCGGACTGACGAGCACCGACTGAACGCGGCGCACGCCGCGCGCGAATGACGCCCATCCTCGCATTCGACATCGAGACGGTGCCGGACATCGCCGGCCTGCGCCTGCTGCACGGCATCGACAAGGGCGTGCCCGACCGCGACGTCGCGGAGTTCGCGTTCCGCGAGCGCCGCGCGCGAACCGGCAACGACTTCCTGCCGCTGCATCTCCACCGGGTCGTCGCGGTCGCCTGCGCGCTGCGCGACCAGGACTCCTTCCGCTGCTGGTCGCTGGGGAGCGCCGGGGAGGACGAGGCCGGGCTCATCGGCCGCTTCTTCGACGGCATCGAGAAGTACACCCCGCAGCTGGTGTCGTGGAACGGCGGGGGCTTCGATCTCCCGGTGCTGCACTACCGCAGCCTCGTCCACGGCGTCGCGGCGCCGCGCTACTGGGAGATGGGCGACGAGGACCGGGACTTCAGGTACAACAACTACATCGCCCGTTATCACATGCGGCACGTCGACCTGATGGACGTGCTGTCGCTGTACCAGAACCGCGGCCAGGCGCCGCTCGACGACATGGCGCGCCTGCTCGGTTTTCCCGGCAAGCTCGGCCTGGACGGCTCGAGGGTCTGGGAGGCCTACCAGTCCGGGGAGATCGAGAGCATCCGCAACTACTGCGCGACCGACGCGGCGAACACCTACCTGGTGTTCCAGCGCTTCCAGCTGATTCGCGGCCTGCTGGACGAGGCGCAGTACCGCAGGGAGCTGGAGCTGGTGCGCGAGACCCTCGCCAGGTCGGGCGAAGCGCACTGGCGCGAGTTCGTCGGCCGCTGGAGCTAGTCCGGCCCGGCATGCCGACCGCGCGCATCGAGTCCCTCGACCGCGAAGGGCGCGGCGTCGCCCACGCCGAGGGCAAGACGGTGTTCGTCGACGGCGCGGTCACCGGCGAGGAAGTGGAGTACTCCTCGTACCGCAAGAAGCCGTCGTACGAGCTCGCGCAGCTCCTGAGGATCACGAGGGAATCCTCCTCCAGGGTCGTTCCCCGCTGCGCCTTCTTCGGCACCTGCGGCGGCTGCTCGATGCAGCACGTCGACGAGCGCACGCAGGTTGCCGCCAAGCAGCGCGTGCTCGAGGACGCGCTGTGGCACCTCGGCCGCGTGCGCCCGGAGACGATGCTGCGCCCGCTGCACGGCCTGCCCTGGGGATACCGCCACCGCGCGCGCATGTCGGCGCGCTGGGTGGAGAAGAAAGGCGGGTCGCTCGTGGGCTTTCGCGAGCGCAAGTCGAGCTACGTCACCGACATGACGGGCTGCGAGGTGATGCCGCCCGCGGTGTCGGGCCTCATCGTTCCCTTGCGCGCGCTGATCGATACGCTCGCCATCCGGGAGCGCATTCCACAGATCGAGGTGGCGGTCGGAGACGAGCTCGCGGTGCTGGTGCTGCGCGTGCTCGAGCCGGTCGGCGCGGACGACGGCGAGCGGCTCAAGCGTTTCGCGGAGGAACGCCGGGTGCAGCTCTGGGTGCAGCCGGCCGGGCCCGATTCCGCGCGGCCTTTCTGGCCGCCGGACTCGCCGGATCTGAGCTACTCGCTGCCGCAGTACGGCGTGCGCATCGCTTTCGCGCCGACCGACTTCACCCAGGTCAACCACGCGGTGAACCGGCTGCTGGTGGGCCGCGCCCTCGGCCTGCTCGATCCGCGCCCGGGCGAGCGCATCGCCGATTTCTTCTGCGGGCTGGGCAACTTCACGCTGCCCGTCGCGAGGAGCGGGGCCGACGTGCTGGGCGTGGAAGGCAGCGCCGGGCTGCTCGCGCGGGCGCAGGCGAACGCGGCGGCGAACGGGCTCGCCGGGCGCTGCCGCTTCGCGATGGCCAACCTGTTCGATCCGGAGGAGTGCGCGAGGCTGCCGGAGTGCGACAAGGCGCTGCTCGACCCGCCGCGCGAAGGCGCGATCGAGCTGGTGAAATCCTTCGAGGCGAAGCCGCCCGGGCGCATCGTGTACGTCGCCTGCGACCCGGCGACGCTCGCGCGCGACGCAGGCGTCCTGGTGAACGCGCTGGGCTACCGGCTCGCGGCGGCGGGCGTGGTCAACATGTTTCCCCATACCTCGCACGTCGAGTCCATCGCGCT
>DATEGT010000128.1:0-8645 GCA_035280025.1 Burkholderiales bacterium | reverse complement strand
GTGCGTCGACGACGCCGAGCTGGCACCGACGGTCGACGCGATGCTCGTCGATCTGGCGAAAGCCCCGACCCGCGGCCTGGCGGCCGCCAAACGCGCGATCTACGCCGCGGCCGGCAACGACCTCGAGGCGCAGCTCGACCTCGAGCGCGACCTGCAGCGCGAAGCGGGCTTCAGCGAGGACTATCGCGAAGGGGTTTCGGCGTTCATGCAGAAACGCAAGCCGGCGTTCAAGGGCAAATGAAGGCTTTCCCGCTCGAGGCGATCGAGAAAGCCTCGCCGAAGGATCTGAAGGCGCTCCAACTCGAGCGCCTGCAGAAGACGCTGAAGCACGCCTACGACAACGTCGCCCACTACCGCAGGAAATTCGACGCCGCGGCGGTCAAGCCTTCTGACTGCCGCTCGCTCGAGGACCTGGCGAAGTTCCCGTTCACGACCAAGGCCGACCTGCGCGAGACCTATCCGTTCGGCCTGTTCGCCGTGCCGATGGACAAGGTGGTCCGCATCCACGCCTCCTCCGGCACGACGGGGAAGCCCACGGTGGTGGGCTACACGCAGGCGGACATCGACATGTGGTCCCATGTCATGGCCCGCTCGATCCGCGCCGCCGGGGCGCGTCCCGGGGACAAGGTGCACGTCGCGTACGGCTACGGCTTGTTCACCGGCGGCCTCGGCGCGCACTACGGAGCCGAGCGGCTGGGCCTGGCGGTGATCCCGCTCGGCGGCGGCATGACCGAGCGCCAGGTGCAGCTCATCCGCGATTTCAAGCCGAGCATCATCATGTGCACGCCCTCGTACCTGCTCGTGATCGGCGACGAGTTCGAGCGCCAGGGACTGGACCCGTCCCGGTGCGGAATCCGCGTCGGCATCTTCGGCGCCGAGCCGTGGACCGAGGGCATGCGCTCGGAGATCGAGAAGCGCTTCGGCATCGCGGCGCTCGACCTGTACGGCCTCTCGGAGGTCATCGGCCCGGGCGTCGCCCAGGAGTGCATCGAGACCCGCGACGGCCTCACCGTATGGGAAGATCATTTCTATCCGGAGATCGTCGATCCCGCGACGGGCGCGGTGCTTCCCGACGGCCAGGGGGGAGAGCTCGCGATCACCTCGCTCACCAAGGTCGGCATGCCCGTGATCCGCTACCGCACGCGCGACCTGACGCGCCTCCTGCCGGGGACCGCGCGCAGCATGCGGCGCATGGCGCGCGTCACCGGGCGCAGCGACGACATGCTGATCATCCGGGGCGTGAACGTGTTCCCCTCGCAGATCGAGGAGATCCTGCTGAAGAACGAAAAGGTCTCGCCCCACTACGTGCTGGAGGTGCGGCGCGAAGGCCGCCTCGACACGCTCGACGTGCTGGTCGAGCGGCGCGCCGGCACGCCCGCCGGCCTGACGACGCAGATCGGGCAGGACGTGGAGCGGCACATCAAGGGCTTGATCGGCGTCTCCGCCGCCGTGCGCGTCGCCGAGCCCGGCGAGCTGCCGCGCTCCCAGGGCAAAGCGGTCCGCGTCATCGACAAGCGCCCGAAAGCCTGATGGAAACGCCCCGCGACACCGGCGAGTTCGCGCCCGACTGCGCGCGCTACTCGAGCTACTGGCAGGCGGCCGCGGACCGCCTCGCGAAGCTCCCGGCCAAGCCCGGGCGCGACGCGCAGCAGGCGGAAGGCGCCGAAGCCCTCAAGCGCGAGGCGCGCGAGGCGCGCAGCCGTTTCCTCGCGGCCCATTCCGACGCGGTCTACGACCGGATCACGCGGAACCGCTCGCGCTTCGTCCGCGTGGAAGATCTGGTGTACGAGGCCGCCGCGCTCGTCCCGGGGCTCGCGCCGACGCGCGCTCAGGTCGAAGCGGAGTCCGCGCTCCCGCAGCGCGACAAGGACGGCGTCGAGATCGACCAGGGCATCCTGGTTTCCGCCGTGCTCGCGAGCGCGCCTTCGGGGCGCCACCTGTGCCACGCGATGCTCCTGCCGCGCGCCGAGGCGCTCGAGCGCCTGCCCGAGCTGGAGAGGACCGGGCGCATCGATCTCGGCGCCGCCGAGGTCTTCCGAAGGGACGGGGCGTCGTACGTCGTCCAGAAGAACCCGCGCCACCTGAATGCCGAGGACGACACCACCCTGGACGCGGCCGAGATCGCGGCCGATCTCGCGATCCTCGATCCCCGGACGGCGATCGCGGTGCTGCGCGGCGGCGTCGTGCAGACCGGAAAGCTCGCGGGGCGCCGCGTGCTCGGCAGCGGCATCAACCTGACCCATCTCTACCACGGCAAGGTTCCGTTCGTGTGGTTCCTGGAGCGCGATCTGGGCGTGGTCAACAAGATCTACCGCGGCCTCGCGAGCGAGGACGCCGTGCCTGACGACGTCGCGGGAAGGACGCAGGAGAAGCCCTGGATCGCGGCGGTGGAGGGCTTCGCCATCGGCGGCCACTGCCAGTACCTGCTGGTGATGGACTACGTGATCGCCGGGAGCGACGCCTACATGACACTGCCCGCGCGCAAGGAAGGCATCATCCCCGGCGCCGCCAACCTGCGCCTGCCGCGCTTCGTCGGCGACCGCATCGCGCGCCGGGCGATCATGGCCGAGCTGCGCATCGAGTGCGACAGCCCTGAGGGACGCCTCATGTGCGACGAGATCGTCACCCCGTCGGAGATGGACGCCGCGATCGAGGGCGCCGTCCGGAAGCTGACCGGGTCGGGCGTCGTCAGCGCGAGCTCCAACCGGCGCGCGCTGCGCGTGGCGCAGGAGCCTCTCGACGTGTTCCGGAACTATTTTTCGGTGTATGCGCTCGAGCAGGCGTACTGCCACTTCAGCCCGGCGCTGATCGCGAATCTCGAGCAGAACTGGAACGCGAAGAACCGCAGGCCGGGCTAGCCGTCGTCGGATCCGTTGTCCGACCAGCGCCTGCGCGGCCCGGAGTAGCGCAGCTCCTCGTCGTCGTCGGAGTCCTCGTCCTCCAGGTCCTCGTAGCGGTCCAGCTCCTTCAGCAGCGCCTGCAGCCGGCGCTCCGCGGCGGAATCCCGGTCGGCCTGGCCGGAGAGGCGCTTGGCGACGGCCGACGCGTTCTCGAAGTCGCGCCGCGTCGTGACCGGCCGTGCGAATCCATTGGGTCTTGCTCGTTTACGCATCGATACCCCCCATGGCCCGCCCGAAACGGCGCGGCCGGTGCAAGTTTAGACCTTAGCCGGCAACTTGGTCGATAATGTCCGCGGGAATAAGGGGAGACATGGCAGGCACGCGCGGATTCGGCGGATTTCACGGGGCGGCGTCGCTCGCGGCGCTGCTCCTCGGATCGGCCGCGGCCCTGGCGCAGGGCTTCCCGGCCAGGCCGGTGCGCATCGTGGTGCCGTTTCCTCCCGGAGGCGGCGCGGACACGCTGACGCGCATCATGGAGCCGCACCTCGTCGCGATCTGGGGGCAGCCGGTGATCGTCGAAAACCGGCCCGGCGCGAGCGGCCATATCGGCGCGGACTTCGTCGCGAAATCGGCGCCGGACGGCAGCACGCTCCTAATGAGCTCGACCGCTTCGCTCACCGAGAAGAACGTCGGCCAGTTCGCCCCGGTGTCGCTGGTGTCGGCCTCGCCCTACGTGGTCACCGCCAATCCCAAGGTCCCCGCGGCGAACGTGCGCGAGCTGATCGCGCTCGCCAGGTCGGAGCCGGGAAAGCTGAGCTTCGCCTCGTCGGGAACGGGCGCGGCCTCGCATCTCTCCGCCGAGCTGTTCAAGTCCATGGCGGGGGTCGATCTGCTGCACGTCCCCTACAAGGGCACCGGCCAGGCGGTGACCGATCTCCTCGCGGGACACGTGAACCTGATGTTCGCGCCGGCGCAGACCGTGATGCCCTACGTGCGCGAGGGAAGGCTGAGGGCGCTCGCCCTCACCGGCGCGAAGCGCTCCGAGGCGCTTCCCGATCTGCCCACCGTCGCCGAATCGGGCCTGCCGGGCTATGCCGCGGTCGGCTGGTTCGGGCTGCTCGCGCCTGCGGCGACGCCGCGCCCGGTCGTGGCGAAGATCTCGGCCGACGCGAACCGCGTGCTCGGCGAGCGCGAGGTGCGCGAAAAGATGCTCGGCCTCGGCGCCGAGCCTTCGGGCGACACCCCCGAGGAATTCGCACGCTTCATCCGCGAAGACCAGGCAAAGTGGGCGAAGCTCATGAAAGAGGCGGGCATCCCGCCTCCGCAATGATGCGCGTCGCGGAGCGCTTCGCCGCCTTCGCGCACGCACAGCGGGCGCGGCCGATCGAGCCCCGGGTCCTGCACCACGCGAAGCGCGCGGTCATCGACTGGCACGCGGCGCTGTATCCGGGCTCGGTGGCGCCGCCTGCGACTCTCCTCGAGCGCTCGCTCGCGGACGAGATCGGCAAGGGGCCGGCCGAAAACGCGGCGCGCCTGGCCGACGGCAAGCGGGCGAATCTGCGCGCGGCGGCGCTGATCAACGGCGCCGCGGCGCATACCGCCGAGGTCGACGACATCTACCGCGACGGCATCTACCATCCGGGCGCGCCGACCATCGCCGCCGCGCTGGCGGTGGCGCAGTCGCGGGCGGCCTCGGGCGACGCGTTCCTGCGCGCCGTCGTGGCGGGCTACGAGATCTCGACGCGCATCGCCGCCGCCATGGGCCGCGCCCATTACCGCTACTGGCACAACACCGGAACGATCGGATCCTTCGGCGCGGCGGCCGCCGCCGCCGAGCTGCTCGGGCTGGACCGGGCGCGCTTCGCGCACGCGCTCGCCACCGTCGCCACGTTCGCCGCGGGGCTGCAGCAGGCTTTCCGCTCCGACTCCATGTCCAAGCCCATGCACGCGGGCCGCGCCGCCGAAGCGGGCGTCACCGCCGCGCTCGCGGCGGCCGAAGGCGTCACCGGGGCCCTCGACGTGATGGAGGGCGAAGCGGGCTTCGGGAACGCCATGGGCGGAGGTCCCGACTGGGAGGGGGCGCTGGCGACGCTCGGCGAGGATTTCCACATCTGCAAGATGACGTTCAAGAACCACGCCTGCTGCGGCCACGCCTTCGCCGCGATCGACGGCGCGCTCGCACTCAAGGCGAAGATGGCCGTCGCCGCAGAGGAGATCGCACGGGTGCAGGTCGGCGGCTACCGAGCGACCCTCGAAGTCGCCGGGATCTCCGAGCCCGCGACCGCGGCCGAGGCGCGGTTTTCGACGCCTTACCTCGTCGCGACCGCTCTGACGCACGGCAGCGTGCGGCTGGCCGCGTTCGAGCCGGCGAGACTGGAGCACGCGGAAACGCTCTCGCTGATGCGCCGGGTCGAGCTCGCGCTCGACCCGGCGGTCGACGCCGCCTTTCCCGCGCAACGCTCGGCTCGGATCGCGATCGAGGCGCGCGACGGCCGCCGCGGCGAGCATTTCCAGCCGACGCGCAAGGGCGATCCGGACCTGCCGCTCTCCGACGCCGAGCTGGAAGCCAAGTACCTCGAGCTCGCCGGCCCGGTGATCGGCGACGACAAGGCGCGATCCCTCCTCGCAAGGCTGTGGAAGCTCGAGCGCGAATCGCGCCTGTGACGCTCGCGCAGGCCCTGTTCGCGCCGCGCGCGGTCGCGCTTGTCGGCGCCTCCGGCGACCCGGAAAAGAACGGCGCGCGCCCCCTGCGCTTCCTCAGGAAGCACGGCTACGCGGGGCGCATCGTCCCCATCAACGCCACGCGCGGCGAAGTGCAGGGCGAGCGCGCCTGGCGCAGCCTGGCCGAGGCCCCGGGCGACATCGACCACGCCTTCATCATGACCTCCGGCGATTCGGTGGAGCGCGCGATCGAGGAGTGCGGCGCGCGCGGCGTGCCGCTCGCGACCGTCTTCAGCGACGGGTTCGCCGACGCGGGCACGGAGGGCGCGGCGCGCCAGGCGAAGCTTGTCGCAAGCGCGAAGCGGCTCGGCGTGCGCGTGCTCGGTCCCAACAGCATGGGCGTCATCGACGTGCCGGGCCGCCTCGCGCTCACGGTCAACGCGGTGCTCGAGGCCGACGGCCTGCCGGCGGGAACGACGAGCATGGTCTCGCAGAGCGGCACCATGCTCGGCACGGTGCTCTCGCGCGGGGCGGCCCGCGGCCTGGGCTTCTGCAAGCTGGTGTCGGTGGGGAACGAAGCCGATCTCGGCGTGGCGGAACTGGTCGAGCTGCTCGTCGAGGATCCTGGCACGAAGGTGATCCTGCTTTTTCTGGAGACGGTGCGCGGCGGAGACGCGCTCGCCGGCGCCGCGCGCAGGGCCCACGCCGCCGGCAAGCCGGTCGCCGTATACAAGCTGGGCCGCTCGGCGCTGGGCGCCGCGCTCGCGCGCTCGCACACTGGCGCGCTCGCGGGCGAGGACGCCGCGCTCGACGCCTACTTCCGCGGCTGCGGCATGGTGCGTGTCGATCAGCTGGAGACGCTGGTCGAGATCGCCCCGCTCCTCGCCGGGCGCGCGCCGCCGGGGCTCGCCCGCGCTCCGCGGGTTGCCGTGGTGACGACCACGGGCGGTGGCGCCGCGAGCGTGGTCGACCGGCTGGGGATGTCGGGCATCGAGACGGTCGCGCCGGACTCCGGGTCCCCGATCGTCGATCTGACGATGAAGGCGACCCCGGAGCAGTACACGCGGACGCTCGGCGATCTGCTCGCCTCGCCGCAGTGCGACGGCGTGCTGGCGGTCGTCGGCTCTTCCGCGCAATTCCACCCGCAGCTCGCGGTCGAGCCCATTCTCGTAGTCGAGGCGCGCTCGAGACGGAGCGCGAAGCCGCTCGCGGCCTTCCTCACGCCGCACGCGGAAGCGTCGCTCGCGCTGCTCGCGGCGGGCGGCGTGCCGGCGTTCCGCACCCCGGAGTCCTGCGCCGACGCGCTCGCCGCCTACTTCGCGTGGCGCTCGCCGCGCGCCGTCCCCGCGGGAATCGTGCAATGGCCCCCCGCGCTGCCGCGGAAGGGGCGGCTCGACGAAGCGCAGGCGCTCGGCCTGTTCGCGTCGCTCGGCATTGCGGTCGCGAAGCATCAGGTCGTCGCCGCGCCCGACTGTGCGCACTCGGTCGAATACCCCGTCGCGCTTAAGGCGCTCTCCGCGGAGATCCTGCACAAGACCGAGGCCGGCGCGGTGCGGCTGAACGTCTCGGACCGGATCGCGTTCGATCGCGAGGTGAAGGCGATGCTCGGGCGCGTCGCCGCGAAGACGATCCTCGTGCAGAAGATGGAATCCGGGCTCGCGGAGGCGATCGTCGGCTACCGCGACGATCCGCTCGTCGGCCCGCTGGTGCTGGTCGGGGCGGGCGGCGTGCTCGCCGAGATCTACCGCGACTTCGCGCTCGCGCTCGCGCCGGTGAGCGAGGAGGAGGCGCTGGCGATGACCGGGAAGGTGAAAGGCTTCGCCATGCTGCGCGGCTACCGCAAGCTGCCGCGCGGCGACCTGCGCGCTCTCGCGCAGGCGGTGGCCTCGCTTTCGCGCCTGGCGCTCGTTCCAGGGCGTCCGGTCGCCGAGGCCGAGATCAATCCGCTGATCGTGAAGGCGGAGGGCGCAGTCGCGGTCGATGCGCTCGTCGCGATGAAGGAGTAAGCATGGATTTCCGCCTGACATCCGAGCAGGACCAGTTCCGCGAGTCGGTGAGCCGGTTTGCGGAGAAGAACCTGGCGAAAGGCGCGCGCGAGCGGGCGCATTCGCCCGACTACCCCTTCGACGTCGCGAGGCTCATGGCGAAGCAGGGCCTCATGGGCATCACCATCGCGGAAGCGGACGGGGGGCAGGGCGGCTCGCTGATCGACGCGGTGATCGCGATCGAGACGGTCGCTTCCGTCTGCCCGCGGAGCGCCGACGTGGTGCAGGCGGGAAACTTCGGCCCGATCCGCGTGCTCGCGGAGTACGGGACCAAGGCGCAGAAGGAGAAGCACCTCAAGAAGCTTCTCGCGGGGGAGTCCGTCATCAGCGTGGGAATGACCGAGCCCGAAGCGGGCTCGGCGGCGACGGATCTCCGAACGAGCGCGAAGCCCGACGGGAAGGGCTACCGCATCACCGGCTCCAAGATCTTCACCACGCACTCGCGGTACGCCGGGCTGATGCTCGTGTACGTGCGCTTCGGTCCGGGAATCGACGGCATCGGCTCGGTGCTCGTCGACACCAAGGGTGAGGGCGTGCGCTTCGGCAAGCCGTCGAAGTTCATGTCGGACGAGGAATGGGTGCAGACCTGGTTCGAGGACGCCTTCGTTCCCGAAGACATGGTGGTGCTCAAGGAAGGCGGCTTCAAGAAACAGATCGCCGGATTCAACGTCGAGCGCATCGGCAACACCGCCCGCTCGCTCGCGCTCGGGCGTTACGCCTACGAGCGCGCGCGCGAGTGGGCGATGCAGCGCAAGCAGTTCGGCAGGCTGCTGTGCGAGTTCCAGGGATTGCAGTGGAAATTCGCCGAGATGAAGATCAAGCTCGACGCGGGACAACTCCTTCTCTATCGAGCCGCGGCGAACGCCGACAAAGGCTTCCCGTCCGCAGAGGAGACTGCGATAGCAAAAGCTTTCTGCAACCAGGCGGGCTTCGACGTCGCGAACGAAGCGCTCCAGGTCATGGGCGGCCTGGGCTACACGCAGGAAGAGCTGGTCGAGTACTGCGTCCGGCGCTGCCGCGGCTGGATGATCGCCGGCGGCTCGATCGAGATACTGAAGAACCGCATCGCGGAGGCGGTGTTCGAGCGGACGTTCTCGCA
>DATEGT010000127.1:0-3299 GCA_035280025.1 Burkholderiales bacterium | reverse complement strand
GGTCCGCCAAGTCGTTGAATCGCTCTCTCATGCTCGCCTCCTGTTCGGTACGAAATCGAGGCGAGCAATCCCCGTGCCGCTCATTGAGGCTCGGGTAAGTCCGGCTTGCGGGCGAAGAGCGCCGGCACGGCCCTGGCGCGCCGCGAGCCCGGCGACGCCAGCTTCTCGCCCTCCTCGCGCATCCGGCGGTGTGCCTACTCGACCTGCGCCTGATATTCGGGGTTGATCGGTGCCGCGGGCACATTGTTGCGGCGCTGGAATCCCTGGCCGCGGTGGCGGTCGCGTTGGCTCTGCTGTCCGTTGCTCTGCTTGGAGGCCGAGCGCTCCTGCCAGGGCTTGGGGCCCCCCGGACGCTGCGGCTGACTATTGCCGGGGCGTGATGGACGCGCGTGCCGCTCTGGCCGGTCGCGGCGCTGTCCGCGCTCGGCACGAGGCTGCTGGCGCTCCCCGCGCTGCGGGTGACGCGGCTCGGCTGGCCGCGACGATGCCCTGCCGGGCTGGAAGCCCTCGATCGGCCGGCTGTCCACCTTGCGGTTGATGAGGCGTTCGATCGCCGCCATCAGCGGCCGGTCTTCGTGGCTTACTAGCGACACTGCTTCGCCTTCGACGCCGGCGCGGCCGGTGCGGCCGATGCGGTGCACATAGTCCTCGGCGACGTGCGGCAGATCGTAGTTCACGACGTGCGGCAGCGCCTCGATGTCGAGGCCGCGCGCCGCGATGTCCGTGGCGACCAGCACGCGCACCTTACCTTCCTTGAATTCGCCCAGCGCGCGCTCGCGCTGATTCTGGCTCTTGTTTCCATGGATCGCGTCGGCATTGATGCCGTCGCGCGAAAGCTGCTGCGCCAGGCGATTCGCGCCGTGCTTGGTGCGGCAGAAGACCAGCACCTGCTGCCAGTCGTTCGTCTTCACCAAATGGGCGAGCAGCTCGCGCTTGCGGCCCGCATCGACCGGATGCGCAACCTGCGCCACCAGCTCGGCCGGCGTATTGCGCCGCGCGACCTCGACGGTCACCGGCGACTTCATGAAGCCGCTGGCGAGCTTGCGGATCTCTTCCGGGAAGGTGGCGGAGAAGAGCAGGTTCTGCCGCTTCGCCGGCAGCAGCGCGAGGATGCGGCGGATGTCGTGAATGAAGCCCATGTCGAGCATGCGGTCGGCCTCGTCGAGCACCAGGATCTCGACCCGCGAGAGATCGATGGTCCGCTCGCCCGCGTGATCGAGCAGCCGTCCCGGCGTCGCGACCACGATGTCGGCGCCGTTGCGCAGCTCCTCGACCTGCGGCGTGAAGCCCACGCCGCCGAAGATGAGCGCGGTGCTCGGGTTCAGGTGGCGCCCGTAGGCGCGCACGCACTCCTCGACCTGCGCGGCGAGCTCGCGCGTGGGCACGAGGACGAGCGCCCGCGGATGCTCGTGGTCGAGCGGCCGGTCCTCGAGGAGCTTGAGCACCGGCAGCGTGAACGCCGCGGTCTTGCCGGTGCCGGTCTGCGCGGCGGCGATGAGATCGCGCCCTGCGAGAACGGCCGGGATGGCCTGCGACTGGATCGGGGTGGGTTGGGTGTAGCCCTGCTCTGCGACTGCGCGCAGCAGCTCGGCCGAGAGGCCGAGACTTTCGAACGTATCTATGGACAACTCTCCTGTCGTTGTTCAGGAGCGGGACTTCGGGCGCGTGCCCGGAAAGACTTCGGCTCCTGGAATCGGCCTGGGAAGGGATCGCCTTCGCACCGGTTCAGGCGGATGAATTGCGTTTTCGAAATTCGGGCGCTCAGGGAGAACCGCGAAGGGGCTGTTGCGCTAACCGGATGAGGCACAACGGAAACCTTGCGTCGCACTATACCGGAATCCGGGAATTTGGCAAGCCGGGCTCACTGCGGCTCGATCCCCGCGCGCCGGATCACCGCGCCCCAGCGCGCGATCTCCGAGACGATGAAGGCGGCGAAGGCCTCGGGGGAGTCGGCCGCCGGGATCGCCCCTTCCGCGTCCAGGCGGGTGCGCAGCTCGGGGGAGTCGACGGCGCGGCGGATCCCGGCGTTCAGGCGCATCACGATCGCGCGCGGGGTGCCGGCGGGCACGACGATGCCGTACCAGCCGTTCGCATCGAAGCCTTTCACGCCCGATTCGTCCAGCGTGGGGATGGCGGGGAGCGACGGCAGCCGCGTCAGGCTCGATACCGCGAGCGCGCGCAGGCGCCCGGTGGTCACGTGCGGCATCACCGCCGGCGCGCCGTTGATGCCCATGGAGAGCTGCCCCGAGACGAGGTCGGTGAGCATCGGGCCGACGCCCTTGTAGGGCACGTGCAGGATGTCGGTGCCGGTCGCGAGCTTGAAGTACTCGGTGGTGAGGTGCGAGGTGCTGCCGGTGCCCGCCGAGCCGTAGGTGAGCTCCCCCGGATGCTTCTTCGCGTAGGCGATCAGCTCCTGCGCGCTCCGCACCGGCAGCGCGTTGTTGACGACGAGCACCGAGGGCACGATCGCCATCAGCGACACCGGCGCGAAGCTCGTCACCGGGTCGTAGGGGAGCTTCTTGTAGATCGACGGGCTCACCGCGAGCGGGCCGAGCTGCCCCATGAGGAGCGTGTAGCCGTCGGGCGCGGACTTCGCGGCCGCGTCCGCGCCGATCGTGCCGCCCGCGCCGGGGCGGTTGTCGATCACCACCGGCTGCGACAGTTCCTCGCCGAGCTTCTGCGCGAGAGCGCGCGCGAGGATGTCGGTCGACCCGCCCGGCGAGAACGGGACGACGAGGCGCAGCGCCCGCGCGGGATACGTCTGCGCCAGCGCCGCGGGGAGCGCGGCGAGGAGCAGCAGCGCGAGCCAGGCGCGGCGGCGCACCCTAGCGCTTCGCGACGCCGAGCTGCGTCGCCATCCAGTCGGCGGTCTGGTCGCGGTAGCGGTACCAGAGGTTGTTCACCACGTGGTTGCCGCCCTCGACGATCGAGAGCACGCACGGGCCCGAGACCGCCGCGGCGAGCCTCTCGGCGTGGCTGTGCGGCGTCAGCCGGTCCTTCGTCCCGGCGACGATGTAGATCGGGCAGGCGATGTTCTTCGCGCACGCGGCGAGCGTGAAGCGCAGCGCCACCTTGCCCGCCTCCTCGAGGTTCGCGCTCTTGGAGCGCACGCGGAAGGCCTCGACGTTCATCTGCGGGCGGCCGCTGAAGTCGGCCGAGCGCTCGAAGGGCCCGGACAGCGCGACGCAGGCGCGGAAGCGCTTCTCGAACGCCGCGGCGCGCGGCGCGTAGTAGCCGCCGAGCGACACG
This sequence comes from Burkholderiales bacterium, assembly GCA_035280025.1. Classification (GTDB taxonomy): domain Bacteria; phylum Pseudomonadota; class Gammaproteobacteria; order Burkholderiales; family SG8-39; genus VBDM01. Next base: position 50 of record DATEGT010000127.1, on the reverse strand, counting down.
CCCCAGACGCCGATGCGCGAAGTGTCGACGTCGCTGCGCGTCTCGAGATA
>DATEGT010000126.1:0-38483 GCA_035280025.1 Burkholderiales bacterium | reverse complement strand
GGCGCCGCCGCGCCTCACTCCGGCTCGATGCCCGCCGCGCGCGCGGTGCGCGCCCAGGATTCGATCTGCTCCTTCAGGAACGCCGTCAGCTCGTCCGGCGTCGAGCTGCGCGGCTCGAACGCGAGCTTGCCCAATCCTTCGCGCACGTCCTCGCGCTTCAGCACGATCGCGAGCTCCCGCGACAGGCGGTCGGCGATTTCGCGCGGCATTTTCGCCGGGCCGAAGACCGCGCCCCAGGGCGTGACCGAAAGCTTGCCGAGCCCCGCTTCGGCGGCGGTCGGCACGTCCGGCAGCAGCTGGCTGCGGCTGGGGAACATCGCGGCGAGCGCGCGCAGCTTCCCTGCCTTGACCTGCGGCGCCGCGCTGCCCGGCGTGGCGATCGCGAACTGCACCCGCCCGGCAAGCAGGTCGATGGTGAGCGGCCCGTCGCCCTTGTACGGCACCTGCACGATGTCGAGCTTTTCCAGCTGCTTCAGCTGCGCGGTCATCACGATGCTGGTGCTGTTCCCGGTGCCGTAGTTGAGCTTGCCCGGGTTCGCGCGCGCATATGCGATCAGCTCGGCGGCGGTGCTCGCCGGCACGCTCGGATGCACGAACAGGAAGAATCCGTAGATCCCGACCAGTGATACCGGCGTGAAATCGGCCACCGGGTCGTATGGAGGAACCTTGCGCGTCGCCGGGACGTAGTTGAACGCGGTGTTGGAGGGATAGAACAGGGTGTAGCCGTCGGGCGCGGCTTTCATGACCGCGTCGGCGGCGATCACGCCGTCCCCGCCCGGCTTGGCCTCGACGATCACCGGCTCTCCGAGCGCCTGCCCGAGGGGCTGCGCGAAAATGCGCGCGCCGACCTCGGCCGCCCCGCCGGGCGCGAACGGGACGAGCAGGCGGATCGGCTTGTTCGGATATTGCGCGCTCGCGGCCGCGCAGAACGCGGAGAGCGCCAGAGACAGGGCAAAGCGGATCATGGGACCTCCTAGATGCGCGACTCCTGATAGTCGAGGTGCTCCTCGATCTTGTGCAGCACCTCGTCGCTGATCTGGTTCTCCCGCCACAGCCGGATCAGCTCGTGGCGTTCGGCCTTCACCGCCGCGGCGCGCAGCCGCTTCGCGTCGTCGGCTCCCGAGTGGCGCAGCACCAGGCCGTTGGGCACTGCGAGGGTGATCTGCTCGGCGAACTCGGCGCGGATGCGCTCGGCGAGGTCGTTCGGGATGCCGTCCTTCGCGACCACCGTGTCGATGGCGGCGATCGCCGCCTTGCCGAGGGCCATCCGCGCGCGCTGGTTCTCTTCCTGGAAGCTCCAGTCCTTGCCGACCCGGAGGCGCCGGATGAGCGGCTTCAGCGTGAGGCCCTGTATGACGAGCGTCACCGCGATCACGACGAAGGTGAGAAAGATGATGAGGTCGCGCTCCGGAAAATCGCCGCCGTCCTCGAGCACGCGCGGCAGGGCGAGCGCCGCGGCGAGCGATACGATGCCGCGCATGCCGCACCAGCTCATGATGAACACCTCGCCCTCCTGCGGTGACGGAACCGCGTGGCCTCGCGCGGCCCGGTATACGAGCGGCAGGTAGATGGCGGGGTAGATCCAGAGGAAGCGCACCACGATCGCCACCGCCGAGACGAAGGTGCCGTAGAAGAACAGCTGCGCCACCGTGTAGTCGGTGAGCCGCGCGACGATCGCGGAGAGCTGCGACCCGATGAGGATGAACACCAGGCTGTTCAGGATGAACACCAGCAGGTTCCACACCGAGCGCGCGATGATGCGCATCTCGGCCGAGACGATCTCCGGGGCGTAGCGCCCGCGCACGATCCCGGCGGCGACCACGGCGAGCACGCCCGACGCGTGCAGCGACTCCGCCGCGATATAGGCGACATAGGGCACCGCGAGCGTCGTCAGCACCTCGATGAAGGCGTCGCCGAGATACTTATGCACGAGGACGAAGAACTGCCCCATGAGGAAGCCGATGAGGATGCCGCCGGCCGCGACTCCGACGAACTCCAGGCTCGCCTGCCACAGCGAGAACACTCCGGTCAGCACCGCCGCGACCGCGAACTTGTAGATCACCAGGCCCGTGGCGTCGTTCACGAGGCTCTCGCCCTCGAGCACCGTGACCACTTGGCGCGGGATGTTGAGCCGCGAAAGAATGGCGGTCGCGGCCACCGCGTCGGGCGGCGAGACGATCGCGCCCAGCACGAACGCCGCCGCCCAGGGTATGTCGGGGATCAGCAGCTTCAGCGTGGCGCCCACCGCGAGCGTGGTCGCGAGAACCAAACCGATCGCGAGCAGTCCGATGGGACGGATGTTCGCCTTGAACTCGCGCCAGGAGGTGAGCAGCGCCGCCTGGTAGAGGATCGGGGGCAGCACCAGCACCAGGACGAACTGCGGGTCGAACTCGGGTTGCGGCAGGCGCGGAACGAAGCCCAGCGCCCCGCCCCCGATCACCAGCGCGATCGGATAGGGGAACTTGAAATGCCGCGCCACCCAGCCCAGCGCCACGGCAAACAGCATCAGGAACAGGACGACCTGCAGCACACCCATGACGGCTCCCTCGGCAGGCGCCATTAGATCACGCCGCGCGGCCGCGCACCATGCCGCCTTCGCCTCGCGCGCCGGCGCGCGTTTGACCGGTCCGGTCTCGCTTGCTAGCCTAGCGCGCATGAAATTCCCGCGGGCAATCCATGCGGCAACGGGCGCTCGCGGAGCGGCCATGAGGGGGGCTGTCTTCGGACTCGCTGTGCTGGCGCTCGTCTCGGCGCTCGGCGCGTGGGGCCTGAGCGCCTACCGCAAGACCCAGCAGCACAAGGCTGTGGGCGTTCTGGTGCGCGATTCGAGCGACCGCCTCGAAGCCGCGCTCGCGCTGAAACCCGAAGCGGCGAGCCCCGAGACGGTCGCGAAGCTCGACGAGCAGGCCCAGGAAGTGGACAGGCACGTGATCGATCTGCGCGATATGAGCGCTTCCCCCGACCGGGCGCTCGCCGGCGCCGCCGAGGAGTATCTCCTCACCGTGCGGCAGATCCTGCGCGAGGAGGCGGCGAGCCACCGCTACCACATCCAGGTCTCGGCGACCGAGGAGAAGCTGCGCGATCACATGCGCGGAGCGGCGCGGCGATCCAAGGGCTGGATCGACGAGGCGGTCCGCGCCAAGGACCGCATGGAAAAGAGCTACTTCGACTACCGGGTCTCGGCGGAGGCGCTCGAGCGGCTGCTCGCGTCCTATCCTCCGACCCGGAAGAAGATGGCGGCGCAGCTGCGCGTGCCTCTGCTCGACGACGACACGGTCGAGGCCGCGCGCAAGCGCACCCTCGCCGCCTCGCGGCGCGTCGCCGCGAACGTCGAGCAGGCGCGGCAGCTCGCCGCGGTGCATTGACATCGACCGGGGAGAGAAAATGGCTTCGTCGGGAAAGGCAGCGATCGTCACGGGCGCAGGGAGCGGAATCGGCCGCTCGGTCGCGCTCGCGTTCCTGAAGGACGGCTACCGCGTCGCGCTCGCGGGCAGGCGCAGGGAGCTGCTGGAGGAGACGGCGAAGCTCTCCGGCGCCGGCGAGCGAGCGCTGGTCGCGCCCACCGACGTCACCGAGCAGAAGGCGGTGCGGGCCCTCTTCGCCGCGGCGAGGGAAAAATTCGGGAGGCTAGACGTGCTGTTCAACAACGCCGGGATCGGCACGCCCAGCAGCATCATGCTGGAGGACCTGACGCTCGAGCAGTGGCAGGCCGTGGTGAACACCAATCTCACCGGCATGTTCCTGTGCACTCAGGAAGCGTTCAGGATCATGAAGAGCCAGAGCCCGCGCGGCGGGCGGATCATCAACAACGGCTCGATCTCCGCTCACGCGCCGCGGCCGAACTCCGCGCCGTACACCTCGACCAAGCACGCCGTCACCGGCCTCACCAAGGCGAGCGCGCTCGACGGCCGGAAATACGACATCGCGGTCGGCCAGATCGACATCGGCAACGCGCGCACGCCGCTCGCCTCGCGCATGGCGGACGGCGTCCCGCAGGCGAACGGCGAGATCAGGCCCGAGCCGCTGATGGACGTGGACCACGTCGGCGAGGCGGTGCTGCACATGGCGAACCTGCCGCCGGAGACCAACGTGCAGTTCATGACCATCATGGCGACCAAGATGCCGTTCGTCGGGCGCGGCTGACCCCGCCGGCGGGATGAGCGCGGTCTTCCTTTCGTACTCCTCGGAGCAGACCGAGGCGGCGGCGCGCATCGAGCTCTCGCTCAAGGAGGACGGGCACTCGGTGTTCCGCGACCGCTCCTCGCTCCCGGCCGGCGAGGGCTACGACGCGCGGATCCGCGCCGCCGTCGACGACTGCGAGATCTTCGTCTTCCTGGTGAGCCGCGAATCGGTGTCGCCGGGACGCTACACCCTCACCGAGCTCGGCTTCGCGGAGAGCCGCTGGAGCAACCCCTCCGGCCACGTGCTTCCCGTCGTCGTCGAGCCGGTCCCGAAGGAATCGATCCCTCCGTTCCTGCGCGCCGTCACCCTCCTCAGCCCCAAGGGCAACCTCACGGCCGAGGTCGCCGCCGAAGTCGCGCGAATGAGCGCGCCGTGGTGGCGGAGGATGCTGGCGCCGCGCCGCCTTGTTCCGGCCCTCGCCGTCGCGCTCATCGTCGCCGCGATCGGATGGCTCGCGCTGCCGACCTACCTCGATCGCCGCAAGCAGGCCGCGGAGGTCTCGCGGCTGGTGAAGCAGGGCTTGCGCGAGGCGGACTCGGCGACGTTCGACGACGCGTGGAAGACTCTGGAGGAAGCCCGCGCGATCGCCCCGGTATCGCGCGAGGTGCTCGACGCGGAGGAGCGGCTCGCGATGGAATGGGTCCGGCGCAACGGCCTGGGACCCTGGACCGGCGAATACCTGCAGAAGGTCCTGCAGACCGCCCTGCCCCTGCTGCAGCGCGCCGCCGGCGAAGCGAGCGGCCGGCCCAGGGCCGACCTCGTCGCTCACCTCGGATGGGCGCAGTACCTGCGCGGCCTCCTGGGAGAAGGCGGCCGGCCTGCCGTCGAGGACTATCGCCAGGCGCTCGACATCGACCCGGGCAACGTCTACGCGCACGCCATGTGGGGCTTCGAGATCCTCAGGACGCTGGGCGGAGACAAGGAAACGATCGATGCCGCCAGGCGGCATTTCTCGGCCGCGATCGAGTCGGGTCGCGAGCGCGAGTACGTGCGGCTCGTGGAAGTCGCGGCGCTCCTGAGGACGTATCAGCAGATGTGGACCGGCAATCCCGCTCTCGAGAGCGAAGCGATCCGCGTCATGAGCGACATGCGCGCCAAGGGCGAGCCGAGGCCGACCGATTTTCTGAAGCGCAGGTTCTGGGACATCTACCACTACGAGGCGGTCACCGCGGACCGGCTGGAATCGCTCGCCGCGGCGCTGCCTCCGGCGGACCACCTCGCCGCGTTCCGCTGGGCGTTTCCGCAGGAAAGCCTGTCCGAGAAGGAAGGACCGTCGCTGTTCGAGTATCTCTACATCCTCGCCCAGTTGCAGGAGCGCGCCGGCGACCGCGCCGGCGCCGTCGCCTCCTACCGGAGGGTGCTCGAGGAATTCTCGAGGAACAGGTTCACCAGCGACCGATCCGCCGCCATGAGCGAGCGCGCCGGCGCCGCCCTGAAGCGCCTCTCGGGCTGACGAAAGGAGACCGCTCGTGTTCGCAGGCGCCCAGGCGAAGCTCGCCAAGCCCGGTCCGCGGAAGCTCCTGTCGCTCGACGGGGGCGGAATCCGCGGCCTGCTCACGATCGAGATCCTCGCGCGGATCGAGAGCATCGTCCGCGAGCGGTCGGGAAACCGCTCGCTCGTCCTCGCCGACTACTTCGACTACATCGCCGGCACGAGCACGGGCGCCGTGATCGGCACCCTCCTCTCGCTCGGCAGGCCCGTGGACGAAATACGCCGCATCTATCTCGACTGCGGCCGGATGATGTTCGACAAGGGCGCGATCCTCAAGCGGCTGGAGGAGGACCGCCGGGCGCCGTTCGTCGACGAGCTGGAGAAGATCGCCGGCATCTTCAACGTGTGCAGGTACTACGCCAAGCGCTGGGCGGGCGAGAAGGAAGCCTACGCGAAGTACCCCGACGCGCCTCTCGCGGCCAAGCTGAAGGAGCTGGTCGGCGGCGAGGCCGCGACCCTCGACGGCGACAGCCTGCGCACGCTGCTGCTCGTGGTCCTCGCCAACGCGACCACCGACTCGCCCTGGCCGATCTCGAACAACCCGCGCGCGAAGTACAACGACCCGGACCGGCCCACCTCGAACGCGAAGTTCCCGCTGTGGCAGGTAGTGCGCGCGAGCACCGCCGCGCCGATGTTCTTTCCGCCGCAGGAGATCAGCGTAGGCGGCGGCACCTTCGTCTTCGTCGACGGCGGAGTGACCTCGTACAACAACCCTTCATTCCAGCTCTTCCTGCAGGCGACGCTCGAGCCCTACGGACTGATGTGGCCCGCCGGCGAAAAGAACATGCTGCTCGTCTCGGTCGGCACCGGCCTGCACCCGGACATCCAGCAGGGGCTGCGCCGCGCCGACGTCGACGCGGCCGCGGCCGTTTCCATAGCGACCGAGAGCCTGTTCGACGCCGCGATGTACCAGCAGGACCTCCTGTGCCGGACCTTCGGCCGCTGCCTGGCCGGCGACCCGCTCGACCGCGAGATCGGCGACCTGATCGGGACGAGAGGTCCCGCGGACCCCGGGCGCCTGTTCAGCTACGTGCGCTACAACGCCACGCTCTCCGCGGAAGGGCTCGCGGAGCTCGGCCTGGCCGGCATCGATCCGAAAGCGGTGCAGGCGCTCGATTCGGTCGAGCACATGCCGGAGCTGCAGCGCGTGGGCAGGGCGGTGGCCGAGCGCAAGGTGCGGCCCGAGCACTTCGCCGGCTTCGGAGCCTGAGCCCGATCAGCCGGCCCGCAGCTTGCGGCCCATCAGCTCGCGCAGCGTCTCGGGATTCACGGGCTTGAGAAGCACCTCGTAGCCCTTCGCATCGGCCGCAGAGATGCTCTCCCGGCCCGTGCTGCCCGTCACCAGGATCGCGGGAATTTCCGGATCCAGCTCGCGCCGCAGGCGGCCGATCACATCGGTCCCCACCACGCCGTCGGCGAGCCGGTAGTCCGCGATGATCAGGTCCGGCATCCGCCCCTTCGAGTGCACGGCCTCCACGACGTCGTCTCCCGTCGCCGACCCGATGACCTCGATGTCCCAGCCCGAGAGCAGCACCCGCATGCCCTCCACGATCGCGAGCTCGTCGTCGATCACCGCGACCAGCCGCCCCGACAGGTCGGCGCGGCGATCCGGCGCCGCGCGATCCTCGCGCGCCAGCTCGCCCTCCGCGCCGCGCGGAACCTCGAAGCCGAAGGTCGCCCCCCGGCCGGGCTCCGACACGAGCCGGATCCGGTAGCCGAGGAGCGCGCACAGGCGCTGCACGATCGACAAGCCCAGCCCCAGCCCCTTCCTGCTGGTGCGGCCCGGGTTCGCGAGCTGCACGAATTCCTCGAAGATACGGTCCTGGTCCTCGGGCCGTATGCCCGGCCCGGTATCGCGCACCTCGACGAGCACCGAGCCGCCCGCGGGCGCCGCCGCCAGGCCGACCTCTCCCTGCGACGTATAGCGCAGGGCGTTGCCGAGCAGGTTGCGCACGATGCGCTCGAGCAGCACCGCGTCGCTCTCGACGAGGTTTTCGCCGCCGCCGACCGCCAGCCTCAGGCCCTTCGCCTGCGCCTCGGCCGCGAACTCGTCCTTCAGGCGGTCGAACACCCGGCTGAGAGGAAAGTGCTCGAGCTTCGGCCGGATCACGCCCGAGTCGATCTTGGAGATGTCGAGCAGCTCGTTGAACAGGCCCTCGAGCGCAGCCACCGACGCGTTGATGCTGCGCACGATGTCCAGGACCTCCGGATCCCGCACCTTCTCGTACAGGGCCGACGCGAAGAGGCCCATCGCGTGCAGCGGCTGGCGAAGGTCGTGGCTCGCCGCGGCGAAGAACTGGGTCTTGGAGCGGTTCGCGGTCTCCGCCGCCTGCCGCGCCCGGTCGGCGATCGCCTTCTGCGCGCGCAGCTCCTCGACGAGATCCACGTTCTCCAGGCGTTTGGTCTGCCACTCGGTGATGATGCGGTTCACCGTCCGGCCGAAAGACAGCACGACGCCGAGGACGATGATTCCCGGGACGGCGAGGTAGACGCGCGCGGGCCCCGGGTCGATCAGCATCCGCCCGATGATGGGAAGCAGCGTGAGCAGCACCAGCGCGTAGAACGCGGGCGCGAAGGCGGAGAGCGAGCCCATCGAAACCGTGGCGATCCCGAACAGGATCAGGACCAGCATCGCCTGATGGGCGAGCGAATCGGGCGCGAACATCAGGACGCCGCTGGAGCCCCAGATCACGCCGGCCGTCGCCGCCGCGACGACATAGAGCCTGCCCCAGCGCTCGGCACGCTGACCCTCGGCTCCGGCGCGCAGATAGGCGCGATAGTGGCGCACGCGGAACAGCTGGTGCAGGCACAGGGCGAGCAGCCATCCGACCAGCACCGCGTGCGGGATGTCGTCCCACATCACCGCGACCAGCGCGGCTCCGGCGATCAGCGACCCGATCGTGGTGGTCGGGGAATGCAGGTAGACGGTGCGCACCTGCTCGCTGCGGATCTGCGCGGCCCTGGCGTCCATGGTCATCCTGCGGCAAGCCTGGCCCGCCGCGGCCGCTCGAACACCGCCCGGGCGCTGAGCCATTGCGGCAGCACCGCGCCCCGCTCGTCGGTGACCCGCCAGGGCTGGACGATACGCGCCCGCTCCGCCTCGGATTCGAAGTCGTGCTCCCCGAGCGGAACGGTCTCGGGGGGCGGCGCGTCGCTTCCGGCGACGAGCGACCGGCCGGGATCGGGAACGGGATCGGCCGCAAGCGTGTCGACCGCGTCGAGCAGCGCGGGAAACCAGCGCCCGCGCGGCAGGAAATACGAGAGATCGTCGGTGAGCTTGCGCAGGCGGCGGCGCGGCGCGTAGATCTGCTCGACGAGTCGGCGGTAGGCGGCGACGAACTCGGCGAGCGGCGCCCGGCCGGGCTTCACGGTCAGCGTATACCCGCTGAAATCCCGCAGCAGGGCGCCGGGAAGCAGCGCCGGCTCGGGGCGCGCCGCCAGGCGTCCGAAGAGCGGCGTCCCCGGTATCGGCGACTCGAAGCACACGAACGTCGGAACGTGCAGGCCGCAGGCCCGCAGGTGCCCCGGAACGGACGCGATGTAGTCCAGCCCGTCGGCGAGCGGGGAGAGCATCAGCCCGGAGATCAGCAGGATGCCGCTGCGCCGGCAGTTGTCGATCACGGTGCGGACCTTCGCGATCACGTTCTGGTTCTTGTTCATGTCGCGCAGCGCCTCGGGGTTGAAGCTCTCCAGCCCCACGTAGAGCACCCTGCAGCCGGCGTCCGACATGAGCCGCACCAGCTCGCGATTGGCGGCCACGTTGAACGTGGCGGCGGCGTACCACTGGAGCCCGAGCGGCGCGAGCGCGGCGCACAGCTCGCGCAGGTACGGGAGGTTTCCGCCGATGTTGTTGTCGGCGAAGCCCACGACCCGGTGCCGCCAGGGGCGCGCGATCCGCCGGACCGCTCTCTGCCCTTCGCGGATGTCCCTCACGACATCGGCCACGGGCCGGATGTGATGCCGGGGCCCCAGCCCGGTGAGCACGCAGAACCCGCACTCGAACGGGCAGCCGCGCGTCGCCTCCAGGCACAGGGGCGTATACGACTGGGCGGCGACGAGATCGAATCGGGGCGGGGCGACGCTCCCGGCGTCGTAGCGGGTCGCGACGTAGCGCGGCTTCAGCCCCCGCCGTGCGAAATCGGCGCACACCGCCGGAACGCTCGCTTCGGGATCGCCGACGACGACCGCGTCGAAGAAGGGCTGGCACAAGTCCGGGTACGCGCTCGCGAAGGACCCGCCGTAGACGGTCTTCGCCCCGCGCCGGCGCCAGTAGTGCGAGATCGCCCTCGCGCGGTCGAAATCCGAGTGCAGGCTCGACAGGAACAGCAGGTCGTAGTCGCGCGACCAGTCCGGATCGCGCCAGGTCTCGTTGACCACCTCGATCTCGGCGTCGCGCGGCAGGAGCCCGGCGAGCAGCGGCCCGATTCCGGGCTGCATCGCCAGGCGATTCTTGCGGCCGCGGCGATGATAATCGACGAAGACCGAGATGATCCCGATTCTCATGCGGCGGTGGGCAGCTTCAGGCCGAGCTTGCCCACCGCGACGACCGCCTCGGTGCGGTTGCTTACGCCGAGCGCCTTGAGTATCGCGGTGACGTGGATCTTGACCGTGCCTTCGGCGAGATCGAGCTCGCGGCAGATGATCTTGTTGGGCTTGCCCTGCACCACGAGCGCGAGCACCTGCGCCTGGCGCTCGGTGAGCCCCATGGCGCGATAGCCGGTCTCCGCCGCGGCCGGGCTCGCCGGGAGCGCCGGCGAGGGCGCGTGCCGGAGCACCTCCGCCGGCAGGTAGACGCCCCCCGAGAGCACCAGGCGGAGCGCTCCGAGCAGCACCTCGTTCGAGGCGGTCTTCGGAATGAAGCCCATCGCTCCGGCGTCGAGCGCGCGCATCACGATCTGCGCCTGCTCCGAGGCCGAGAGCACGACCACCGGGAAGGACGGATGGCGCTCGCGCAGCTGGCGCAGCACCTCGAAGCCGTCCGCGTCCGGCAGCGCGAGGTCGAGCAGGATGAGATCGAGCCCGTCGCTTCGGGCGGCCTGCGCGAGCGCGTCGCGGCCGCTGCCCGCCTCGAGCAGCTCGATGTCCCGATCGAGCGCCTTGAGCACCTGGCGCAGGGCTTCGCAGATAAGAGGGTGATCATCGACGACCAGAACCTTCAAGCCGCCTCCTTTCTCTCATATCCCGCGCCGCCATGACCAGGTCATAGCACTTAGGTCATAGCGAGTCTATTACAAAACCTCCGGGGCCCCACACCCGCGCAGGCCGTTGTGCCGCGGCCCGTTTTCCGCGTTTCCCGCCGCATCCCTCTGACGTTCGTCATAGCGCTTTGTTCCGATTCCGGGAGGCGGGCGCGCCGCCCAGAATCGGAGCCGCTGGAAGTAAGGCACACGAAGCCAGGGAGAGATCGAGCACACGGGAGGTCACATGAATACGCATGCAGCAGCCACTGTCGCGTCCTTGCTGTTCCTGTCCGCCGCGGCGCCCGCCGGCCTGCGGGCCGACGATAGTTCCTTCGCGTCCACGCAGTTCACGCGCCTCGGGCATCTTCCCAACGGCCTGCCGTTTCCCAACCCCGGGGGATTCGCCTCGACGGTCAGCGCGGCGGGCGCCATCGATCTGGGCAACGAGTTCTTCCAGGACCTGGGGGCCAACGGCCGGCGCTGCGTCAGCTGCCACGCGCCCAGCGCCGGATGGAGCGTGACTCCGCCGCAGGTGCAGGCGATCTTCGAGCGGACCCGGGGAGGCGTGGTCGCCGACGAGTTCGGACTGGGCGCGATCTTCAGGACCAACGACGGCTCGAACTCTCCCGACGCGGACGTCTCGACGCTCGCCGCGCGCCGCAGCGCGTACAACATGCTCCTCGGCAAGGGGCTCATCCGCGTGGGCATCGGCGTGCCTGCCGGCGCGGACTTCGAGCTGATCGCGGTCGACGACCCCTATCACCACGCGAGCGCCGCGGAGCTGTCGCTGTTCCGCCGGCCGCTGCCCGCGACCAATCTGCGGTTCCTCTCCGCGGTCATGTGGGACGGGCGCGAGACCTTTGCCGGGAGCGATCATTGCAGCACGGCGGCGGAAGGCGGGAAATGCTTCGCGGCGATCCACTTCGACCTGTCCGACCAGGCGAACGGCGCGACCCAGGGCCACGCGCAGGCGCCGAGCCCGCTGACCGACGCGCAGCGCGAATCGATCGTCGCCTTCGAGACCGCGCTCGCCACCGCGCAGGTCTGGGACAGGGACGCGGGGCGCTTGAGCTCCGCCGGCGCCAGGGGCGGTCCCGAGGCGCTTCTCGGCCAGGCCTTCTACTACGGGATCAACGACAACCTCGGCGACTACCGCACCGGCGCGCGGTTCGACCCGATCGTGTTCGATCTTTACGGCGCCTGGGCCGGCCGTCGCGGCGGCGCCGCCGACGCGGCGCGGCGCTCGATCTCCCGCGGCGAGGCGATCTTCAACACGAAGCCGCTCACGATCTCCGGCGTCGGGGGCCTCAATGTGAACAGCCCGTTCGATCCGCCGCTGCCCGCCTCTTTTCAGGGCACCTGCACGACCTGCCACGACGCTCCGAATTCGGGGAACCACTCGATCGTCGCGCCGCTGGACATCGGCACGGCCGACGGCTCGCGCCGCACGCCCGACATGCCGCTGTACACGCTGCAGCAGAAATGCGTGACCCGGCCCGACGGCACCAGGGCGATCGGCCCGGATTGCCCCACGGCGAGCGTCACCGATCCGGGCAGGGCGCTGATCTCGGGCCGGTTCGCCGATATCGGCAAGTTCAAGGGGCCGATCCTGCGGGGGCTGGCCGCGCGCGCGCCGTATTTTCACAACGGCTCGGCGGCGGACCTGGACGCGGTGATCGACTTCTACAACGAGCGCTTCGGCGCCGGCATCACGGGCCAGGAGAAGCAGGACCTGATCGCGTTTCTGAGGTCGCTGTAGGCCGGCGGCGGAATTTGCACGGGCCGGCGGAAGCCGGGAGGCAAGGGTGGGAGGGAGCGGATTCCGCTCCCTCCCCCGACAAACGAAGGAAAGGAGAAGTCATGAATCCTGAAAGCCTGAAGGGGTTTGCAGTCTCGGCGGTGGTCTCCGCCGCGGTATCGTTCGGGATGCTGCACGCCGCCGTGGCGCCGCAGGCGCACGCGAGGACCGCCGACAGCCAGCTCCTCGCGGCAGCACCCCGTGGGGACGCGCCCCATGCCGCGGTCGCGGCGCGCCCGGTGCCGCGGGAGCAGAGCGGCGGCTCGTCGGCGATCCGCGAGGCGTACTCCGACGGCGGCTACTGGGACTGGATGGAACATCAGCACGCGATGCCCTAGCCGGTCCGAATCCTTGCGGCGAGCGCCCGTCGTGAGACAATCCGCCCCGGGCGATGAGCGAAAAAACAATACGCCGCGAGGACCCGCGGCTGCTGACCGGAAGCGGCCGCTACACCGCGGACTGGAATCTTCCCCGGCAGCTCCACGCGTTCTTCCTGAGGTCGGACCGCGCGCACGCCGAGATCGTCTCGATCGACGCGGGCGCCGCCAGGGCGCGCCGCGGCGTCCACCTCGTTCTCACCGGCGAGGACTACGCCGCCTCGGGCTGGAAATCGCTGCCGGGCGGCGTGCCCTACGAAGGCGCGGGCGGGCAGAAGCAGAAGAAGCCGTTCTGGCCCGCGCTTGCGCTGGGTAAGGTCCACTACGTCGGGCAGCCCGTTGCGCTGCTCATCGCGGAATCCGCGGCGCTCGCGCAGGACGCGTCCGAGGACGTCGCGGTCGAGTACCGCGACCTGCCCGCGGCGGTCGGATTCGACGCGGCGACGCGCACGGGCGCCTCGCAGCTCCACGCCGATATCCCGGGCAATCTCGCCTTCGAATACGAGAGCGGCGACCGCGCGGCGGTCGACGCCGCGTTCGCGAGAGCGGCGCACGTCTCGCGCTTCACGCTGCTCAGCCAGCGCCTCGTGGGCAATCCGATCGAGCCGCGCGCCTTTCTCGCGAGCTGCGATCCGGCGAGCGGCGTCCTCACCGTCTACACGCCCAGCCAGGGCATGAACAACATGCGCGGATTCCTGTCCGCCGCGACCGGCCTGCCCCTGGACAGGATCCGCGTCGTCACTGAGCTGGTCGGCGGGAGCTTCGGCATCCGCAGCTACTCCTACGCCGAGCACGTCGCGGCCATGCTCGCGTCGCAGAAGCTCGGCCGCCCGGTGAAGTGGGTGGCGACGCGCTCCGAGGTGTTCCTCTCGGACAACCACGGGCGGGGCCTGACGATGACGGCCGAGCTCGCGCTCGACCGCGACGGCAAGTTCCTCGCGCTGCGATTCGAGGACCGCGCCGACCTGGGCGCCTTTTCCACGCCTTTCGGCCCGCAGATCGGCTCGCGCAACATCACCATCACCATGGGCGGCGTGTACCGCATCCCGGCGATGTACGCGCACACGCGCTGCGCCTACTCGAACGCGCTGCCGGTATCCGCGTACCGCGGCGCCGGAAGGCCCGACATCGCGTGCGCCATCGAGCGCGTCGTCGACCGCGCCGCGGCCGAGCACGGCTTCGATCCGATCGAGCTGCGCCGCAGGAACTTCATACCGCCCGAGGCGATGCCGTACAAGACCGCCAACGGCACGACCTACGATTGCGGCGAGTTCGAAAAGGTGATGGACAAGGCCCTCGCGCTCGCCGGCTGGAAGGATTTCCCGGCGCGCCGCGAGCGGTCGAGGCGCGGAGGAAAGCTGCGGGGCATCGGCATCGCGACCTTCCTCGAAGCGAGCGCCGCGGGGGTCGCCGCCAAGGACCAGGCGCAGGCGCGCTTCGACGAGTCGGGCGGCCTGCACGTGTACACCGTGTCCCAATCCACCGGCCAGGGCCACGAGACCGCTTTCACGCGCATCTTCCGCGAGGAATTCGGAGACGCAGCGGAGCGCATCCGCTTCCACGAGGGCGACCCCGACACGTCCATCGTCGGCAACGGCACCGGCGGCTCGCGCTCGCTCTACGGCGCGGGCAGCGCCGTGAAGCTGCTCGTCGGAAAGCTGATCGAGACGGCGAGGCCGCTCGCGGGCGCCGAGCTCGGCGGCGACGCCGAATACCGGAGCGGTCGCTTCAGCGCCGGAGGCAAATCCATCGGATTCTTCGATCTGGCGAAAAAGCTCGCCGCGCGCTCGCCCCATCCCATGGACTGCGTCGCCGAAGGCCAGTTCGGCGCGACCTACCCGAACGGCTGCCACATCGCCGAAGTCGAGATCGAGCCCGAGACCGGCATCGTCGAAGTGGTGAGCTACGCGACCGTCGACGACATCGGCACGGTGGTCGATCACACCAGCGTCGAAGGACAGGTGCACGGCGGCGTGCTGCAGGGCGTCGGGCAGGTCCTCGGCGAGCACGCCGTCTACGACGGGGAGACCGGCCAGCTCCTCGCCGGCAGCTTCATGGACTATCCCATGCCGCGCGCCGACTGGATGGGCCCCATCGTCTGCGGCGAGCACCCGGTGCCGACCCGGGCGAACGCGCTGGGGTCGAAGGGCGTGGGCGAGTCGGGAACGTCGGGAGCGCTGGGCGCCACGCTGAACGCGATCGCCGACGCGCTGCGGCCGCTCGGCATCGCCGATATCGACATGCCGGTGACGCCGGACAAGCTGTGGAGAGCGCTGCGCGGCGCGGGCGCCGGGACCTAGCGGCCCCAGAATTCCCGGGTCGCGATGCGCGCGCCTTCGGCCATCGCCGCCATCTTGGCCCACACCACGTCGGGGTCGACCGCCGCCTGGCCGACCCAGGTGCCGTAGCCGCAGTCGCTCCCGGCGATGACGTTCTCGCGGCCCACGAGCTTCGCGTAGCGACCGATGCGCTGCGCAATCAGCTCGGGATGCTCGATGAAATTGGTCTTCGACTCGAGCACGCCCGGAATGAGCACCTTGCCCTCGGGCAGCTTCACCGACTCGAACACCTTCCACTCGTGCGCGTGGCGCGGATTCGCCGCCTCGAAGGAGATGCCGAGCGGCCGCGCGAGAAACACGACGTCGATGATGTCGGCGAGCGGCACGTCGCAATGGTGCGGTCCCTCGTAGTTGCCCCAGCACAGGTGCATGCGCAGCTGCTCCGGGGGAATGCTCGAGAGCGCGTGGTTGAGGACCTCGACGTGCAGCCGCGCCTTCTTCTTGAAATCCGGAAGGCTCAGGTCCGCGTACTGGATGTGCCGGCCCATGCCGAGGTCCGGGCAGTCGATCTGCAGGATCACGCCCGATTTCGCGACCGTCTCGTACTCAGCGCGCATCGCCTCGGCGATCGCGTACAGATACGCTTCCTGGCTCGGGTAGTAGTCGTTGCGGAAGAACAGGCCGATCACGCCGGGAGAGGCGGCGCTCATGAACGTCTCCTGCGCCTTCACCTTCGCCGCCGCGGCCTTCAGATTGTCCACGTCCTCGGCGGCGGCCTTGGCGTCGCGCACGCCGATGGGCGCGTTGCAGCCGGGCGTCTTGCGGCGCGAGCGCCCCGGGTCGCCGAACACGCGCTTGGCGAGATTCGGGAATTCGACCAGGTCCTGGTAGACGAAGGTGTTGCCGGTGCCGCCGAAGCCGTTCAGGCGGTCCTTCACGTAGGTCGCGTACGAAGGCTTGGACATCTCGCCGTCGTTCACGACGTCCACGCCGGCTCCGGCCTGCTTCCGCACGACCTCCTCGACCGCCGAGCGTATGCGGGCGGCGAGCGCGGACCCGTCGACGGGCACGCCCTCTTCCTTGGCGTACATCATGCGCACCAGGTCCTCCGGCCGCGGCAGGCTGCCGGTGTGCGTGGTGAGGAAACGTTCGGTGCTGCGCTTCATGAAACCCTCCTGACCGCGCGATAGTACGCAATGACGCCGCCCCTCACAACCACGCGGCCCGCCTCACGGCCCACAGGTTGAACAGGCCGTACCCCGCGTAGGCGGCGAGCCACAGCGCTCCCGCCGCCTCGAGCGTGAGCGCCCCGGGCCAGGCGGCGAGCAGCGCCGCGAACAGCGGCATCGAGAGGAGCTCGCCGACGACGAGCGCGCGCGTGCGCCGCATAGCGTAGAGCGCGTACAGGGGCAGCCACGAGGCGATGCGCAGGAACGTCCCGGCGAAAAGCAGCGACGCCGCCGCGTCGGGGATGGCGAAGCTCTCGTCGTAGAAGAGCGCCAGGAGAGGACGCTGCAGAAACGCCTCGACGGCGAGGGCGAGCGCCGACGGGACCACGGTGACCAGGGCGGCCCGCTTCAGCTCCGCCGCGAAGCGCGGCGTGCCGTGCGCGGCCGAGAGGCGCGGCAGGAAGTGCACCGCCATCACTCCCGCCGCCACGTTCGCGACCCAGTCCGAGACGCGCCACAGCGCCTGCAGCAGGCCCACGTCGTGCCACGACATCTGCGCCGCGACGATGTCCCGCACCGCGAGCGTGGCGAGCGGGGTGAGCAGGCCGATGGTCAGGCCGGGAAGGACGTAGCGCGCGAGCGGCGCGGCGTCGCGAGCCGCCGGCGCCCCGGCCCTGCTCACGGCGAATCCCGCGGCGAGCGCCGGCAGGACCTGGACCAGCGCCAGCGCGGCGAGAACGTGCGCCCGGGGCGCGGCGAGCGCCGCGGCGAGGAGCGCCAGCGCCGATCCCGCAGCGAGCGCGAGCATCAGGTCCCGGCGCTGCTGGCCGAGCCAGTAGCCGTTCACGATGCCCGGCACGACCGCGACGCAGCCCACCGCGGCGGCGAGCGCGACCAGGGAATGCGGCGGCCCGCCTCCGGCGAGCGTCCCCGGGAAAGCGAGCGAGAGCGCGACGACCGCGAGCATCACCGGCGCCGACACCGCGAACCCGAGGCGGAGGGACCGGTGCAGCAGCGCGCGCTGGCGTTCGGCTTGCGCGGTCTGCGCGATCAGCACCGAGATGCCGGTGCCGACCCCGGCGAGCGCGACGCCGGCGACGAGATCGATGATCGAGGCGAGCTGCGCCCAGAACGCGACGAGCTCCGGCCCGCCGCGCAGGGTGAGCACCTTGTCGACCGCGGATCGCCCGGAGAGACCGGCGAAGATGATCGCGAGCGTCGCGGCGAGCTTGATTGGATCGTCCTCGTTCCGTCGGGAAGCGCGCAACGAGCGAAACTCGCCTCCCGGCGAAATTCTCTCACCGCATCCCTTCGGCAGGCCAGCCGGCGTCGTCGGCCACGCAAGCCTGGGCAGGGCGCGTCACGATCCGCGGCTTCCCGCGAACCGCTCGAACTCCCCCGCCGGCATGGGCCGGCCGAAGTGGAATCCCTGCACTTCGTCGCAGTCGTGCTTCTTCAGAAATTCGTATTGCGCGCCCGTCTCGACGCCTTCGCCGACGACCTTCAGCTTCAGGTTGTGCGCGAGCGAGATGATCGCCTGCGCGACGACGCCCTCGTCGGTCTGCCCCGTGCCCTTGACGGCCTGGACGAACGACTGGTCGATCTTGAGCGCGCTGATCGGCAGGCGCGTAAGGTAGGCGAGGCTCGAGTGCCCGGTGCCGAAGTCGTCGACGGACAGCTCCACGCCGATCTCGCGCAGGCGCGAGAGCACGCGGATCGCGGCCTCGGTGTCCTGCATCACCAGGCTCTCGGTCAGCTCCATCTCCAGGCGCCGCGGGTCGAGGCCGGACGCGCGCAGCGCTTCGTCCACGGAGGCGGCGAGACCTTCCTGCTTGAACTGGCGCATCGACAGGTTGACCGACACGGTGACCGGCGTCATGCCCTTCTTCTGCCACTCGCGCGATTGCGTGCAGGCGGACTTGATCACCCAGTCGCCGATCGGGATGATGAGACCGGTCTCCTCGGCGAGCGCGATGAAACGCTCGGGCAGCGTCAGGCCGAGCTCGGGATGCTGCCAGCGCAGCAGCGCCTCGCAGCCTACCAGGGCGCCGCTCCCGACCCGGAAGCGCGGCTGGTAGTAGAGCTCGAACTCGTTGCGCTCCAGGGCGCGGCGCAGGCTCGACTCCATCTTCAGCCGCTCGTTCACCTGCCGGTTCATCTCGGCGGTGTAGAACTGGAAATTGTTGCGCCCCTTGTCCTTCGCGCGGTACATCGCCGCGTCGGCGTGCTTGAGCAGCGTCTCCACGTCGGGGCCGTCCTGCGGGTACATGCTGATCCCGGCGCTCGCCGTGACCAGCAGCTCCTGCCCGTCGACCTCGATCGGCTCGGCGACCTTGCCGATGATGCGCTGCATCGCGCGATAGATGACCTCCTGCCCGGTCTGGTCGTTGAGGATCAGGATGAATTCGTCGCCGCCCAGCCGCGCGACGGTGTCGCCGTCGCGCACCGCGTCGAGGAGGCGCTCGGCCACCTTCTGCAGCAGCTTGTCGCCGGTGTTGTGCCCGAGGCTGTCGTTGACGAACTTGAAGTGATCGATGTCGAGGAACACCACGCCGATCGAGCGCACGAAGCGCTGGGCGTAGACCGACTGCTTGAGGCGGTCGTGCAGCAGGTTGCGGTTCGGGAGCCCCGTAAGCGCGTCGTAGTTCGCCTGGTATTCGAGCTGCTCCTGGTAGCGCTTGCGCTCGATCGAGTACTGCATCGAGCGCAGCAGCAGCTCGCGGTCCAGCTTGCCCTTGACGAGATAATCCTGGGCTCCCGTCTTGACCGCCGAGAGCGCGACGTTCTGGTCGTCGTGCCCCGTGAGCACGATGATCGGAACCTTGGGCGAGTGCGCGTAGACCTTGAGAAAGGTGTCGAATCCGTAGCTGTCGGGAAGCGACAGGTCGAGGAGCACCACGCCGGTGCTGCGCGTGGCGAGGTACTCGAGGCCCTGGGCGAGCCGGCCGACGCAGTCCAGCTGGAACAGACCGTCCTCGCCCTCGGCGAGCATCTCGCGGATGAGGCGGACGTCCCCCGGATTGTCCTCGATCAGCAGAACCCGCTGGCGCTCGGCCATGCGCTACTTCCCGTTGGGAAGCGTGACCACGGTCAGCCAGAAGTTGTCGATCGACTTCACGACCTTGATGAACTGCTCGAGGTCCACGGGCTTGGTCACGTAGCAGTTCGCGTGCAGGGTGTAGGTCTTCAGGACGTCCTCCTCGGCCTTGGAGGTGGTGAGGACGACGACCGGGATGCGCATCAGGCGCGAATCCGACTTGATCTCCTGCAGCACCTCGCGGCCGTCCTTCTTCGGAAGGTTCAGGTCGAGCAGGATGATGTCCGGCTTGGGCGCGTCCTTGTACTTGCCGCGCTTGTGCAGGAAATCGAGCGCCTCGACGCCGTCCTTGACCCAGTGCAGATTGTTGTAGACCTTTCCCTCCTTGAGGGCCTCGCGCGTCAGCCGCGCGTCTCCGAGATTGTCCTCGACCAGGAGGATCTCCACCGGGGGAGCCGTCCTGTCCATGTCTGCGCTCATGATTCTCCTCTTTGGGTTTTGGGAAGCGTGAAGAAGAACGTGCTGCCCTTGCCGTGCGCGGACTCGATCCAGATCCGCCCGCGGTGCCGGTCAACCACCTTCTTGCAGATCGCGAGGCCTATTCCGGTGCCCGGGTACTCGTCGCGCGTATGGAGCCTCTGGAACACCATGAAGATGCGCTCGAAGTACTGCGGTTCGATGCCGATGCCGTTGTCGGAAACCGAAAATCGCCACTCGTCCCCCGCGTCCTGCGCGCCGACGTGAATTCGCAGCGGCTCGCCCTTCTTCCTGAACTTGATGGCGTTGCCGATCAGATTCTGCAGGAGCTGGGCGAGCTGCGTGTCGTCGGCATTCACCTCGGGAAGGACGTCGTGGGTGATCTGCGCGTCGCTCGCTTCGATCGCCGCCCGCAGGTTGACCAGCGCGCGGTCGAGCGCGGCCTGCGCCTGGATGGCGCGCAATTCCCTGCCCCGGGTACCGACCCGCGAGTACGCGAGCAGGTCCTCGATCAGCTGCTTCATCCGCGTCGCGCCGTCGACGATGAAGCCCATGAACTCGCGCGCCTCCGTGTCCAGCTTGTCGCCGTAGCGGCGCTCCAGGAGCTGCGTATAGCTGCCGATCATGCGCAGCGGCTCCTGCAGGTCGTGCGAGGCGACGTAGGCGAACTGCTGCAGCTCCGCGTTGGAGCGCGCGAGCTCGTCGTACGCCGCCCGCAGCACGGATTGCGCGCGCTTGCGGTCGGTGATGTCGGTGCCGACGCCGCGGTAGCCCCGGAACTTGCCGTCCTCGAACACCGGCTCGCCGGTCACCGACAGCCACACCGAATTGCCGTCGGGGCTCACGCGCTCCATCTCGAAATCGAAGAAGGGCTCGTGGCGCGCGAGCTGCGCCTTGTGGCGCGCCCAGTCGGACTCGGTGAGGTTCGGAGCCGGCTCGTCCCATCGCTTGCGGCCGATGAACGGCGCCGGCTCGATGCCGGTCCGCTCGACGAACCGGCTCGACATGAACGTCAGCCGGAATTCCTCGTCCTGCTCCCAGTACCAGTCCGAGGAGAGCCCGGTGAGGCTGCGGAATCGCGCCTCGCTCTGGCGCAGGTCGCGCTCGGCCTGGGTGCGCGCCAGGAAATGCCCGATCTGCAGGCCGATCGCGACGCCGGTCTTCAGCAGCCACTCGTCGGGAAGCTGCGTGTCCTTGTGGAAGAACTCCAGGGCGCCGAGCACCTCCTCGCCCAGGCGGATCGGCAGGGCGAACGCCGAGCGCAGGCCCGCCTTCGCCGCGTGCCTGCCTCGCAGGAACTCCGGCTCGGATTCGACGTCGACGATCCACACCGGCTCGCCGCTCCCGAGCACGCGCCGGATCAGCCCGGCCTGCCCGGGGCGGAAGACGGCCTCCCGGCTCGAGGCGAGAAAGCCAGCGACCGCGGGATCGTCCCGGTTCCAGGTCTCCTCGCAGCGGAACCCGTCCCTGTCCGCATCGAGCGTCCAGCGCGCGCCGCAGGCCCAGCCCAGGGTCTCGCAGAACGCCGCGAGCACCCCGGGCATCGCGGCGCCCGCGGTCTCGGATTCGGACAGGATGCGGGTGATCCTGTGCTCGATCGTCTGGCGCCGCTCGGCCCGCCAGCGGTCGGTGATGTCGATGATCGCGCCGATCAGCCCGGCCACTTCGCCGTCGGCGCCGTTGAACGTGGCCTTGTAGTTGAGCGTGTGGCGGATGCTGCCGTCGTGGACCGGCACCTCGAGCTCGTAGCTGCGCGTGCCCGGGTTGCGCCAAAGATCCTCGTCCGCGGCCTTGTGCTCCGCAGCCACCTCCGGCATCTGCGAGAACAGCTCGTCGACGGTCTTGCCGATGAAGGCGTCGCGGTTGACTCCGAAATAGCTTTCCCACGCGCGGTTGGCGCCGAGATGCTTGCCGTCGCGCGCCTTGAAGAACACCGGAATGGGCAGAGCCTCGATCAGCTCCTGCGCGACGCGCAGCGCCTTCGCGCTTTCCTCCCAGACCCTCTTCGACATGCCGGGAAGCAGGCGACCGCCCCCCGCGCGCGACGGTCGCCGCGGCTCCAGCGGGCGGGCGACATTGGCGAGGAATTGCCTGCGCCAGCGGCGGTATTCGGCGGGCTCGATGCGGTGGCGCTTGCAGATGGCGGTCTCGGACCCGCCCTTGAGGCCCTCAAGTACGACTTTCGCTTTCGATGCGGCGTCCCATTGCCGGCCCGGCACGAGTTACGCCCTCCCCTCAAGCACGCGCGTTCTTCTTCACCGCTTTTTGCGCCCGGCAAAGTATCAACCAAGGGCTCCGGGAAGTAAATGGGGGTTCCGGAATATTTCACGCCCTCACGTGCTCAGCACCACTTCTTCGTACGCGGGCTCGCGGGAGAGCAGGCCCAGCGTTCTCGCGAATCCGTTGAGGGCGAGAAAGCTCGCCGGCGATATTAGCGCGTCGTAATACTGCGCATCGCGGCGCACGAGCTCCGGAATGAGATCGAGCTCCGTCCGGGGGAACAGCTTTTTCGCCGCGCGCGCGGCGAGAGACGGATCCGCCTTCAGAGCGCGCTGTGCAGCGGCGACCGCGCGCGCCGCCGACGCCGCCGTCCCCGGGCTCCCGCCGACGCGCTCCTGCGTCGCGACGAGCGCGGCAAACGTATAATCCCGCGCCGCGCGCGGCCCGTCGCCGCGCCGGGCGTCGATGAGCAGCGTGCCGAAGCCGCCGCGGACGGCGACCTCCGCGCCCATTCCGTTCGCCCAGAATCCGTCGATCGCGCCTTCCTCGAGCGCCCGGGCCGCGGCCATGCCGAAGGAGACGCCGGCCCCGGCGCTGCCCGCCACCGGCCCGATCTTCACTTCGCGATCGGCGTCGATGCCCGCGTCCGCGAGCATGCGCTTCAGGCCGTCGACGGGACCGGGCGCGGCGCCGATCCTCAGGCCCTTCAGGGCGCGCAGGTCGCCGCGCTTCGCCTCGAGGTCGCTGCGCACGACGAGGAACCAGTACATGTGCTGCGACAGCGCGCACAGCAGCCTGCAGCCGCGCCAGTCGCGGAACGCGTAGAGCGCGGCGTGCGCGGCGCCTCCGGCGAAGTCCACCCGCCCCTCGCGCAGCTCATCGAAGGTCTTCGTGACCGGGAAAATCAGCTCGACCCCGGCGTCCAGGCCTTCCTTCGCGAAGAAGCCGAGCTCCACCGCGGCGATCGCCGGAAAATACGAAGGCGACACCATGTCGGGGATGGCGACGCGAAGCCGCATGAGATCCGCTCCCGGAACCGGAATTCCGGGAGCTTATACCGCGAAGCGCCTACTGCGGAGGCTTGCCGTAGTTCTGCGCGAGGTAGCTCGCGATGGCCTCGACGTCTTCCCTGGGAATCGGAGCGCCGAAGGCGTTGATCATCTTGTTGACCGATCCCGTCCAGCCGGCTTTGTCGAGAAAGCGCGAGTTCATCTGGATGTAGTCGAGGCTGTGGCAGGCGACGCACTGCATCGCCTTGTCCTTCCCCGGGCCGTCCTTCAGCTGGACCCTGGATTCCTGCGCCCCGGCCGCCCCCGCCGCGAGCAGCAGGGCCGCGCCGGCCGTGAAGAGGGCCTTCATACGACCTCCAGAAAGAGCCGCTGGATCACGTTGTGGTGATAGCCCGCGGGGTTGTGGATGAGCTGCTCGACCTGCGTCTCGCCGGAGCGGGCGGTCGCGCGCGCCATGACGACGAGCGCTCCTCCGTCGCGGCCCGGCAGGGTCATCGAAAACTCCCGGAAGGAGAAGCGCCCGAGATCCTTGCCGAGCGCCGCGGGCCGCCAGGCCGAGCCGTCGGTCGAGATCTCCACTTTGTCGATGCCCGAGCCGCCGTCGTATGCGATGCCTTTCACCTCGATCGGCTTGCCGCGCCGGAGCTGCTGGCCGTTCTTCAGGGACGTGATCAGAGAGTTCACCACCATGGTCGTAATGGGCTCGTTGGGCGCGTACAGCTGGGACTGGAAAGCGGGCGTCTTGAACCTGCCCCGCGGCAGGCGGTACGCCGCGCTCATCCAGAAGTTCTTTTCTGGCTGCGAGACGATCTTCACGCTGACGAGCTGCTTGACCCAGTAGGTGCCGGTCCAGCCGGGAACGATCATGCGCGCCGGGAACCCGTTCCAGTGCGGCAGCGGCTTGCCGTTCATCTCGAAAGCGATCAGCGTCTCGTCGCGCATGGCGACGTCCAGGGGCAGGGACTTGACGAAATCGGGCGTCTTGTCGAGCGGCGGGCGGTCGGCCCCGTCCATGACGATCTCGACGGCATCGCTTTTGACGCCGGCTTTCGCGAGAACGTCCTTCAGCCTCACCCCGCGCCACACGGCGTTCCCCATCGCGCCCACGCCCCATTCGACCCCGGTGACGTGCGGCTCGAACAGGCCGCGGCGGTTGCCCGAGCACTGGTTCACCGCGGTGATCTCGGCGGGCTTGAACTCCTTTTTCAGCTGATCGAGCGTGAGCCTCAGCGGGCGCTCTGCGCTGTCGCCGCCGACCGTGAGCACCCAGTCCCCCGCCTTGATCTCGGGGATGCCGGCGAGGTGCCAGCGCACGAAAAAGGCGTCGTTGCGGGTGATCGGCGTGCGGAAGTACTCGATCGGCGTCTCGAAGTTGGGCGGCCGGTAGGTCTTCTTGATCAGCGGCACCTTGCCCGGAAGCTTGAACAGCGTCTGCTCGGC
This sequence comes from Burkholderiales bacterium, assembly GCA_035280025.1. GTDB lineage: Bacteria > Pseudomonadota > Gammaproteobacteria > Burkholderiales > SG8-39 > VBDM01. The sequence continues at coordinate 13,822 of DATEGT010000126.1, read as the reverse complement.
AAGCGTGCCGTCGGGAAGCTCGGCGTAGCCGAGCTCGCCCGTGCTGCCGAACCCGGCGGCTAGCGCTCTTGCCGCGCCCAGGGCGCCGAAGGCCGAGAGCGCCCCCGCGCCCGCGAGCAGCCTGCGGCGGTACTCGTCATGCGTCTTTTCCATGGAAGTCCTCCTCGGAGCGCCGGTCGAGCCGGCCCCCTATATTAGACCCATCTAATACCGCCCGGGAGGCGGACTACCGCTTGAGCGGCTTGTAGCGGATGCGCTTCGGCTTGGCGGCCTCCTCCCCCAGGCGCTTCACCTTGTCCGCCTCGTACTCCTGATAGTTGCCGGGAAAGAACGCGACCTTGGAATCGCCCTCGAAGGCGAGGATGTGGGTCGAGATGCGGTCCAGGAACCAGCGGTCGTGGCTGGTGACCAGGACGCAGCCGGCGAACTCGAGCAGCGCGTCCTCGAGCGCGCGCAGGGTCTCGACGTCGAGGTCGTTCGAGGGCTCGTCGAGCAGCAGCACGTTGGCGCCGGCGAGCATGGTCTTCGCCAGGTGCACGCGCCCGCGCTCGCCGCCGGAGAGCGTGCCCACCTTCTTCTGCTGATCGGCGCCCCTGATGTTGAAGCGGCCGAGGTAGGCCCGGGAGGGCATCTCGAACTTGCCCACGGTGAGGATGTCGGCGCCGTCGGAAATGTACTCCCACACGGTCTTCTCGCCTTCGAGGGCGTCGCGGGACTGGTCGACGTGCGCCATCTTCACGGTCGGGCCGATCGCGATCTTGCCCCTGTCGGCCTTTTCCCTGCCGGTGATCATGCGGAACAGCGTCGACTTTCCCGCCCCGTTCGGCCCGATCACGCCGACGATCGCGCCCGGCGGAACCTTGAACGAGAGATCGTCGATGAGGAGGCGCTCGCCGTAGCCCTTGGAAACGCCGGTGAGCTCGATCACCGAGTCGCCCAGGCGGTCGGCGACCGGGATGAAGATCTCCTGGGTCTCGTTCCGTTTCTGGTATTCGTAGGACGACAGCTCCTCGAAGCGCGCGAGGCGCGCCTTGGACTTCGCCTGCCGTCCTTTGGGGTTCTGGCGCACCCACTCGAGCTCCTTCTGCATCGCCTTGATGCGCGCCTGCTCCTGCTTCTCCTCGATCTCCAGGCGCTTCTCCTTCTGCTCCAGCCACGAGGAATAGTTTCCCTCCCAGGGGATGCCGTAGCCCCGGTCGAGCTCGAGGATCCATTTCGCGGCGTTGTCGAGAAAGTAGCGGTCGTGGGTCACCGCGACGACCGTGCCCGGGAAGCGCTGCAGGAACTGCTCGAGCCATTCGACGCTCTCGGCGTCGAGGTGGTTGGTGGGCTCGTCGAGCAGCAGCACGTCGGGCCTGGAGAGCAAGAGGCGGCACAGCGCCACGCGGCGCTTCTCGCCGCCGGAGAGCGGCGCGATCTTCTGCTCCCAGGGCGGCAGGCGCAGCGCGTCGGCCGCGACCTCGAGCTGCAGGTCGGCGCTGTCGCTATGCGCCGCGTTCACGATTGCCTCGAGCCGGGCCTGCTCGGCGGCGAGCTTGTCGAAATCGGCGCCGGGCTCGGCGTAGGCGGCGTAGACCTCCTCCAGGCGCTTCTTCGCCTCCGCGGTCTCGCCCAGGCCTTCCTCGACCGCCTCGCGCACCGTGTGCTCCGGGTCGAGCTGCGGCTCCTGTGGAAGGTAGCCGATCTTCATGTTGGGCAGGTGGGTCACCTCGCCTTCGAAGTTCGTCTCCACGCCCGCCATGATCTTGAGCAGCGTGGACTTCCCCGAGCCGTTCAGGCCGAGCACGCCGATCTTGGCGCCGGGGAAGAAATTGAGGGAGATGTTCTTGAGGATCTGGCGCTTGGGCGGCACGATCTTGCCGACCCGGCGCAGGGTGTAGACGTATTGAGCCATAGGGCGCGAAGTCTACCGCAAGTTCTCCCGATAAAATGCGCCATGCCCGAGCTTCCGGACGTCACCGTCTACGTGGAGCGGCTCGAGGAGCGGCTCGCCGGCGGGATCCTGGAGCGCATCCGCCTGCTGAACCCCTTCGTCCTCCGCAGCGTCAGCCCTCCGATCGCCTCGGCGGAAGGCAGGAAAGTGCTCCGCCTGCGGCGCGTCGGCAAGCGCATCGTGTTCGAGCTCGAGGGAGCCCTGTTCGTCGTGCTGCATCTGATGATCGCCGGGCGGCTGCGCTGGCTGGCGAAGGACAGGAAGCCGCCGGGAAGGATCTCGCTCGCCGTGTTCGAGTTCGCCGACGCTCGCCTGCTGCTCACCGAGGCCGGGACGAAGCGGCGGGCTTCGATCGTCCTGGCCGAGGGCGCGGCGGCGCTCGACGCGATCGATCCGGGCGGGCTGGAAGTGCTCGAAGCGGACCTCGGCCGCTTCGCCGAGCGGCTGAAGCGCGACAACCACACCGTGAAGCGCGCGCTCACCGATCCGCGCCTGTTCAGCGGGATCGGTAACGCCTACTCCGACGAGATCCTGCACCGCGCGAAGCTCTCGCCTTTCGCGCAGACCTCGACGCTCTCGGATGACGATGTAAAGCGCCTCTTCGACGCGACGCGCTTGACCCTCGTCGAGTGGACCGGGCGCCTGCGGAAGGCGGCGGGCGGGGATCTGCCGGACAAGGTCACCGCCTTCCACGAAGAGATGGCCGTGCACGGCCGCTGGCGCAAGCCATGTCCGGTATGCGGCTCGCCGGTGCAGCGGATCGTGTACGCGGAGAACGAGACCAACTACTGCGCGCGCTGCCAGACCGGAGGAAAGATCCTCGCCGACCGGGCGCTCTCGCGCCTGCTGAAAGACAGCTGGCCGCGGTCTATCGACGAGCTGGAATAGACCGGGCGGGCCCGGCTCTACTTCACCAGCAGCAGCCCCTTCATCACCGGATGCAGGCGGCAGATGTAGGGCATTTCGCCTTTCTTCCTTGCCACGAACCGCCAGCTCCTGTTCGGCGCGATCTCTCCGGATTCGGCGCGCGCCGCACTCGCGGTCACGGTGTGAGGCACGAGATCATGGTTGGTCCACACCACCGTGTCGCCGGCGGCCACTTCGAGGCGCTCGGGGACGAACTTCATCCCCTCGATCCGCACCGTGTGCGTCTTTCCCGCGGCCAGGGCGGCCGCGGGAAGAAATGCGAGGCAGATCGCGACGAGCGCGGCTCGAAGCACGCTCTACTTCTTCGCGAGGTCGGCCTGGACCATCTTCGCGTGATCCAGGTGCGCGGCGATCGCCGGCCGCACCTTGACGATGAGGGCCTTGAGCTCGGCGTTCTTGGCGTTCGGGATGAGGACCTGGTCGATCGCGTCGAGCACCGCCTGGTGGTACGCCACCTCGTGGTCGACGTAGGCCTTGTCGAACGCGGCGCCTTTCAGCCCCTTGAGGTTCTTCATGTTCTCGGCCGCGCCGGCCTTGAGGCTCTTGCTGGTGTCGCTGTCCTCGGGCTTGACGTGGAGCTTCTTCGCCAGCGCCCCGGCCTGCTTGTTCACCGCGGTGTGGTCCGTGATCATCTGCTGCGCGAATTTCGAGACTTCCTTGTTCTTGGTGCGCGACTTGGCGAGCTTGCCCGCGGAGACGTCGATGCTGTTGGCCGTGACCACGATACCGGCGATCTGCGGGTCGGTCGGTCCGCCCTGTGCGAAGGCGGCAAGAGGAAGCGATACGGCGAGAGCAACGGCGATATTCGAGACTTTCATGATTTTCTCCAGTAGATAGTTGAGTCGTTCTTGCTCAGGCGGACTTCGTCTCCGCAGCGAGCCTTGCCATGACGTTGGCCGTGATGCGGTCGCAGCGCGCGCCGGCGAAGGAAAACGCGTCGCCGTGGGCGAGATCCATGTCGCGCGACAGCGACTCGCGCAGCAGGCTCCTCGCCCGGAAGAAGCGGGTCCGCACCGTCGCCTCCGGGATGCCGAGCGCCGCGGCGGCCTCCTCGACCGTCATCTCTTCCACGGCGCGGAGCACGAACACCGTGCGGAAGGCGTCGGGCAACTGGTCGATCTTGGCCTCGAGCAGCTTGCGCGCCTCGGCGCGGAGGGTGGCGCGCTCGGGCCGTTCGGGGGCGGATTCGTTCATGCTGTCCTCGGAGGAGTGGAGGTCCTGCTGCGATTCGTCGCCGTCGAGCCGTATGATCTCGGCGCGGCGGGCGTGCTTGTGCAGGCGCGTGATCGCCTCGTTCACGGCGATGCGAACGAGCCACGTGGAAAGCTTCGCGTCCCCGCGGAAATCCTTCATCGCGCGGTAGGCCTGGATGTAGGCCTCCTGGACCGCGTCCTCGGCCTCGGCCTCGTTCTTGAGGATGCTGCGCGCCGCACGGTAGAGCACCTGGTTGTGGCGCTTCATCACCATCCTGAAGGCCTCGTGGCTTCCGCCGGCGACGCGGCGCGCGAGCTCCTGGTCGGGGGTCTTGTCGTCGAGCGAAGCGCTGGTGACCGGTTGCATGGCTGCCTCTCTGTCGAGCGGGTCGATTGCGGCATTAGATGTTGCGGGAGACGCCGGCGTTCCCGCATGCTCCCCGCGGCGGGGCGCCGGCATTTCCGCTTTCCCTACAGCGACTTGAGATACTGCACCAGATCGGCCATCTGCGGGGCGGTGAGGCCGAGGGAGCGCCGCGTGTTGTAGGTGCTCACGACATCTTCCAGCGTCGCGGCCGACCCGTTGTGGAAATACGGGGCATGCTGCCACACGCCCTTCAACGGAGCGGTGCGGTACTGCTTGGTCGCGCTTCGCGAGGCGTAGCTCGGCACTCCCGGCGCCTCCGGCTCGCCCATCGAGTCGCTCGCCGGGTGCAGCGTGGTGTTGGCGTCGGTGAATTCGGGCCCGCTGTGGCACCCGGCGCAGCCCGCGATGCCGGCGAAGAGCGCCTGGCCGCGCGCGGCAGGCGCGGGGTCGAAGCTGTTTGCGGGAGGCGTCGGAGCAGCCAGCGACAGCTGATAGGCCTGCAATCCGGGAAGCTTCGAGCTCACGAGATCATCAGTGCCGTTCGTGACGTTTACCCCGGTACGAGGCTCGGAAAACGATCCATGTCCACCCATCTGCGTCACCGCGACATACCTGTTCCAGTACTCGATGTCGGCGCCGTCCCCGGTCGCGGTGATGCTGTGGATGCCGGCGAGGCCGTACGCCGGCGGGATGACCTGCGGGCCATTCTGGCCGTCGAAGTTGAAGCGCGGATCGTACTTGCCGGGGCCCCAGGAATTGAAGACGTTCCTGGTCGCGGTGTCGAGCGCGGGCGAGAGCGCGACAATCGCGCCGACGTTGAGATCGCGGTTGGGCCAGCCGTCCAGCCGCTTGCCGATCCCGTGCGCGAACGAGTCGTCCACGGTCGAATGGCACAGCGCGCAGGTGAAGCCAACGCGCGTCACGGTGTCCTGGCCGGCGACGTTCTCAACCGTGCCCTTCACGCCGATGACGGCGTTGAGCTTGATCAGGGCAACGGTCGTGGCCGGATCGGTGAGGCTGATGCTGTGGTTCTGGATGCCCTGCACGACCGCGGGCGGCAGCGCGTCGGAATCGACCTTGAGCCCGACCGCGAGCGCGGTGGTCGGGTCGACCGCGTTCACGACCTGGTCCATGTGCAGCGCGTCGGTCCATTTGGTCTCGTCGCCGAAGGTGTCGAAGCGGAACGTCTGCATTCCCTGCGCGACCAGCGCGGCGTTGTCGTCATTGCCGGTGTTGCTCATGCCGCAGCCGCCCATCTCCGACAGCAGCGCCGCGGCCGCGAGAAGAAAAACCCCCGACGAAAATATGGATTTGCGATTCATTGCACGCTCCTTTGCGGTTCGATTGAATGCGTCCATTCGATGGAAGCGGAAGGAGCGGCGTTCCGGCGCGATCCGAATTCTCCGGTTCGCTCACGGGCGCGCGCCGATGCGGCGGGATTGGACGAAGAGTCCCGGTGCGGCGTTCCCGCGATCGGGCTCTTTTGTAGAATGGGGCCCTCGGAACGTCCCGCGGCGCGGCATCGTCGAATCGCGACAGAACCGGCACGCAACGACATATGAACCCCGTACTTCGATGGATGGGTGGGCGTCTCGCCCGCTACCTGTCGCAGCCGATCCGCGGCGCGCAGAGCGCGACCGCGTCGCTCGAGCAGCTCGGCGCGGCGCTGAAGCCCGGCGACGTGCTGCTCGTCGAAGGCCAGACGCGCGTCAGCACCGCGATCAAGTACCTGACGCAGTCGACCTGGTCGCACGCGATGTTCCATATAGGCGACGCGCTGGGTCCGCCCGCGCCGGGCGAAGAGCCCCGGGCGCTGATCGAGGCCGACATGGTCCACGGGATCCGCGCGGTGCCGCTTTCCGGGATCTCGGGCCTGAACACCCGCATCTGCCGGCCGGTGGGGCTGTCGAGCGAGGAGCTGAAGGAGGTGATCGGCTTCGCGATCGCGCGCATCGGCGGCAAGTACGACCTCAAGAACGTGTTCGACCTCGCGCGCTACCTGGTCCCGACGCCGCCCGTGCCGACGCGCTGGCGCCGGCGCCTGATCGCCTTCGGCAGCGGCGACCCGACGCGCGCGATCTGCTCGACGCTGGTCGCCGAGGCCTTCCAGTCGGTGCACTACCCGATCCTTCCCGACGTGAGCTATGTCCACGACGGCACGCCCGGCTGCAACGACTGCTACCACGAGGTCATGCACATCCGGCACTACAGCCTGTATACGCCGCGCGACTTCGACATCTCGCCCTACTTCGAGGTGGTGAAGCCCACGATCGCGGGCAATTTCGACTACCACAAGATCGCCTGGGCCCAGGAAAGCCCGGCCTCATAGCGAGGAACGCAAAATGCCCAAGTTCGATACGACGCTCACGTCCAGCGACACCGTCGCCGAAGGCACCATGGCGTTCCACTTCGCCAAACCCCCCGGCTTCGCGTTCAAGCCCGGGCAGTCGATGAACGTGTCGCTCGTCGACCCGCCCGAGACCGACGCCAAGGGCGACCGGCGCACTTTCTCGATCGTGAGCGCGCCCCACGAGAACGAGCTCGTGATCGCGACCCGCATGCGCGACACCGCGTTCAAGCGCGTGCTGAAAGCGATGCCCGCGGGAGGGCGCGCCGGCCTTCGCGGTCCGGCGGGCCTGTTTACGCTCGATCCCGCCGACGCGCGTCCGGCGGTGTTTCTCGCAGGCGGCATCGGCGTCACACCCTTCGTGAGCATGCTGCGCGATGCGGCGCACGCGAAGCGGGCGCGCGACCTGTGGCTGTTCTATTCGAACCGCCGCCCCGAGGACGCGGCCTTCCTCGACGAGCTGATGGGGCTACCCGCGCACCATGCCCGCATTCACTTCGTCGGCACCATGGTCGAGATGGACAAGTCGAGCCGCCCCTGGAGCGGCGAGAAGGGGTTTCTGGACCGCGCCATGCTCGAGCGCCATCTGAAGAGCCTCGCGGGGAACGTCTATTACATCGCCGGGCCTCCCGGCCTCGTCGAAGCGATGCAGAAAATGCTGATCGCCGCGGGCGTCGCGGAGGACGCGATCCACACCGACGAATTCATCGGTTACTAGAGGCTGCGCGGGCCGCTCGGCGCGCCGGCGCCCGCAGGCCTCCCGTCTCAGCCGGCGATGATGCCGGCGAGGAGCATGACGAGCGCCGTGACCGCCAGCGTGCCATGGATGGCGATCACGGGACTCGGCAGCTGCCTGCCGCGGATGTGGTAGCTGAACAGGAAAAATCCGCCTAAGGCCGCGACGAAGAAAAGCCCGAGCGCCCAGGCGACGGGGCCGCCCCGGTCGCTCCGCAACACCCCCCAGAGGAGAGTCACCAGAGCCGTTATGGCCACAGCGCCGTGCAGCAGCACCAGGGGAAAGGGAGGATTGCGCTTCTTCGTGAAGCCGATATAGGCCATGGTGAGGCCGGCGAGCGCGGCGAAGACGAACAGCGCTGCTGCAATGACGAACACCATGGAACCTCCCTCCGGACGCAGCGATTGTCCCCGATGCCGACGCGGGAAAACGCTTTCGAACGGCGAGAATACCAGAACCCCTCGAGGCCGCGCCGATTCGGCGGAAGCCGGACTCCGCCGGGCGCGCCCGGCGCTATCATCGCGCCGTGCGCCCCCTGGTCCCCGCCCGGCTCGCTTTCGACGCGAGCGGCGTGCCGCGCTCGGAAGAATACGGCGACGTCTATCACTCCGTCGACGGCGGCGTCGCGCAGGCGCGCCGGGTGTTTCTCGGCGGCAACGAGCTGCCCGACCGCTGGCGCGGCCGGACCTCGTTCACGATCGTCGAGACCGGCTTCGGCCTGGGGATCAACTTCCTCGCGGCCTGCGCCGCGCTGCTCGAGGACTCGCGCGCGCCCGCGCGGCTGCACTACGTCTCCGTGGAGAAGCATCCCTTCCGGAAGGAGGACCTCGCAACCGCGCTCGCGCGTTACCCGGACCTCTGTCTCGCCGGCGAGCTCGTCGCGCTCTGGCCGCTGCCCCTGCCGGGCTTCCACCGCCTGCACCTCGCGCGCGGCCGCGTGACGCTGACGCTGCTCCTCGGCGACGCAGCGCAGCTCCTCCCGCAGCTCGAGGCGCGCGCCGACGCTTTCTTTCTCGACGGCTTCGCGCCGGAGAAGAATCCGGAGATGTGGTCGGCCGCGATCGCGAGAGAGCTCGCGCGGCTCGCCGCGCCCGGCGCGACCGTCGCGACCTGGACCGTCGCAGCCTCGGTGCGCACGAACCTCGCGAACGCCGGCTTCACGGTAAGTAAGCGCGAAGGCTTCGGCAGGAAGCGCGAGATGCTCGGCGGGACATACGCAGGGCGAGGGACGAGCGCGGCGAAGCCGGAGCGCAGCGTCGCGATCATCGGGGCGGGCATCGCCGGCAGCGCCTGCGCCGAGCGGCTCGCTTCGCGCGGCCGGGAGGTCACAGTGATCGACCGCCACGCCGGACCCGCGCAGGAAGCCTCGGGCAACCCGGTCGGCCTGCTGCGGCCGGCGCTGCACGTCGAGGACACGGCGATCGCGCGGCTCTCCCGCGCCGCGATCGGCTACGCGCTGCGGCAATTCCACACTCTGGAGCTCTCTTGGCGGCAGAGCGGCGTGCTGCGCCTCGCACGGGACGCGAGCCAGATGAAGCGTTTCGAGGACGCCGCGGCCGCGAACGCTTATCCCGCGGAATTCGCGCGCCTGGTGGACGGAGCGGAGGCGACGCGCATCACCGGCCGCGCCGTGCGCGGACCGGGGTGGTGGATCCCGTCGGCAGCCTGGGTGTCGCCGCCCGCGCTCTGCGCCGCTCTGCTCGGGTCGGAGCGCATCCGCCGCGTGTTTTCTGCGGAGGCGGTGCGCCTCGCGAAGAGCGGCGAGGGCTGGCGCGTCGAAGGCAAAGACGGCGTAATCGCCCGGGCACCGCACGTCGTCCTCGCCAACGCCGCGGAAGCGAACGCCCTTCTCCCCGGGCTGCGGCTCCCGCTCACCCTCGTGCGCGGCCAGGTGAGCTTCGCGCCGAAAGGACAGAAGCTCGACGTCCCGGTAAGCGGCGACGGCTTCGTCGCGCCGACCGCCGACGGCTTCGCCCTGGGGGCCACCTTCCAGATCGACGATATGGAGAGCGGGCCGCGGGTCGCCGATCACGCAGCCAATCTCGTCCGCGCCGATTCGCTCCTTCCGGGATTCGCCGAAGGCCTCGACCCCGCGCGGCTCACCGGGCGCATCGCCTTCCGCGCCACCACGCCGGACCGGCTGCCGATCTACGGCGAGCTGCCGGAGCATCCGGGCGTTCATGCGGCGCTGGGGCTGGGGGCGAATGGATTGCTGTGGGCGCCGCTGTGCGCGGAGTGGCTGGCCTCGTGGATGGAGGCCGAGCCGCTACCGATGGAGCGTGACCTCGCGGCAACGATCGGTCCCGGGCGCTTCGGGTAGCATGAGCGAACCCATGAGACCGCGCGCGATCGCCGCTCTTCTCGCTCTCGTCTTCGCCGTCCTCCCCTGGACCGCCCGGGGCGCGACCCTGAACGAGCAGCTCGTCTCCGCCGCCGCAGCCACCGGATCTCAGTCTTTGGTCGAGATCGTTTCGAGCCGACCTTAGCGCCGTCCCTTCTTCACGAAGGCGATGGATTCCTGGAACAGCTCGAGATCCTTCGCGTAATCCGCGGGATCGGCGCGGTTGAGTTGCACCCATTCGCGCGTCGCGGGCAGGCCGCGCGGCTGGAACGCCGTGACGTGGCCGCGCGTGAACTGCAGCTCGGTCGCGACCTGCGCGGGAAAACGCAGGCCGACGCCCGCGCCGCTGACGCAGGCGAACATCTTGTCGGCGACGAAGTAGGCGTCGAGGCCGTGGACGGTGCGCGCCTCGACGCCGGGAAGCGCGAGGAGCAGGGCGTCGAGGTGGGATTTGAGCGTGGGACCGAGCGGCACGAAGCCGATTATAAGGCGGGCAGCAGCTCCGGGATCCGCGACTCGAGCGCGAGCAGCGCGCGCTTCCGATCCCATCGAGTCGGCAGCAACCCCGACCACCGCGCCGTGAAGGTCGAGCCGCTCGACTGAGTCGCTGGGCGCTAAGCCGCGGAACGCCTGCTACCGTGTTTCGCGAGCCTGCGCGCATCCTCGCGGGCGCGCTCCACGAAGAGCTTCGCGACCGGGCTGAGAGCGCGGTTCTTCAGCGTGACGATCACGTTCTGCACCCGGGCCATCGGCAGCTCGACGGGCAGGATCCTGATCTCCGGGCGCATCGTCGGGAACTTCGATATCGACGCCGGGAAGATCGTGATGAAGCGCCCGGTCCCCACGAGACTGATGCGCGCCTCGGGAGAGTCGGCGACCACGGTCGTGCGGGGATAATCGAGTCCGCCGGCACGAAAGGCTTCCATCGCGATCGAGGCGATCGCGCTTCCCGGCGGCGGCAGCGTCCACGATTCGCCCGCCAGCTCCGCGAGCTCGACCCGGCGCCGCCGGGCCCACCGGTTGTTCGCGCCCGCCGCAACGACATAGGCGTCATCGAAGAGAAACTCGAACTCCAGTCGCTCCTCCGCGGCGGGAACGAATCTCCGGACGATGAGGAGATCGACCTTGCGCTCGTGCAGCGCGCGGCGCAGCGGCTCCACGTAGGCCGTCACAAGATGAAAGATCATGCGCGGATAACGCCGCGACAGCCGGTCGACCACGGCCGAGACAAAGCTCGAGGCTAGAATGGGGGTGCAGCCGATCCGCACTTCCCCGGCCGCAGGGTCGGCGAGAAACTCGACGTTCTTCACCGCTTGGCGCAGGTCGTCGAAGACCGCCACGCCGCCCTCGAGCACGACGCGACCATACGCGGTCGGCTGTACGCCGTGAAAATTGCGCTCGAGCAGCCGCACGCCAAGCGTGCGCTCCAGCTCGGCGATGGATCGGGAAACGGCCGGCTGGGTGGTATGCAGGAGCGCCGCCGCCTTGCTCATGCTGCCCGCCTGCACGACGGTCATGAGCACATGGAGGTCGCGCAGCTTCATCCGGAGCCCGATGCGATCGCCCGGCGGCGCGGTGTCAGCCATTGCAAGCCTGGTATGGAAGTATAAAGAGATAGCATTATGTACGCATAGCTGCGTCCGCGTATATTCGCCCCCGGACCCGAGGAGGACGCCATGAAATTTTCACGCCGCCGATTCCTGCACCTCGCAGCGGGCGCTGGCGCGCTCACCGCCGTACCGCGCTTCGCGCGGGCGCAAGCCTATCCGTCGCGACCGGTGCGTATCGTCGTCGGCTTCGCCGCCGGCGGCCCGAACGACGTCCTGGCGCGCCTGACGGGCGATTGGCTGTCGCAGCGGCTCGGCCAGCCGTTCGTGGTCGAGAACCGACCGGGCGCAGGCAGCAATATCGCCACCGAGGCGGTCGTTCGTGCGCCTAGGGACGGCACCACCCTGCTCCTGGTCGGCTCGCCGAACGCGATCAACGCGACGCTCTACGACAAGCTCGACTTCGTTTTCATCCGCGACATCGCGCCGGTCGCCGGCCTGATGCGCGGCGGCCTGGTCATGGTGGTAAATCCCTCGATTCCGGCGAAGTCGCTTCCCGAGTTCATCGCCTATGCCAGGGCAAATCCCGGCAAGCTCTCCTACGGTTCCGGCGGCGTCGGCGGGATCACCCATATCACCCCCGAGTTGTTCAAGATGATGGCGGGCGTCGACATCGTCCACGTGCCCTATCGCGGCGTGGCCCCCGCGCTGACCGACCTGCTCAGCGGGCAGGTGCAGGTCGTCTTCACCAACCCGGGCCAGGCCCTTCAATACACCCGCGCCGGCAAGCTGCGCGCTCTCGCGATCACCACGGCGAAACGCTCGAGCACGCTTCCGGACGTCCCGACCGTGGGCGAGTTCGTCCCGGGCTACGAGGCAAGCTCGTTCTTCGGCCTCGGCGCGCCCAGGAACACCCCCGCCGGTATCATCGGCAAGCTCAACAAGGAGATCAACGCCGCGCTTGCCGATCCCGGGTTCAAGGCGCGGCTTGCCAAGCTGGACGGCACGGCGCTGGGCGGCTCGCCCGCCGACTTCGGCAAGCTCATCGCCAGCGAAACCGGGAAGTGGGGCAAGGTCATAAGGTTCGCGAAAATCACGCCGGACTGAAACGCTCACCGTTTACGCCGCCTACCCGCCCGACTGCGGCAGTCGAAGCTGATGCGCGTGTTTCTCGATTTCTGATCGAGGTGCTTTCCGAGACGGAAAGCGAGCGCGTGCCCGGTTCAGGCGCGCCAACCCGCTTTTCCAAGCCGCAATGGTGGGACCACGCGCACGGCCGGCACTCGACCTTTGTCGCGCGCGGCCGCAAGCCGGCCCGATTGTTCGTCCGCTCGGATTGAACATACCCCACCGCCCGCCAGCTTGACACGCCCCTTACAATAGCTTCATGCAGCACCGCAGCAACGGCGACGCGATCGTCATCCGCGGCGCCCGCCAGAACAATCTCAAGAATCTGACGGTCGGGATCCCCACGGGAGAGCTCGTCGTCGTCACCGGCGTGTCCGGTTCCGGGAAATCGTCGCTCGTCTTCGACACGCTCTACGCGGAAGGGCAGCGGCGCTACGTCGAGACCTTCAGCCCCTACGCGCGCCAGTTCCTCGACCGCATGGACAAGCCGCAGGTGGACGCGATCGAGGGCATCCCGCCGGCGATCGCGATCGACCAGACGAACCCGGTGCGCACCTCGCGCTCCACCGTCGGCACGATGACCGAGCTGAACGACCACCTGAAGCTGCTCTACGCGCGCGCGGCGCAGCTCCACTGCCGCGGCTGCGGCAAGCCCGTGCGGCGCGATACGCCCGGCTCTGTATACGATGAGGCCGGGGCGCGCGCGAAGGCCGCCGGCGACCCGCGCGTCGTCCTCGCCTTCCCGGTGACGGTACCGAAGAACTTCGAGGAGGAGGAGGTCCAGGCCCTGCTCAAGGCCCAGGGGTACGACCGCATCCACTCGCGCTCGGGCGCGCAGCTCGAGGTGGTGCAGGACCGCATCAAGCTCTCGTCGGCCGGGAGAGATCGCGTGATCGAGGGCATCGAGGCGGCGATGAAGATCGGCCAGGGGCGGGTCGCCTTCCATCCGGAAGGCGGAGCGCCGTGGAAGTTCTCCTCCGACCTGCACTGCGCGGACTGCGACATCCACTACTCCGAGCCGACGCCGGCGCGCTTCTCGTTCAATTCCCCGCTGGGCGCCTGCGACACCTGCCGGGGCTGCGGCAAGCCGGTGCGGCGCGACACGCCGGGCTCTGTATACGAAGAGGCCGTGGCGCGGGCGAAGGCCGCCGGCGATCCGCGCGTCGTGCTCACTTTTCCGGTGACGGTGCCGAAGAACTTCAAGGAAGAGGAAGTCCAGGCGCTGCTCAAGGCCCAGGGCTACGACCGCATTCACTCGCGCTCGGGCGCGCAGCTCGAGGTCGTGCAGGACCGCATCAAGATG
>DATEGT010000125.1:0-8867 GCA_035280025.1 Burkholderiales bacterium | reverse complement strand
CGCCGCCACGGTGCGCGCGAGCGTGTCGGCGAGCGCGAGCAGGCTCCCGCCGAGGCAGGCGGCGAGCGGCAGCAGCGCGCGGTGGCGGTACACCCCCGACAGGCGCAGCAGGTGCGGCACCACCAGGCCCACGAAGCCGATCGCGCCTCCGAGCAGGACCGCGGCGACGGTGGCGAGCGTGGCGCAGGCGAAGGCGATCGCCTGCAGGCGCGCCACGGAAACGCCGAGCGAGCGCGCCTTGTCCTCGCCCAGGATGAGGATGTCGAGCGCCGGGCCCTGCGAGAAGGCCACCGCGGCACAGGCCGCGAGCACCGCGAGCGCCGCGGACGGATCGCCCGCCGGCGAGAGGTCGCCGAGCAGCCAGAAGAGCATGCCCTGCACCTGCGAAGCCGGCGCGACCGCGAGCATCAGCCCGACGAGCGCGCCGAAGCCCGAGGCAAGCGCGACGCCGGTGAGCAGGACCCGGTAGGGATTCCACCCGGAGCGCCCCAGGGAAAACGTGAAGACCGCCAGGGCGGCGAGCGAAGCGCCGGCGAGAGCGGACAGGCTCACGCCCGCCGCCGCGGCGCCGAGGAGCATCGCGCCCAGCGCGCCGGCGGCGGCGCCGCCCGAGACGCCGAGGATAGCGGGGTCGGCGAGCGGATTGCGCAGCAGCACCTGGAGCAGCGCGCCCGCGAGGGCGAGCAGGCCGCCGCAGGCGAACCCGGCGAAGGCGCGGGGCGCGCGCACGCCCCAGACGATCTCGCGCGCGATCTCGTCGCCGCGCCCGAGCAGCGCGTCGGAGATCTGCGCCGGCGACAGGTGGACGCTGCCGAACGCTATTCCGAGCGCGAGGCTCGCCGGCACCAGCGCGAGCACGACGGCGGGAGCGGCCTTCATTCCAGGCTGATGATCTGCCAGCCGCGTGCGAGCGCCTCGCCGCGCAGGACGTCGTCGGGGTCCACCGCCACCGGGCGCGTGACGCGCTCGAGCAGCGGCAGGTCGTTGTGCGAGTCGCTGTAGAACCAGCTCTCGCCGAAGGAGGCGAGCGTCTGGCCGCGGTCGCCCAGCCATTCGGCGAGCCGCGTCACCTTGCCCATGCGGAACGAAGGCGTGCCGGAGGGCCTGCCGGTGAACCTGCGCCCGCGCACCTCGAGCTCGGTCGCGAGGAGATGCTCGACGCCGAGCTCGCGCGCGATCGGCCCGGTGATGAAGGAATTCGTCGACGTGACGATCGCGCACAGGTGCCGCTCCGCGAGGTGCCCGCGCACCAGCTCCCGTCCTTTCGGGCGGATGATGGGCCCGATCCGGGTGCGCATGAACTCGGCGTGCCAGCGGTCGAGCTCCTCGCGCGGACGGTCCGCCAGGGGCGCAAGCTGGAAATCGAGGAACTCGTGGATGTCGAGGCGCCCCTCCTTGTACTGGCGGAAGAAATGATCGTTCCTCGCCTCGTAGGCCGAGCGCTCGAGCACGCCGCGCTCGATCAGGAACTGGGCCCACTCGTAGTCGCTGTCGCCGGACAGCAGCGTGTTGTCGAGGTCGAACAGCGCGAGCCCGGCCGCAGCGGCCATCAGCGACGCGCCTCCTCGGCCAGAGAGCGCAGGGCGTCCTTTAGGAGCGGCAGGGTGAGCGGGCGCTTGCGCTGGAGCGAGTAGCGGTCGAGCGCGTCGAGCAGCGCGATCTGCGAGCCCATGTCGCGGTCGAAGTGGCTGAGCAGGTACGCGATCAGCCCGGGCTCCAGCCGGATGCCCCGGCGCGCGGCGTGCCCGGCGAGCGCCGCGGTCTTGTCTTCGTCGCCCAGGGGATGCAGCTGCAGCACGATCCCCGAGGCGAGGCGCGAGCGCAGGTCGGGGCGGAGCGGCAGCTGCGCGGGCGGCGCTGAGGCGCTCGCGGCGAGCGCCCCCTTCGAGGCGCGCAGACGGTTGCATTGATCGAAGAGCGCGATCTGCTCCGCGTCGCCGAGGCGGGCGACGTCGTCCACCGCTACGGCTTCGCGCTTCGCCGCGGCCGCCGCCTGGGAGAAGGCGCGCAGCAGATGCGTCTTGCCGCACCCGGCGGGGCCCCAGAGGAACACGAACCCTTCTCCGCCCCCCAGCGCTTCGCGCAGGGCCTCGAGCGCCGCGGCGTTCCTTCCGGGCGAGAAGTTGTCCAGCGTGGGCGGCGGAGGCCGGTCGAGCTCAAGCAGCAGCTGTTGCATCAATCCCGGGGCCTTCGGCGGAGGGGGGACATTTGGACTAGAATCCGGAGCGAATCACGCCACTTTATCCGCAACCCCCAGTCTTGACCAGCAAGAAGCCGATCACCTACCGCGACGCAGGGGTGGATATCGACGCGGGCGACGCGCTGGTCGAGGCGATCAAGCCCTTCGCGAAGCGGACGCTCCGCCCGGAAATCCTGGCGGGGATCGGCGGGTTCGGCGCGCTCGCCGAAATCCCGCGGAAGTACCGCGAGCCGGTGCTCGTCTCGGGAACCGACGGCGTCGGCACCAAGCTGAAGCTCGCTTTCCGGCTCGATCGCCACGACACCATCGGCATCGACCTCGTCGCGATGAGCGTCAACGACATCCTCACGCAGGGCGCCGAGCCGCTCTTCTTCCTCGACTACTTCGCCTGCGGCAAGCTCGACGTCGCGGTCGCGACCGACGTCGTCAGGGGCATCACGCGCGGCTGCGAGCTCGCGGGCTGCGCCCTCATCGGCGGGGAGACCGCGGAAATGCCGGGCATGTACGCCGAGGGCGAGTACGACCTCGCCGGATTCGCGGTCGGAGTGGTGGAGAAGGGCGCGATCATCGACGGCCGCGACATCGCCGCGGGCGACGTCGTCCTCGGCCTCGCCTCGAGCGGCGCGCACTCCAACGGCTACTCGCTGGTGCGGCGCATCCTCGAGCGCGCGACGCCCGACCTGCGCGCCGACTTCCACGGCCGGCCCCTGGGAGAAGCGCTGCTCGAGCCGACGCGGATCTACGTGAAGCCGGTGCTTTCGCTGCTGGGGCGGGCGCGGGTCAAGGGCATCGCGCACATCACCGGCGGGGGCCTCGTGGAAAACCTGCCGCGCGTGCTTCCCGAAAGGCTCAAGGCGGTGATCTCGCGCTCGGCATGGAGCGTTCCGCCGCTGTTCCGGTGGCTGCAGCGCGAGGGCGGCATCGCCGACGAGGAGATGCTGCGCGTCTTCAATTGCGGCATCGGCATGGCGCTCGTGGTTGCGGCGGGAGACGCGGCCGCGGCCGAGCGCGCTTTGACAGCGGACGGCGAGAGCGTGTTCCGCATCGGCCGCATCGAGCGGCGCGGGACCGGCGATCCCGCGTGCCAGGTCCTCAAGATGACAGAAATGTAATCGGCGGGTCAGATTCCCGATACGGACCGGGATATAGAGTGGGCGAACTTTCAGAGCGCGGGAAATTCCGGCGAGCTGATTGTTTCGAAAACTTTGAAAATGGAGAACGTCATGAAGGTCTTTGTTCCTGCTGTTGCAGCACTCACCCTGTCGGCCGCGAGCCTGTCGGCCTTTGCGCTTACGGCCGGCGACATCTACGGCGAGCGCGCGTCGGACGGCTACACCGCCGACCGCACCATCGTGGTCACGCCGGACACGAAGTACATCAACGTCGAGCACGGCGAGATCGTGAAGCTGAAGGTCGGTTCCCAGGAATTCACCTGGAACTTCGACGGCCTGACGCGCCCCTTCGAGCTGAGCAAGATCGCGCCCGAAGGCTCGCTGGACCACGACGTCCAGGTCTACGTCGGGACCTCGCTGCCCCGGGACGGCGGTTTCGGCGAGTAGGTCGCCACGATCCAGGCGCGCCGGGAAGGATGAACTTTTCGGACGCGCCGTCCTCAAAAAGGCGCTGAAGTCGGCGCCTTTTCGCTTTTTCCAATCCCTTGCGCATCCTGATCGTCGAAGACGAGCCCAAGACCGCGGCCTACGCGCGCAAGGGCCTGTCCGAGCACGGCTTCGTGGTCGACGTCGCCGAGAACGGCGTCGACGGTTTGCATCTCGCGCTGTCCTCCGATTACGACCTGGTGGTTCTCGACGTGATGCTTCCCGGCGCGGACGGCTGGACCGTGCTGCGGGATCTGCGCGAAAAGAAGCAGACCCCGGTGCTCTTCCTCACGGCGCGCGACGGCGTGGCCGACAAGGTGAAGGGACTGGAGCTGGGCGCGGACGATTATCTGGTGAAGCCCTTCGCTTTCTCGGAGCTCCTCGCGCGGGTGCGCTCGGTGCTGCGGCGCGGCGGCAAGGCTCCGGCCGAGCGCCTCTCGGTCGGCGACCTGGAGATCGACCCGCGCCGGCGCAGGGTTTCGCGCGGCGACAGGAGGATCGATCTCACCGCGAAGGAGTTCGCGCTCCTCGACTGCCTGGTGCGAAGCTGCGGCGAAGTCATGTCGCGCACCCTCATCGCCGAGCGCGTCTGGGACATGAATTTCGACAGCGACACGAACGTGGTCGACGTGGCGATGCGCCGGCTGCGGGCGAAGATCGACGACCCTTTCGAGGTGAAGCTCATCCGCACGGTGCGCGGCGTGGGCTACATGATCGAGGAGCCCTCGGCGTGAGCCGCGTCGCCGGCGCGTTCCCGCTGCGCCTCGCCCGCTGGCGCAAATCGCTCACCTGGCAGATCAGCGTGCTGTTCGCGCTGATCTCCTTTCTGGTGATCGCGGCGATGGGGTTCGCCATCGAGCGCATGCTGGCGAACGAGCTGCTCGACGCGAACGACGTGCTGCTGCTCGGCAACATGAGCCTGCTGCGCAACCGCCTCGTTCGCCTGGGCCCGGCCGAATCGATCCTCGCGAGTCCCAGGTTCGTCGAGGAGACCGCGATGGGCTACAGGAAGCTCGGCCTCGCCGTGCTCGACGAGGACCGCCATATCCTCGCCGCCTCGGAAGGATTCGGCGTTCCCGTCGAGGGGCTGCCCGAGCGGGCGATACCCATGGAGGCTCTCCCCGACCGGGTCGACGACGCGGCGGAGAAGGACCTGCGCAGGCGCTTCGGCGGGCTGAGCCGCGAGTGGATCGCCCCGGACGGACGCTGGTACCAGGTGCTCCTCGCGCGGGTCGCGCTTCCCGACGCCGGGAACGGGACGCCGCGCGCGGCGCTGGTGGCGCTCTCGTACGACCGCTCGCTGCCCCGGGAGCTGCTCGCCCGCTACCGCAAGGGGCTGCTGGAGACCCTGATCGCGAGCGTGCTCGCAGCCGCGGCGCTCGGCGTCTGGGCGGCGCGCCTGGTGCTCAAGCGCGCCCGGCGCATCGCCGCCACGGCGGGCCGCATCAGCGCCAGCGCGCTGAACGAGCGGCTCTCCCTCAAGGACACGCCCGAGGAGTTCCTCGAGCCGACGCTCGCGTTCAACCACATGCTCGACCGGCTGGAAGACTCGTTCAAGCGCCTGTCGGCGTTTTCCTCGGACCTCGCGCACGACCTGCGGACGCCGATCAACAATCTGCTCGGCGAGGCGCAGGTGGCGCTGTCGCGCCCGCGCGACGCGGCCGAGTACCGCGCCGTGCTCGAGTCCGCGGTGGAAGAGTACGAGCGGCTTTCCCGCATGATCGAGAACATGCTGTTTCTTGCGCGCGCCGACAACGCGCAGGCGCGGGTCGCCCCGCAGTGGATCGACCTGCGCAACGCCCTCGGCAAGATCCTGTCCTACTACGAGGTGCTCGCCGAGGAGCGCAACGTCCGCCTCGCTCTCGACGTGCGCTCGGAGAAGGGCGGCAGGGCGCGCGCCTGGGCGGACGAGCTGATGCTCAACCGCGCGGTGGGCAACCTGCTCTCGAACGCGCTGCGCCACGGACCGCGCGACTGCACCGTCAGCGTGAGGGCGCTGGCGCGGGCCGACGGCTCGGCCGACGTCGAGGTGGCCAACCCCGGATCCGGGATCGCGCGCGATCACCTGCCGCGCATCTTCGACCGTTTCTACCGTCCTTCCAGCTCGCGCGAGGGATCTTCGGCGGGATCGGGGCTCGGGCTCGCGATCGTGAAATCGATCGCCGAGATGCACGGCGGCCGCGTGGGCGTGCGCAGCGAACCGGGCCGCGAGACCGCGTTCACGCTGAGCCTTCCGGCCGCCGGCCGGATCTGAGCGCTTACTCGCGCACCTCGTTCTTCAGGCGGTAGGCCGCGTCGAGCTCGGCGCGGGCCGCGTCGACCGCCGCGGCCGCGGCGCGCTGGCGCTCGAAATACCCGGGGGTCAGGCGGGAGTGCCCGTCGGCGTTGCCGCGCCGTTCCCCAGGCAGCGGTTCCATGTCCTGCTGCTGGCGCTCCAGCGCGCCGGTGAGGTCCCGGTCGGCGGCCTTGATCTGCGCGTCGGCGGCGTCGAGCTCCGCTTCGCGGCGTCCGGCGGCCACGGCCGGGCCCGGCCCGGGCTCCGCCGACGGCGCCGGTGCGGGTGCCGGGACGAGGTCGAAGCGCCCGATCAGCTTCGCGCCAAGCACCGGAGCGTCGGAGTAGACCGTCTCGCCGCCGGGCCGCCGGTACTTGTATACCGTTTCCGCCGCCGCGGTCGCCGCGCCGCAGGCCAGGATCAGCGCCACTATGCCTTTGATCGCGGTCATGAAATGCTCCTGTCCGGGAAGACTGTTGCTTTGACCGCCGATCGGCGCAGAAGTGTCCGCGGCGGGCCCTCGCGGGCTTTTCGCGCGGCACCCGATGGTAGAATTTTGCCGTCGCGAGCCGCTCCAAGATGCCGAATCCCGCCTTCGTCCACCTTCGGCTCCACAGCGAGTTCTCGATCACCGACGGGATCGTGCGCATCGACGATGCCGTCGAGCGCGC
The DNA here is from genome assembly GCA_035280025.1 of Burkholderiales bacterium. Classification (GTDB taxonomy): domain Bacteria; phylum Pseudomonadota; class Gammaproteobacteria; order Burkholderiales; family SG8-39; genus VBDM01. The sequence goes on along the minus strand of DATEGT010000125.1, from coordinate 2,123 downwards.
CGCCGCGGACGGCATGCCGGCCCTGGCGATCACCGACCTTGCCAATGTCTTCGGCATGGTCAAGTTCTACAAATCGGCGCGCGCGGCCGGCGTCAAGCCGATCATCGGCTGCGACGTCTGGATCACCAACGAATCCGAGCGCGACAAACCGCACCGGCTGCTTCTGCTCGCGCAGTCGCGCGCCGGATATCTCAGGCTCTCCGAGCTGCTCTCCCGCGCGTGGCTGGAGAACCAGCACCGCGGGCGCGCGGAGCTGAGGAAGGGCTGGTTCGCGGACGGCAGCGAGGGCCTGATCGCGCTCTCCGCCGCGCTGCAGGGCGAGGTCGGCGGCGCGCTGCTCCAGGACCCGGCGCGCGCGCGGCACGCGGCGTCCGAGTGGATGCGCCTGTTTCCCGGCCGCTACTACCTCGAACTGCAGCGCGCGGGCGCGCCGCAGACGGAGCACTACATCGAGGCGGCGCTGCGGCTGGCGGGAGAATGCCCGCTCCCGGTGGTCGCGACCCATCCGGTGCAGTTCCTCAAGCTCGCGGACTTCGCCGCGCACGAGGCCCGCGTATGCATCGCCGAAGGCTACGTGCTCGGCGACCGCCGCCGCCCCCGGCCCTTCACGCGCGAGAGCTATTTCCTGAGCCAGGCCGAGATGGCGAAGCTCTTCGCCGACCTGCCCGAGGCGCTGGCGAACTCCGTCGAGATCGCCCGGCGCTGCAACCTCGTGCTCGATCTCGGCAAGTCCAGGCTTCCCGTCTTTCCCACGCCGGACGGCATGCCGCTCGAGGAATATCTCCGGAAGCAGGCGCAGGACGGGCTGGGACGCCGCCTCGAAGCGAACTACGGCGCCAGGGCCGCCGAGCACGGGGCCAAGTACCGCGCCAGGCTGGAGCTCGAGCTGGGCACGATCATCAAGATGGGCTTCGCCGGCTACTTCCTGATCGTGGCCGATTTCATCAACTGGGCGAAGTCGAACGGCGTGCCGGTCGGCCCGGGACGCGGCTCGGGCGCGGGATCGCTCGTCGCGTATTCGCTCGGCATCACCGACCTCGACCCGCTGCGCTACGACCTGCTGTTCGAGCGCTTCCTCAACCCCGAGCGCGTGTCGATGCCCGACTTCGACATCGACTTCTGCGAGCGCGGCCGCGACCGCGTGATCGAGTACGTGAAGAACAAGTACGGTGCGCAGTCGGTGTCGCAGATCGCGACCTTCGGCACGATGGCGGCACGCGCGGTGGTGCGCGACGTCGGGCGCGTCATGGAGTGGAGCTACACGCGCACCGACGAGCTCGCGAAGCTCATCCCATTCCAGCCGGGCAAGCGCATCACCCTCGAGGACGCGCGCAAGATGGAGCCGCGGCTTGCGGAGCGCGAGAAGAGCGAGGAGGAGACGCGCGAGCTGCTCGCGCTCGCCGGGCAGCTCGAAGGCCTCGCGCGCAACGTCGGCATGCACGCCGGCGGCGTGCTCATCGCGCCGGGCAGGCTCACCGACTTCTGCCCGCTGTACGCCGCGCAGGGGACCGAGAGCACGATCTCGCAGTTCGACATGAAGGACGTCGAGCGCGTCGGGCTGGTGAAGTTCGACTTCCTCGGCCTGACCACGCTCACCGTTCTCGACTGGGCCGCGCAGTCGATCCGCGCCATGGGCAAGCCCGATTTCGCGCTCGAGAAGATCCCGCTCGACGACCCCGCCGCGTACCAGGTGTTCTCGAGCGCCAACACCACCGCGATATTCCAGTTCGAGTCGCGCGGCATGCGCGACCTCGTCAAGCGCGCGCGGCCCGACCGCTTCGAGGACATCATCGCGCTCGTCGCGCTCTATCGCCCGGGGCCTATGGAGCTGATCCCGGAGTTCGTCGAGCGCAAGAACGGCAAGCGCGTCGAGTACCTCGACCCGCGCCTGGAGCCGATCCTCAAGCCCACGTACGGGATCATGGTGTACCAGGAGCAGGTGATGCAGATCGCGCAGGTGATGGGCGGCTACTCGCTGGGCAGCGCCGACCTTCTGCGGCGCGCGATGGGCAAGAAGGACGCAAAGGAGATGGCGCAGCAGCGCGACGTGTTCGTCGCGGGCGCCGAGAAGAACAAGCTGCCGCGCGCCAAGGCGATCCTGCTCTTCGACCTGATGGAGAAAT
>DATEGT010000124.1:0-16560 GCA_035280025.1 Burkholderiales bacterium | reverse complement strand
GGCTGCGATAGAAGCGATCCGCCGGCACCGGGCCGCGTCGCTGATCGCGGTGGGCGGCGCAGCCTACCTGGTCGCGAAGGCGATCCGCAAGTCGCGCGTGCTCGCGTTCCAGGACCTCGGCATGGAGGCGATCTACGAGTTCGAGGTGAAGGACATGCCGGTCACGGTGGCGGTCGATGCCAGGGGCGACTCGGTTCACCTGAGCGGCCCGGCCGAATGGGAAAGGCGCATCAGGGAGCTCAAGATCCCGGTCACCGCGGCCTGAGCCGGCGATGAGCGCGGCCTGCACCGGGGGAATCCTGCTGAAGTGCGCGCTGCGCGCGCCCTCCACCCCCGCGTTCCGGGAATCCCTAGGCGAGCTGGCGAAGGACTGCGTCCCGCGGGCCGCGAGCGTCTCCGCCCACGCGGCGATCGAGGTCGACGAGACCTATCTCTATCTGCTGTCGCCACAGCCTGCCGCGATCGACGTTCCGGCGGTGTCGAGCGCGCTCGGCAGGGCGCGCGGCCTGCCGGCCCTGAAGCGGGCCGCGATCGCGGCGGCCCGGCTCCTGCCGGTGTTCGATGTCCCTGGCCCCTCCCGCGGCGAGGACGCCCCGTTCCACTACGTAGTCGAGACCGACGTCGTGCCCGAGCACGAGGCCGACTTCAACGCCTGGTACGACGAGGAGCACATGCCCGGACTCGCCGCCTGCCCGGGCAGCGTGTACGCGCGTCGCTTCCGGGATCCCGACGGCTCGCCGCGCTACCACGCCTGCTACGAGCTCGCGCGGGTCGAGACCTTCGGCAGCCCTCCATGGCTCGCGGTGCGCCACAGCGCCTGGAGCGACCGCATACGACCGCATTTCCGCAACACCAAGCGGACGATGTTCAGGCGGCTCTTCGAGATCGCGCTTTGACCCCGGTTCCCCGCTGGGCGGGAATCGCGGCCCTGCTCGTCATCGCGGTCACCTTCGGCAGCAACCATATCGCCGCGCGCGTCGCCTTCGACCATGGCGCCAGCGTCGCCGCCGCGGTCGCGTCCCGTGCCGCCGGCACGGCGCTCGCGCTGACCGCGGCGCTGCTGCTCCTGCGCGTCCCCCTGCGAATGGCGCGAACGTCGCTCGCGCGCACCGCCGCCGTGGGCGCTCTGCTCGCGGTGCAGAGCTACTGCCTGTATTCCGCCGTCGCCCGCATACCGGCGGCACTGGCGCTGCTCGCCTTCAACACCTATCCCCTCCTCTACGCGCTCATGTCGGCCGCTGCCGGAATGGAGCGGCTGTCGCGCCGCGCGCTGATCGCAATGCCCGTCGCGCTCTTCGGTCTCGCGCTCGCGCTCGACGTGATCGGCGGCACGGACAAGCTCGCCGCGCGCTGGAGCGAGATCGGCTCGGGCGCGGTCTTCTCGATCGCCGCATCGCTGTGCTTCGCTTCGGTCCTGTTCGTCAGCGCGCGCTTCCTCCACGGCGTGGACGGCCGCGTGCGCAGCGCCGTGATCAACGCGGTCGTCGCAGTGCTCGCGCTCGCGGTCGGCGCCCCGGCCGGGCTCCTCGCGCTGCCGGCGGACGCGGCCGGCTGGACCGGCCTTGCGCTGCTGACGCTGTTCTACGGGACCGCGATCACTTCGCTGTTCGTGCTCCAGCCGCGCCTGGGCGCGGCGACCGACGTCGCGGCGCTGAACTTCGAGCCGATCGCCGTGCTCGTCCTGGGCTGGGCCGTTCTCGGCCAGGGCCTGGAGCCCCGCCAGATCGCGGGCGCGCTGGTGGTGATCGGAGCCATCGTCGCGCTCGGGACCGCGAAGCGTTAGAATTGGTCTAATCATGGCGCACATCATCGGCGGCATCGGCACCTCGCACGTCCCCACCATCGGAGGCGCATACGACCGCGGCAAGCAGAACGACCCGGACTGGATGCCCCTGTTCAGGGGCTACGAGCCGGTAAAGTCGTGGCTCGCGCACAAGAAGCCCGACGTGCTCGTGTTCTTCTACAACGACCACGCGAGCACCTTCTTCTTCGACCACTACCCGACCTTCGCGCTCGGGGTGAGCGACGAGTTCCCGATCGCCGACGAGGGCCTGGGCCAGCGCCCGGTGCCGCCGCTGAAGGGCCACGCGGGACTCGCGCGCCACATGGCCGAGCGCCTGGTGAACGAGGAATTCGACATCTCGGTCTTCCAGGACCTGCCGATCGACCATGGCGTGCACTCTCCGCTCACCATGTTCTGGCCGCCCGCGCCCGACTGGCCCGGCAGGATCGTGCCGATCGAGGTCAACGTGCTCCAGCACCCCATCCCGACGCCGCTGCGCTGCTGGAAGCTCGGCCAGGCCGTGCGCCGCGCCGTGCTTTCGTATCCCGAGGACCTCGACGTCCTCATCGTCGGCACCGGCGGCCTCTCCCACCAGATGAACGGAGAGCGCGGCGGCTTCAACAACGAGAAATGGGATCTCAAGTTCCTCGATCTCATCGCGGACAACCCGAAGAAGCTCACCGCGATGCGGCACGCCGACTACATCAAGCTCGGCGGCACCGAGGGAGCGGAGGAAATCATGTGGCTCGCGATGCGCGGCGCGCTCTCCCCGCGCGTGAGGAAGATCCACCAGAGCTACTATCTGCCCATGACCACGGCGATGGCGGTCGCGGTGTTCGAGGAGACCGGCGCCAAGGCGAAGAACGGCAAGCGCGCACGCCGCACCGCATGAACCCTCAGCTGAAAGGCGTGGAGAAGCTCGACGGCACCTACATCTTCGACCTGAAGACCAGCGCGAAGGCGCTGCGCCTCAACCGCTTCCTCCACGGGCTCACCGTCCCCGCGAACCGCAATGCGTTCAGGGAGAACCCCGAGGCCGCGTTCGAGCGGGCGAAGCTGACCGCCGAAGAGCGCCGCATGGTGCGAGATCTCGACTGGGCGGCGCTGATGCGCTACGGCGCGAGCTTCTTCTGCCTGGAGAAACTCGCCCGGGTGCGGGGCGTGTCGAATCCGGAGATGGTCGCGGGATTTCGGGGGGAAACGCTCGAGGAATTCCTCAAGACGCGGCGCGTACCCGGCGCGCGCTGAAGGGATCGCTAATGGGCGGATACGGATATTCGCGACCTCCCGGTCGAAATCCGCGATAAGCTTCCTGCTACTTCCTGTACAGCCAGCAGGCCGCCGTGCGCGTCTCCGACAGCTTGAAATTCTCCGGATAGCGCTCGCGGCACTCCGGCATGACCTTCGGGCAGCGCGGGTGGAAGTGGCAGCCCGAAGGCGGATCCACCGGCGAGGGCAGCTCGCCTTCCAGGCGCAGGACTTCGCGCGTGCCCCCCGCCTCGATCTTCGGCACCGAGGCGAGCAGCGCCTGCGTATACGGGTGCTTGGGCGTCCGCAGCACCTCTTCCGTCGTGCCGCGCTCGACGATGCGCCCGAGGTACATCACCGCCAACTCGTGCGCCAGGTACTCGACCACGGCGATGTTGTGCGTGATGAAGAGGTAGGAAAGGCCCAGCTCGCGCTGCAGCGACTTGAGCAGATTCAGTATCTGCGCCTGCACCGAGACGTCCAGCGCGCTGGTGGGCTCGTCGCACACGATGAGCTTCGGCCGCACCGCGAGCGCCCGCGCGATCGCGATGCGCTGGCGCTGACCGCCGGAGAACTCGTGCGGATAGCGCTCCACCGAGTCGCGCGCCAGGCCGACCTCGTCGAGGATCTCGGCGACGCGCTTCGCCCGCGCGGCCGCGTCCGGCTCTATGCCCAGCGAGGCCATGCCTTCGGCGAGGATGTCGGCGACGCGCATTCGCGGGTTCAGCGACGCGTAGGGATCCTGGAAGATGATCTGGAAGTCGCGCCGGCGCGCGCGCAGCGCCGCGCGGCCGAGCGCCGTCAGCTCGACTCCGCCGAACTCGACCTTCCCCTCCGGCCGGATCAGCTGCAGGATCGCCTTGCCGACCGTAGTCTTGCCGCAGCCGGATTCGCCGACGAGGCCGAGGGTGCGCCCCGCGCCGATTTCGAGCGAGACGCCGTCGACGGCCTTGACGTGGCCGACCGTGCGCTTGAACAGGCCCTTGCGTATCGGGAAGTGCACCTTCAGGTCGCGCACCGACAGGAGCGGAGAAACGCGCTCCGCCGGAGAAGGCGACCCCGGCGAGCCGGAATCGGCGGCATGCGCCGCCCCCGCGCGCTCGCGCTCCCGGAGGAAGCACCGGACCTCGTGCCCGGGCGCTATCCCCGTCCACCCCGGCGCCTCCGCCGAGCAGCGGTCGAAGGCGAAGTCGCAGCGCTCGGCGAAGCGGCAGCGGCGGAATTCCTGGTTGAGCGGCGGCACCTGCCCCTTGATCACCGCGAGCTCCTTGTCGCGCCCGCCGGACCCCGGAAGCGCCTCGAAGAGCTTGCGCGAATAAGGGTGCTGGGGCGCGGCGAAGAACTGCTGCGCGCCGGCGACCTCCACCACCTGGCCGGCGTACATCACCGCGACGCGGTGGGCCATCTGCGCGACGATCCCCAGGTCGTGCGTGATCAGCAGGATCGCCATGCCGTTCTTCCGCTGCAGCTCGCGCAGCAGCTCGAGGACCTGCGCCTGGATGGTGACGTCGAGCGCCGTCGTCGGCTCGTCGGCGATGAGGAGGTCCGGCCCCGCGGCCAGAGCCATCGCGATCATCGCACGCTGCTTCAAGCCGCCGGAGAGCTGGAACGGATATTCCTGCGCGCGCCGCTCCGCGTCCGGCACGCCGACCGAATCGAGCAGCGAGCGCACGCGCTCGCCGGCCTGCCGCCCGCGCAGCGCGGTGTGGCGCTCGAGCACCTCCCGGATCTGCGTGCCGATGGTGAGCACCGGGTTGAGGCTCGTCGCCGGTTCCTGGAAGATCATCGCGATGCGCCTCCCGCGAACGGAGCGCATCGCAGTCTCCGGGAGGGCGAGCAGATCGGTCCCGGAAAGCTCGACGGTCCCCGAGGCGATACGGCCCGTTTCGGGAAGGAGGCGCATCAGAGAAAGCGCGGTCATCGTCTTCCCGGAGCCGGATTCGCCGACGATCGCGAAGGTCTCGCCCCGCCGTATCTCGAGATCGACCCCGTCGACCGCGCGCACCGCCCCGCCGGGCGAGTCGAGCACCGTGCGCAGCCCTTGCGCGCGAAGCAGGGCGTCGCTCATGCCGCGGCCAGCCTTCCCACCCTGATCCGCGGGTCGAATGCATCGCGCACCGCGTCGGCGAAGAGGTTCGCCGAGAGCACCAGCGCAAACATGAAGGCGAAGGCCGCGGCGATCGTCCACCACACCGCCGGCTCGCGCGACATCTCGAGGCGCGCGGCGTTGATCATGGTTCCGAAGCTGATCATCGACGGATCGACGCCGACGCCGACATAGGAGAGCACCGCCTCGGCGAGGACCAGGCCCGAGAAATCCATCACCAGCGAGATCAGCACGATATGCATCACGTTCGGGAGAATGTGGCGGGTGATGATGCGCGCATGCGTGACTCCGAAAGCGTGCGCCGCCTGGATGTATTCGAGCTCCCGCAGCTTCAAAGCTTCGCCCCGCAGCAGCCGCGCGAGCCCGATCCATCCGGTAAAGCCGAGCACCGCGCACAGGACCAGGAGGCGCAGGTCGGCCCGCTGGGCGACGGTGGGCGTCAGGTCGGGGTGAAGGTCCATCAGGACCTGCCCCATGAGCACGAAGGCGGCGATCAACAGCACCGCCGGAATCGAATTGAGAGTCGTATACAGGTACTGGATCACGTCGTCCACCAGCCCGCGGAAGTAACCCGCCATGATCCCGAGGGCAACCGCGAGGGGCAGCACGACCAGGGTGGTGATCGTGCCGATGACGAGGCCGGTGCGGATGCTCTTCAGCGCCATGTAGAAGACGTCGCGCCCGACCTTGTCCGTCCCGAGGATGTGGTAGCCGGCGCTCAGGCTCACCGCCGGTCCCGCCAGCGCGAGCACGATCCCGGCCGCGATCAGGATTGCGCGCCAAGGCACCCGGGTCGCGCGCTTCGAGATTCGCCGGGCCGCGGCCGCGAGCGCGCCCCAGACGACGAACGCGAGTCCCAGCCCTTTCAGGGTCCCCAGGAGGATGTCGCGTCCGCGCTCGGCCTCGTCCTTGAGATGGGCGCCGCCGAACGCCAGCCTTGGGAATTCCCGGACCTGGCGCAGGCCGCCGTCCGGGCCCTGCAGCTCGAGCGTCTCCCGCGAAAGCGCGCGGGTGGCGAAAGGCGCCGAGTACGTTTTTTCCCGGTGCATGCGCAGCGGCTCGGCGATGCGGTCGAAGACCGACAGCACTTCGGTCGAGTACGCCGGCCCCTGCCCGGGCCTGCTCTCCAGGGCCGGCCGATAGTGGAGCGAATCGAGCAGCCCGATGGCCACGAACACGGCGAGCACCACCAGCGCGGACATCCCCGGGGCGCTCTGCGTGACTCGGCGCCAGGGCACACGCAAGTGGGGCTGACCGCCGACGTAGAGGAAGTAGGCGGCGACCGCCGCGGCCAGCAGCCACACGAGGACGTCGGTCGCGAGCGGAACGGGCTTCATTCGAGCCGCACCCTGGGATCGGCCAGGGTATAGGAAATGTCGGTGAGCAGGAGGCCGAGAATGTAGAGCACGGAGCCGAGGAAAACCATCGAGCGCACGATCGAGAAGTCCTGCGCCTGGATCGCGTCTATGGTGTAGCTCCCCAGCCCCGGGATGCCGAAGAAGGACTCCATGATCAAGGCGCCCATGAAGAGCGTGGGAATGACCACGACTGCGCCGGTGAGAATCGGGATCATGCCGTTCTTCAGCACGTGAGCGAACATCACGGTCGTCTCGGCGAGCCCCTTCGCGCGCGCCGTCCGCACGTAGTCCTTGCCCATCTCCTCGAGAAAGATGGTGCGGTACCACCGCGCGCCGGAGCCGATGCCCGCCATCGCTCCGATCACCACGGGCAGCACCAGGAATTTGAACGCGTCGGGTCCCGCCGAGTAGCCCGAGATGGGCACGAGGTTCCACACTTTCGAGAACAGGTACTGCCCGCCGATGATGTAGAACAGAGTCGAGATCGACATCATGGCCACGCACAGGATCACGCCCCAGAAATCGATGTAGGTCGCGCGGAAAAACGCCATGAAGAGGGCGAAGCTGACGTAGACGGCGAGCCCGACCAGGAACACGGGAAATTGCACGGCGAGGCTGGGCCACATGCGCGTGAGGATCGCGTTGCGGATCGAGCGGCCGTCGTCGGCGTTGCCGAAGTCGAAGACGAAGAGCCGCACCGATTTCTCGTAGAAGATCGTGTCGGTGAGCCGCGACAGGCCTTCCGCCCGGCCGTTGTAGAGCATCGGCTTGTCGTAGCCGTGCTCGGCCTTCCACCTGTCTCTCGCCTCCTGGGTGACGCGGCGCACGCCGAGCTGGAGCGTCGCCATGTCGTCGGGCGTGTTGACGGCGAAGAAAAGGCCGAAGGTGAAGAGGTTCACGCCGATCAGGATCGGAACGACGTAGAGCATCCTGCGGAAGATATAGGCGATCACGCGGCCGCCCCGGCGGGCTTCGCGGCCATGCGCTCGCGCCTGCGGTAGCTGATGTACGCCGGCGCGCTCGCCAGCAGCAACGCCGCCAGGATCAATCCCAGCGGCCACACCACCGGATGGTTCCATTCCTCGCGCCTGCGCTCGCGCAGTTCCGGGTCGACGCGCACGTACTTCATCGTGTTGCGCGTGATCACGTTCGGCTTTCCGGGCCGCACCCAGGCGTGCGCCAGCCCGTAGGTCTTCGGGTGGAAGCCCCAGACCCAGGGCGCGTCCTCCCGCGTGATCTTCACCATCTGGTCGATGATCGCCTGCCGCCGGGGACCGTTTTCCATGTTCTTCATCTGGTCGAACAGCCGGTCGAAGTCCGGATTCGCGTAGCGCGCCTTGTTCTCGCCGTCCTGCGTGCCGTTGGGCCCGTAGAGAAGGAACATGAAATTCTCGGGATCGGGATAGTCGGCGTGCCAGCCGAGGAAGAACATCTGCGTGTTGCCCAGGCGGATCTTCTCCTGGAACCGGTTCCAGTCGGTGGTGCGGATTTCCAGCTGCACGTCGATCTTGGAGAACTGCCTGCGGTACCAGGCGAGGCGCGCCGCGTCGTCGGGTCCGCGGTCGGTGGTGTCCAGATAGAGCACGAGGGGCTGTCCCGTCTTCTCGTCCCGGCCGTCCGGGTATCCGGCCTCGGCAAGGAGCTTTCGCGCGGCCGCGATGGGCTTGCGAACGGGCCTCCCGCCGACCCAGTCGTAGACGACGGGGTTGTAGCCGCCGTCCTCGCGGTATCCGAAGATCCCGGGAGGCAAAGGCCCCATTCCGGGGACGCCGCGACCGTTTGCGAAGATCGAGATGAACTCCTCCCAGTCGATCGCGATCGATACGGCCTGCCGGAGCTTGCGCGCACGCGCCCGGGCCCGCTCGTCCCCTTTGCCGCCCACCACCGCGTCATTGAAGTTGAACGCGAGGTAGAACGTGGTCGGCTCGACGGCGGTGACCAGGCGTATTCCGCGCTTCTGCATTTCGGGCGTGACCACGGCGTCGCCGCCGACGCCGACACGCACGGCCTGGTCGAAGTTGTCCGAGGCGATGCCCGCGCTGTCGTAGTAGCCCTGCAGGAACTTGTTCCACAGCGGAATGCTCTCCTTTTCCCGCGTAAAGACGATCCGGTCGGTGAAAGGCACGCGCCTCCCGGCGTCGGAGAGAAATCCGGCCGCGGCGTCGCCCGGGGCTCCTTCCGACGGATAGGGTTCGCCTCTGAAATTCGGGTTCGCATCGAGAACCATGCGAAAGTTGGGATCGTACTGGGCGAGCATGTAGGCGCCCGTCCCGACCGGATAGGAATCGAGCGTGAGATTGCGCCCGTCGTTCATGCCCCGCTGTGAATAGAAGCGGTCCGCCTCCCAGGGGACCGGCGCGAAGAACGGCATGGCGAGCCAGTACACGAACTGGGGATACTTGCCCTTGAGTCGAACGCGGTAGGTGTAGCGGTCCAGCGTCTTCACGCCGGCGAGCTCGTACGCCCGCAGGTCGATCCACGGGCGACCGGGATCCGCGACCCCGTACCGGTTCTGGTACTCCGCGACGCGCGCGTCGTTATCGCGCTTCAGGCGATCGCCCAGTTCCTTGAGGCCGACGATGTAATCGGTCATGTGCCCGTATATGGGCGAGACCAGCTGCGGGTGGGCGAGCCGCTTGATCTCGTAGACGTAGTCGTCCGCGACGAGCTCGCGCGTTCCGGTCTCAGGAAAATCCGAGAGCTTGTACTTCGAGCGAATCTCCCTTTCCGGAAGCGAGAGGTACAGCGGCTCCCCCTTGCCGTCCTTGGCGAACGCCGGGTGCGGCTGGTAGCGGATGCCCTCGCGGATGCGGATCTCGTACTCGCTGTAGGCGACGCGGGCGGCGTCGGCGTCCGCGGGGAGCAGGCGGCCTGCCGCGTCGTAGTACTTCGGATGGGGGACTTCCGTCGCCGTCGAGGGAATCAGCTCGTAGGGTCGCTTCAGGTAGTGATACTGCAGCGGGGGCTCGTAGATCTGCTGGATGACGTCGTATTCATCCGACGTATAGGATTGCGCCGGGTCGAAGTGCCTCGGCCGCTCGACGAAGAAGGAGTAGTAGATGTTCTTGCCGCGATCCTCGGCCGGGTACGGATCGTTCCAGGCGCGGCTGCAGCCGGCGAGACCGCAGGCGAACAGGATCGCCGAAACCATAGCGCCGCGCATGGCGGCCAAGTGTAGCCTATAATCGCCCGCACCTTTCAAGGACGATCGCATGGGATTCCTCGCCGGAAAACGCGTCCTCGTCACCGGCCTGCTGTCGAACCGGTCGATCGCCTACGGCATCGCGAAGGCGGCGCGGCGCGAGGGCGCCGAGCTCGCGTTCACCTACCAGAACGATCGCTTCAAGGACCGCGTGGGCGAGATGGCCGCGGAGTTCGGCAGCGAGCTCGCGTTTCCCTGCGACGTCGCCGACGACGCCGGGATCGCCTGCCTGTTCTCCGAGCTCGCGAAGACCTGGGATGGCCTCGAGGGACTGGTGCACGCCATCGCTTTTGCGCCCCGCGAGGCGATCGCCGGCGATTTCCTCGAAGGCCTGTCGCGCGAGGGGTTCCGCGTGGCGCACGACGTCAGCGCCTACAGCTTTGCGGCGCTCGCCAAGGCGGCGCTGCCCATGATGCAGGGCCGGAAGGCGGCGCTCCTCACGCTGAGCTACCTGGGCGCCGAGCGCGTCGTCCCGAACTACAACACCATGGGCCTCGCGAAAGCGAGCCTCGAGGCGGGCGTGCGCTATCTAGCGACGAGCCTCGGTCCGAGGGGAATCCGGGTGAACGCGATCTCCGCGGGCCCGATCAAGACGCTCGCCGCCAGCGGAATTTCCGGTTTCGGGAAGATCCTGAAACACGTCGAGGAGAACGCGCCCCTGCGCCGCAACGTCACCACCGAGGAAGTCGGCAACGTCGCGGCCTTCCTCCTTTCCGATCTCGCCTCCTCCGTGACCGGGGAGGTCGTTCACGCCGACTCGGGCTTCAGCACCGTGGTGGGCGGAGTCGCCGCGGACGCGGGGCCCGCGGCCGGCTAGCCCGGCTACTGGGATTTCTTCTCCAGCGCTTCCTTGTTGATGTCGATGCTCGCGTCGGCGCGCAGGCCGTCCAGGAACGACTGGAACTCGAGCGCGCCGCTCATCCGCCCGAGCTCGCTCTGGATGCTGCGCTCGCGGTTTTCGTCCGGCTGCACGTCGACGACCCTCGAAATGCGGTAGAGCGCGTAGCCTTCGCTCGACTCCACCCCGACGTAGGCCGGCAGCTTGCTGACGTCGGCGCCGAACACCTGCGACAGCGCCGCCGGTGCCAGGCCCTTCGGGTCCTCGCGGCTGACGAGCTTGCCCGCGCCGAAGCTTGCCTTCGAGGATCCCTTGCGCAGATCCGCGAGCAAGGCCGCCCCCTGCTTCCTCGCCGCGGCGAGGGCTTCCTGGCGCGCGAGATCCTTCGCAATGCCGTCCTTCACTTCTTCGAACGGACGCAGGCTCGCGGCCTTGTGCCCGAGAACGCGCGCCGACACCAGCGTGCCGGGGCTGGTTTCCACCGCCTCGGTGTTGCGCCGGTTCTTGACGGCGTCTTCGGAGAAGATCGCCGCGAGCAGCCTCGGGTTGTTGAGCACCGCGACGCTCGCCGCCCGGCGGGTGATTCCTTGGGCCTTCTGGATGGCGAGATGAAACTTGTCCGCGGCGGGCTTGAGCGAATCCGCCTGTTCGTAGACCAGGTTGCTGAACGTCTCTGCGGCCTCAGCGAAATGCCTTCCGGCCTGCTGCTTCTTCAGCAGCAGCTCGATCTCGGGACGGACCTGCTCGAAGCTCTTCATCTTGCCGGGCTTGATGCCGGTCACCTTGATGATGTGGAAGCCGAAATCGGATTCGACCAGATCGCTGATCTGGCCGGGCTTCAGGTGAAAGGCGGCTTCCTCGAACGGCCGCACCATCATCCCTCTGGAGAAATAGCCCAGGTCCCCTCCCTGCGCGGCCGAGCCCGGGTCGCCGGATTCCTTCCTCGCGAGCTCGGCGAACCTGCCGGGCGACGCGCGCAATTCGGCCAGGACCTTCTGCGCGCGCTCGCGCGCCTTGCGCTTGTCCTCGTCGCTCGCGCCCGATTTCACCGAAATCAGGATGTGGCTCGCGCGCCGCTGCTCCGGCTCGCCGTACTTCGAGAGATTCGCCTCGTAGTACTTCCGGGCTTCGCCCGGCTCGATCTGCTCGGACGCCAGCAGGGAGTCCGCGCTCAGCACTATGTATTCGACCTCCGCCTCCTCGGGCAGGCGGAAGTTTCCTGGATTGCCGTCGTAGAACGCCCGGATCGCGTCCGGCGCGATCTGCACCCCCTTGACGTCCGCCGCTATGCGCTGCTCCGAGATCTCCCGCTGCTGCGCCCGCAGGCGCGCGAACTGATCCGCCGCCGACTTGGACGCGAATCCCGAGTCCGCGATGGCGCCGGAGAGCTGCTGCACCACCAGGTCGCGCCGCAGCTCCGCGTCGAACTGCTCCGGGCTCATCCTTTCGTTCTGCAGCGCGATGTCGTAGCGCTCCCTGGAGAACTTCCCGTCCACCTGGAATGCCGGGATCGACATCGTGGTCTCGACCAGGGTCTCGTCGGAAACGGTCAGGTGGCTGCGCGCTGCGTGCTGCATCAGCAGCCGCTGCGAGATGATTCCGTCGAGCACCTGCCGGCGCATCGCGGGCGAATCGAACATCGCCGGATCGAGCTTCATGCCGCGCAGCCGGTCCTGCTGCTGCTGCAGCGCCTCGGTGAACTCCTGCTCGGAGATCTTCTGCCCGCCGACTTCGGCGACGTCGCCCGCGCCCCCGATGCGCTGCGTCCACTGGATTCCCCAGAACGCGAACGGCGGCACGATCATCAGGCCGAGGATGAGCTGGAGAAGGCGCTTGTGCTTGCTTACGAAATCGAACATGGTTGGCGGAGCGGACGGGACTCGAACCCGCGACCCCCGGCGTGACAGGCCGGTATTCTAACCAACTGAACTACCGCTCCTAAAGTTTCAATGGTGGGCGCTGACGGGCTCGAACCGCCGACATTCGCCTTGTAAGGGCGACGCTCTACCAACTGAGCTAAGCGCCCCCCTCGGAAACCGCGCGGCCGGCTTCCCGCGGCCCGGCTCCGGAAGGGCCGCTAGTTTACTGCATCCTTGAGGGCTTTTCCAGGACGAAACTTCGGGACGCGCGCCGCCTTGATGCTGATTTCCACGCCCGTTTGCGGGTTGCGCCCCGTGCGCGCCGCGCGACGGCCCACGTAGAACGTGCCGAACCCGACCAGGGTCACCATGCCGCCCTTTTTCATCGCCGTCTTGATCGCGGTAACGGTCGCGTCGAGCGAGCGTCCTGCGGCTGCCTTGGAAATGTCGGCGGACTTGGCGATGTGATCGATGATTTCCAGCTTGTTCATGAGGTCCCCTTGGAGTTCGGTTGATGGCGTTCCCGGTTCCTGACGTTCACGGCTCCTCCCAGCTGGTTCTGACCGTGGACTCAGCAAAGACCGTTCCGCCGGCGCCGCGTCCTTGCCGGAGACGGCGCATGCAAACGAACCGGGCTTTGCTTATTCCGCGGGGTCGACTCTTCGAGCGCGCTGAAAGCAGCGCCCACTCCGTGCTGCCATATATAGCAATTGCAAAAGCGCCGTGTCAAGCGTCCGCGCTCGCCGGAAGAAAACTTTTTTCGGCGGCAAAACGCGCGCCAGTTTTTTCCGGCGACACGCTCGATGCGGGATCTTTTTTGCGGCGCGGCGCTCCGCGCCGCAGCAGGACCTAGTGAGTCACCACCGATGAGGACGTCTTGTCGTCCGCCGCCGGCGGAATCGGCGGTGCGTCCGAAGACGGCTTGCGCGGCTCCGGCTGGCGCTCGAGCGCGAGCTCGAGCACCTGGTCGATCCACTTCACCGGCACAATCTCCAGTCGATTCTTGATGTTGTCGGGGATTTCTGCCAGATCCTTCACGTTCTCGTCCGGAATGAGAACGGTCTTGACGCCGCCGCGGTGCGCCGCGAGCAGCTTTTCCTTCAGACCGCCGATGACCAGAACCTCCCCGCGCAGAGTGATCTCGCCGGTCATCGCAAGGTCGGCCCTCACCGGGATTCCGGTGAGCACGGACACCATCGCGGTGCAGATCCCGATTCCGGCGCTGGGACCGTCCTTGGGCGTCGCGCCCTCGGGAAGGTGCACGTGTATGTCGTTCTTCTGGTAGAAGTCCTCGGAGACTCCGAGCTTGGACGAGCGGTTGCGCACTACCGACAGCGCGGCCTGGATCGATTCCTGCATGACCTCGCCGAGCTTCCCCGTGGTGATGGTCTTGCCCTTGCCCGGCATGGTCACCGCCTCGATCGTCAGCAGCTCTCCCCCGACTTCGGTCCACGCGAGGCCGGTGACCTGCCCGACCTGGTTCTTCTTTTCGGCGATGCCGTAGGTGAACCGGCGCACGCCCAGGTATTTGTCGAGGTTCTTGGGCGTGACGAGGACCTTCTTCTCCTTGTCCTTGCTCACGAGCTGCTTCACCACCTTGCGGCAGATCTTGGAGATCTCCCGCTCCAGCCCCCGAACTCCGGCCTCGCGCGTGTAATAGCGGATGATGTCGCGGATCGCCGACTCCGACACCGACACCTCCTCCTTCTTGAGCCCGTTGTTCTTGAGCTGCTTGGGGAGCAGGTAGCGCGAAGCGATGTTGACCTTCTCGTCCTCGGTGTAGCCGGAGATGCGGATCACTTCCATGCGGTCGAGCAGCGCCGGCGGGATGTTCAAGGTGTTGGCCGTCGCGACGAACATCACTTCCGACAGGTCGTACTCGACCTCGACGTAGTGGTCGGTGAACGTGTGGTTCTGCTCAGGATCGAGCACCTCGAGCAGCGCGGACGAGGGATCGCCGCGGAAATCCATTCCCATCTTGTCGACTTCATCGAGCAGGAACAGCGGGTTGCGCACGCCCACCTTGCTCATGTTCTGCAGGATCTTGCCGGGCATCGAGCCGATGTAGGTGCGCCGGTGCCCGCGGATCTCCGCCTCGTCGCGGACGCCGCCGAGCGACATGCGCACGAACTTCCTGTTGGTGGCCCTGGCGATCGACTGGCCGAGCGAGGTCTTGCCCACGCCGGGCGCGCCGACGAGGCACAGGATCGGCGCCTTGACCTTGTCGACGCGGCTCTGCACCGCGAGGTACTCGACGATGCGCTCCTTCACCTTCTCCAGGCCGTAGTGGTCGGTGTCGAGGATCTTCTCCGCCGCGGCGATGTCGCGCGAGATCTTGCTGCGCTTCTTCCACGGAAGGTTGACCAGCGTCTCGATGTAGTTCCGCACCACCGTCGCCTCGGCGGACATGGGCGACATGAGCCGCAGCTTCTTCATCTCGGTGTCGGCCTTCTTGCGCGCTTCCTTGGGCATGCGCGCGGCCTTGACCCGCTTCTCCATCTCTTCGAAATCCGCGCCGTCTTCGCCCTCGCCGAGCTCCTTCTGGATCGCCTTGACCTGCTCGTTGAGGTAGTACTCGCGCTGGCTCTTCTCCATCTGCCGCTTCACGCGGCCGCGGATGCGCTTCTCGACCTGGAGAATGTCTATCTCGGCCTCGAGCTGGGAAAGCAGGTGCTCCAGGCGCGCCTTGACCTCGAACATCTCGAGGACCTGCTGCTTCTGCTCGAGCTTGAGCGGCAGGTGCGCCGCGATGGTGTCGGCAAGGCGCCCCGCTTCCTCGATGCCGGCGAGCGAAGTGAGGATCTCCGGCGGAATCTTCTTGTTGAGCTTGACGTACTGATCGAACTGGGCGATCAGCGCCCGGCGCATCGCCTCGATCTCGGTGACCTCGCCCGCATCGGCCGGGACTGCCACCGCCTCGGCGACGTAGTGGCTGTGCAGGTCCTCCACGCCCTGGATACGAGCGCGCTGGCTGCCTTCGACGAGCACCTTTACGGTGCCGTCCGGGAGCTTGAGCATCTGGAGTATGTTCGAGATGCAGCCGATCTTGTACAGGTCCTCGGCCGAGGGCTCGTCCTTCGCGGCGGATTTCTGCGCGACCAGGAGGATGCTCTTGCCCGCCTCCATCGCCATCTCCATGGCCTTGATCGACTTCGGCCGCCCCACGAACAGCGGGATGACCATGTGCGGGAACACGACCACGTCGCGCAGTGGGAGCAGCGGATACTGGTTGGGTGCCGATACGCTTTCGTTGGCCATGGGCTTTCTCTACAGGGGAGTCAGGGGCTACATTGGGGCGGAGCGCCCCGGTTCAAGCCGCGCCCCGGTCGACGGCTGCAGCCGTCGCTCAAGCGGTGCCCGCCACCTTAGGCGGCTCGGCGTAGATGAGAAGAGGCTTGCCTTCTCCCACGATGGTGTTCTCGTCCACCACCACCTTGCTGACGTTCTCCATCGCGGGCAGGTCGAACATGATGTCCAGCAATACCTGCTCCAGGATGGAGCGCAACCCGCGCGCCCCGGTCTTGCGCGCCAGCGCCTTCTTCGCGATCGCGTGCAGGGCCTGCGGCCGCACTTCCAGATCCACGCCTTCCATGCCGAAGAGCTTCTGGTACTGCTTGATGAGCGCGTTCTTCGGCTCGGTAAGGATTTGGATCAGCGCCTGCTCGTCGAGTTCCTCCAGGGTCGCCACCACCGGGAGCCGGCCGACGAACTCCGGAATGAGCCCGTACTTGATGAGGTCTTCCGGCTCGACCGTCTTGAGCACTTCGCTGATGTCCTTCGCGTTCTTCAGGCTCCTCACGTCGGCGGCAAACCCGATGCCGCTCTTCTCGGAGCGGCTGCGGATGATCTTCTCCAGGCCGTCGAACGCGCCTCCGCAGATGAAGAGGATGTTCGTGGTATCCACCTGGACGAAGTCCTGGTTCGGGTGCTTGCGCCCGCCCTGCGGGGGCACCGATGCGATGGTGCCTTCGATCAGCTTCAGCAGGGCCTGCTGCACCCCCTCGCCCGAGACGTCGCGGGTGATCGAGGGGTTGTCCGACTTGCGCGAGATCTTGTCGATCTCGTCGATGTAGACGATGCCGCGCTTCGCCTTGTCGACGTCGTAGTCGCAGTTCTGCAGCAGCTTCTGGATGATGTTCTCGACGTCCTCGCCGACGTAGCCCGC
>DATEGT010000123.1:0-8601 GCA_035280025.1 Burkholderiales bacterium | reverse complement strand
AACGAGATCGTGGTGACGCCGACGTGGAACCGCCTGATCCTCGGCGGCGGCGAGATGATGCTCGCGCCGAAGATCGAGCAGCGGTGATCGCCGAGCTCAAGGAGCGGGCGCGCCGGCTCAAGGCCGAGGTCCTGGCGCTCTACCTCGCCGCGAGGCATCCGCGCACGCCGTGGTACGCGAAGCTCTTCCTCGCCGCGATCGTCGCCTACGCGCTCTCCCCGATCGACCTGATCCCGGACTTCATCCCGGTGCTGGGCTTCGTCGACGAGATCATCCTCCTGCCCTTCGCGATCGCGCTCGCGGTGAAAATGATCCCGGACGACGTGATGGCGGAGTGCCGGGGGCGGGCGGCCGGGCTACAGCTCGGGGCCACGTGGACGGGGCGCGCCGGCGCCGCGTTCATCGTGCTATTCTGGCTCGCCCTCGCCGTCCTCGCGGCGATGTGGGCGCACAGCACCTTCGCCTACGGAGGCGAACGAGAGTCCTTCGCGGAAGAGAGCGCGAATCACCGCAGTCCGTAGCGTCACAACTCAAAAAGGGAGAGCATCATGACCGACGCCGACCGCATCAAGTACCTCCGAATCGCATTGCTCCTGGTAGGACTGATCTTCATCTTCGGGATCTATCCGCTCTCGATCGTCTGGCCGTCCGGATGGTCCTGGGGACAGACGGAGTCTCTGCAGATGATCATCGGGATCTACGCGACGCTGGGCGTGTTCCTCGTCCTCGCCTCGCGCGATCCGCTCGCGCACCGCAGCCTGATCTGGTTCACGGTGTGGTCGAGCGTGGTGCACGGCGTGATCATGGGAGCGCAGTCGCTCGCGATGAGCCAGCACCGCGGGCATCTCTGGGGCGACGTCACGGCGCTGATCGCCGTCGCGGTCGTCCTGGCGCTGCTGACGCCGCGCCCGGGGGCGGGAGCGGCCTAGTCGTCCGGCCGGGGCGAGGCCTGGCCGTTCTTCCTGTCCCGGTCCGCGAGCAGCTTGAAGGTGCCGATCGCCTTGGCGAGCAGCGCGCCCTGATCGTCGCGCGCCTCGGCCTCGCAGAAGGCGGTCGACTTCCCGCCGTGCAGGACCTTGCCCTCGGCGATCACCTTGTCGCCGAAGCTGCCCTTCATGAAGCCGACGGACATGTCGACGGTCAGCACGCCGCCCATGACGCCGTAGTGGCCGCGCACCGCCCAGCTCATGACGAGATCGAGCATGGTCATGATGACGCCGCCGTGGGTCGCGCCCCAGCTGTTCAGCAGCTCCGGGCGCTTCGTCAGCGACACCACCGCGTGCTCCTGGGTCATCTCGACGAGCTGCACGCCGAGGTGCTCGGTGAACGGAATCTTGATCCCGAAGAAGTTCGACACGCCGCCTTCAGGAGACACTGGCGCCTCCGTCGACGGCGATGATCTGGCCGGTGATGTGGCGCGCGGCGTCCGAGGCGAGCAGCGCGACGACGCCCTTGAGATCCTCCTCGTCGCCGAGCCGGTGCAGCGGCACGCTCGCGATCAGCTTGTCGCGGATCTTCTCGAGCGCCCCGCGCGTCATCTTCGAGGGGAAGAACCCCGGCGCGATCGCGTTCACCGTGATGCCGTGCTCGCCCCATTCGGCGGCGAGCGCGCGCGTGAAGTTCACCACTCCGCCCTTGGTCGTGTTGTACGCGAGCGTCTTCAGCATGCCCACCGGATTGCCGCGCAGCCCGGCGATCGAGGCGACGTTGACGATTCTCCCGTAGCGGTTGGGGATCATCGAGCGCCTGCCGACCGCCTGCGTCGCGAGAAAGGTGCCGGTGAGGTTGAGGTTCACGAGCTTCTGCCAGGCTTCCAGCGGAAGCTCCTCCGCCGGGGCGCCCCAGGTGGCGCCGGCATTGTTTACGAGGATGTCGATCCTGCCGTAGCGCTCGAGCACCCTCGCGACCATGGGAGCGACCGCCTCGGGCTGCGACAAATCGCAGGGCAGGCCGATCGCGTCGATGCTCTGCCGCGAAAGATGCTCGCGCGCCTCGTCGAGCTCGTCGGCCTTCCTCGCGGTGAGCGCGAGCTTCGCGCCCATCTCGCCCAGGGCCTCGGCGATCTGCAGCCCGAGGCCCCGCGATCCGCCCGTGACGAGCGCGATTTTTCCGCCGAGATCGAGAAGCTTCCTGACGCTCATGATCGGGTGACTCCAACCCGATTGTAGATTGACACGGATTTTCGCGCAGGTTAATTTTTGGAGACGCAAGGCGCCCGGAGGAGGGAAGCATGCGCGGACAAATGATGGACATGCCGCTGCTCGTGTCGTCGCTGATCGCGCACGCCGATCGGAACCACGGCGACGTCGAGATCGTCTCGCGCAGCGTCGAGGGGCCGATCCACCGCACGAACTACACGCAGGCGCACTCGCGTGCGAAGCGCCTCGCGCAGGCGCTGAAGCGCGTCGGAGTGAAGGAAGGCGACCGCGTCGGCACGCTGGCGTGGAACGGCTACCGCCACTTCGAGATCTACTACGGCGTCTCCGGGATGGGCGCGGTGATGCACACCGTCAACCCGCGCCTGTTTCCCGACCAGCTCCAGTTCATCGTCAATCACGCGGAAGACCGGTACGTCTTCTTCGACCTGACGTTCGCTCCGCTCGTCGAGAAGCTCGCGCCCGCGTGCAAGGCAGTGAAGGGCTGGGTGGCGATGTGCGACCGCGGTCACATGCCGCAGGCGCAGATCCCGGATCTCCTGTGCTACGAAGAGCTGCTCGAGCGCGAGGACGGGAAATACGAGTGGCCGGTCTTCGACGAGTGGACCGCAGCGGGCCTGTGCTACACCTCGGGGACCACGGGGAATCCCAAGGGCGTGCTGTACTCGAACCGCTCGCACGTGCTGCACGCCTACGCGGCGTCGCTTCCGGACATCTTCGACTGCTCGGCGCGCTCGGTGATCCTGCCGGTCGTGCCGATGTTCCACGTGAACGCCTGGGGCATACCGTATTTCGCGACCATGAACGGGGCGAAGCTGGTCTTTCCCGGCGCCGCGCTCGACGGCAAGAGCCTGTACGAGCTGTTCGAGTCGGAGAAGGTGACGCAGACCGCGGGGGTGCCGACGGTATGGCTCGGGCTCCTCGCTTACATGAAGCAGAACGGGCTCAAGTTCAGCACGCTGAAGATGGCGATCGTCGGCGGCTCGGCCTGCCCGCCGGCGATGATCGACACCTTCCGCGACGACTACGGCGTGGAGTGCCGGCACGCCTGGGGCATGACCGAGATGAGCCCGCTCGGCAGCATGGCCACGCTCAAGGCGAAGCACGCGGGCCTGCCGCGCGAGAAGCGGCACGCGCTCGAGTGCAAGCAAGGGCGCACGGTGTTCGGCGTGCAGATGAAGATCGTCGACGGCGAGGGCAGGGAGCTGCCGCGCGACGGCAAGGCTTTCGGCGATCTGCTCGTGCGCGGGCCGACCATCCTGCGCGAGTATTTCAAGGGCGAGGGCGGCGATCCGCTCCGCTCGGGCTGGTTCCCGACGGGCGACGTCGCCACCATCGATCCCGACGGCTTCATGCAGATCACCGACCGCTCCAAAGACGTGATCAAGTCCGGCGGCGAGTGGATCAGCTCGATCGATCTGGAGAACATCGCAGTGGCGCATCCGGCGATCGCCGAGGCCGCGGTGATCGGCGTTCGCCACCCCAAGTGGGACGAGCGCCCGCTGATCGTTGCGGTGAGGAAACCCGGGGCGGAAGTGACGCGCGAGGAACTAATCGCGTTCTACCAGGGCAAGGTGGCGAAGTGGTGGATGCCCGACGACGTGGCCTTCGTCGAGCAGCTGCCGCACACGGCGACCGGCAAGCTCCTCAAGACCAAGCTGCGGCAGGACTTCAAGGACTATAAACTGCCGGGGGCTTGAGAATGGTGGAGAGAGCAATGGCAAGGATAGTCGACTTCCCGCTGCTGGTTTTCGTGATCTCCTTCCTGGGGCTGTGGCTCTCGGCCTGGCTCGGAGCCGCGCTTTCCCGGAAGCGCCTGGTCGAGCACGAGGGCGTACGCGACGACTTCGGCCTCATCCTCGCCGCCACGCTGACACTGCTCGGGCTCATCATCGGGTTCAGCTTCTCGATGGCCACGGGCCGCTACGACCAGCGCAAGAACCTCGAGGAAGCCGAAGCCAACGCGATCGGCACCGAATACGTGCGGGTCGACCTGCTGCCCGCCGCGAAAGCGGCGAAGGCGCGCGAGCTGCTGAAAAGCTACGCGGAACAGCGCATCCTGTACTACACGACCCGCGGCGAGGAGGAGATCAGGGAGATCGACGCCCGCACCGCCAGGCTGCAGACCGAGTTGTGGTCCGCGATCCTGGCCCCCGCCCGGGCGGACCCCAACCCCGTGATGGCCCTGGTCGTTTCCGGGATGAACGACGTGCTGAACTCGCAGAGTTACACGCAGGCCGCGTGGTGGAACCGGATTCCGCACGCGGCGTGGATCCTGATGGCGGCGATCGCGGCCTGCTGCAACCTGCTGGCCGGCTACCGCGCGCACGATTTCCGGAAGGAAGCCGTGCTGCTGCTGGTGCTGCCGCTGGTCGTGGCGATCTCGTTCTTCCTCATCGCGGAGATCGACAGCCCGCGCAGCGGCCTCATCCGGGTGAAGCCGCAGAATCTGGAGGCCTTGATCGAGTCGCTGCGCGCGCCCTGACGGAGCGCGGCTTGACCGTCCGCGGGGTCCTGCTGCAATATGGCCCGCAAAACCGACGCTGCCTTCCGCGAACGGGCGGCGCTGCAGGACACGCGCAAACCACCGAGGAGAATCCAATGGAGGGTCTCAAGAAGGTCGCTGTCGCAGGAGCAATCGCCGCCGCTCTCGCGCCGCTGGGGGCGCCCGCCCAGCAGCCGGTGAAGGTCGGCTTCGTGATGTTCCTCTCCGGTCCCGCGGCATCGCCGTTCGGCGTGCCCGCGAAGAACTCCGCCGACTTCGTCGTCGACGAGCTGAACGCCGGCAAGGGCCCGGCGCCGTACGGCAAGGTCGGCTTCGGCGGGTCGAAGATCGAGATGGTCCAGATCGACGAGGCGGGCCCGACGACCTCGGTGGTCACCGAGTACCGCAACCTGGTCCAGCGCAGCAACGTGGACCTGGTGATCGGCTACATCTCCAGCGGCAGCTGCCTCGCGATCGCGCCGGTCGCCGAGGAGCTTAAGAAGTTCACCAATTTCTTCGACTGCGGCACGCCGCGGATCTTCGAGGACGCGTCGTACAAGTACGTGTTCCGGACCTCGCCCACCGCGACCATGGACTCGGTCGGGGCCGCGTTCTTCGTGAGGGACACCCGGGGCAAGGTCAAGTCGATCGCCGGCGTGAACCAGAACTACGCCTGGGGCCAGGATTCCTGGAGCGATTTCGAGGCGTCGATGAAGCAGATCGATCCCGGCGTCGAGGTGAAGACCTCGCAGATGCCCAAGCTCTTCGCGGGACAGTACAACGCGGAGATCTCCTCGCTGCTCGGCACCGGCGCCGAGGTGGTCCATTCGAGCTTCTGGGACGGCGACCTCGAGGCGTTCATCCTGCAGGCGTCGCCGCGCGGCCTGTTCGACAAGCGCACCGTGATCCTCACCACAGGCGAGACCGCGATGCACAAGCTCGCCGCGCAGATCCCGGACGGCACCGTGCTCGGCGCGCGCGGCCCCTTCGGCCCGTACGCGCCGGACAACGCCTACAACCGCTGGTTCGCGAAGGGCTTCGAGGCGAGGTTCAACGCGCCGCCGAACTACGCGTCCTACCAGATGGCGCAGGCGATCCTCGGCGTGAAGGCCGCCTGGGAGAAGGCGATGGCGGCCAACGGCGGCAGGCGCCCGACGAACGAGCAGGTCGGCGCCGCGCTCGAGCACCTCGCCTTCGACGGCCCCGGCGGACACGTGCGCATGGCGATCGGCAAGGGCCACCAGGCGATCATGGAGACGGCGTACGGCATGACCAGGAACGTCGGCGGCAAGCTCACCATGGTCAGCGTGAAGCGCTATCCCGCCGAGGCGGTCAATCCACCCGAAGGCGTGAAGAGCGCCGACTGGATCAAGGGCGGCTTCAAGAAGTAGAAGCGTAAGCGATCCGAAAGCGGCCGCCGAACGCGAGCGGCCGTTTTCTTATCCGGCGCATTACAGTCGAGCCCGCCTTGTCGCAGCTAGGCCCGGTACTCGTCGACGGCATCATCTACTCGGCGTGGCTGTTCATCGCCGCGGCGGGGCTGACGCTCGTCTACGGCGTCATGAAGATCCTCAACGTGACGCACGGCAGCTTCTACGCGCTCGGCGCCTACGCCGGCGCCTCGCTCACGGGGGCCTGGCTCGCCAGGGGCTACCCGCCGGCGCTCTCGTACGCGGTGCTCCTCGGCGGCGCGCTGCTCGCGACGCTCGTCGTCGCTCCGGCGATCGAGCGGGGGCTGCTGCGATTCATGTACGCCAAGGACGAGGTCGTGATCCTGCTCGTGACCTACGCGCTCTTCCTGATTCTCGAGGACGCGATCAAGCTCGTCTGGGGCGTCAACCCCTACTTCGTCGCCGAGCCGTACGCGCTGCTCGGCAGCTTCGAGGTCGGCGGCCTCAAATACCCGACCTACAACCTCATTCTGGTCGGCCTCGCCCTGTGCCTGAGTGCGGGGCTCGCCTGGATCCTGCGCGGCACCCGGGTCGGGAAGCTCCTCTCCGCCGTGATCCACGACCCCGAAATGAGCCGCGCGCTCGGCGTGAACGTCGAGCGCTTCTACCTCGTCACCTTCACGCTCGGCTGCTTCCTCGCCGCGCTCGGCGGCAGCTTCACCTCGCCCACGGTGTCGGTGGTGCCCGGGCTGGGCGTGGACGTCATCGTGCTCTCCTTCGCGGTGGTCGTGATCGGAGGCCTGGGCAGCCTGCCGGGCGCCGCGCTCGGCGCGGTGATCGTGGGGCTGGTGCGCTCGGTCTCGGTCCACTACCTGCCGCAGGTCGAGCTGTTCGTCATCTACTCGGTGATGGCTCTGGTGCTCGCGTTCCGGCCGCGGGGCCTGTTCGGCCTCGCCGAGCCGCGCAAGATATGAGGCCTGACCGCACGCCGCTCGTGCTCGGCGCCATCCTCCTGGCGGTCGCGCTCGGGGGCCTGGCGCTGCCGCAATGGCTGCTGTTCATCCTCACCATCGCCTGCGCGCAGGGTCTGGTCGTGCTCGGGCTCAACCTGCTGATACGCGCCGGCCTCGTCTCTTTCGGCCAGGCGCTCTTCTACTGCATCGGCGCCTACACCGCGGGCGGCCTCTCCCGGGCCTCCGGCGTGTCGGACCTTTTCCTGCAGATGCTCGCCGGGACCGTCACCGCGGCGCTCGCCGCCTGGGTGCTCGGTTTCCTCCTCGCGCGGTACCGCGGCATCTTCTTCGGGCTGCTCAGCTTGGCGCTCTCGATGATCTTCTACGGCCTGATCGTGAAGAGCGAGGCGCTCGGCTCGACCGACGGCTTCAACCTCGCGAAGGCGACGCTCTTCGGCGTGCGCCCGGGCGAGGCCTGGGTGCGCTACGCGGTGCTCGTCGCCGCCGCGAGCATGACGCTCGCCGCGGCCTTGCTCGCCTGGCGCTTCCTCAAGACGCCGCTCGGCCAGCTCGCGCCGGCGATCAAGGACAACGAGGTCCGCGTCGAGTACATGGGGGCGTCGGTGCGTCGCGCGATCCACGCCAACTACGTGATCGCGGCGGCGCTCGCCGGGGCGGGTGGGGCGCTCGCCGCGACCACGGTCGGGCACATCGACCCCGAGATGGCCTACTGGACGACTTCCGGCGAGTTCGTCTTCATCGCGATCCTCTCGGGGACGGGAAGCGTGATCGCGCCCTTCCTCGGCGCGCTCATCTTCGGCGCGATCCACAGCATCGCCTTCGACCTGTCGCCGAACACCTGGCAGATGAGCATGGGGCTCGCGCTGCTCGCCGCGATCGTGTTCCTCCCGGACGGCCTCTGGTCGCTGTTCGCCGGGCGGAGGTCCGCCTGAGATGGCGGCGATCCTGCACGCGCAGGGGCTGAACAAGAGCTTCGGCGCGGTCACCGCCGCCGAGGGCGTGAGCGCCGCCATCGAGAAGGATTCCGTGGTCGGCCTCATCGGCACCAACGGCGCCGGCAAGACCACCTTCATCAACATGATCACCGGCTACCTCAAGCCGGACTCGGGCAGCATCCGCTACGAGGGGCGCGACATCACGGCGCTCGCGCCGCGCGACATCTCGCGCCTGGGGATCTGCCGCTCCTTCCAGATCCCGCAGCTGTACAGCTCTCTCACCGTGCGCGAGAACATGCTGACGGCGCTGGGGATCATGCTGCACAACGCGGGCCGCGGCGGCTTCTTCTCCTTCGCCCGGCCCGACGTTCCCGGGCACGACGCGCCCGCCGAGGAAACCGCCGACCGGATCCTCGGGCGCTTCGGCCTCGCCGACTACCGCGACAGGAACGCGCAGGTGCTGCCCGGCGGCATGCGCAAGCTCCTCGACATCGCCCTCACCATGGCGGCGAAGCCCAAGGTGCTGCTGCTCGACGAGCCGACCAGCGGCGTCTCGTCCGGGGAGAAGTTCGGCATCATGGAGCTGATCATGCAGGCGGTGAAGGCCGAAGGCGCCACCGTGATCTTCGTCGAGCACGACATGGAGGTCGTGAGCCGCTT
>DATEGT010000122.1:0-4636 GCA_035280025.1 Burkholderiales bacterium | reverse complement strand
GCCCGCCGCGCCGGTCAGCTTCTTCGGAGCGGCGGCTTCGTCGCCTCCCCAGCCCTCGGCGCGCGCGGTCGCCAAACCCGCGCAGCTGCCCGCTCAAAGTCCTCCGGCGCGCGCGGAGGTGCAGGCGCAGGTGCGGGAAGCACCGCCGTCGCAGACCCCGGCGCCGGCGGTCGCTCAGGCCGCCGCGACCGGCGAGATGGCCAAGGCCAACGAGCGCTCGCCCCAGGCCTGGATCGAGGACATCCGCAAGCTGATGAGCGCGGGGAAATCCGAGGAAGCCGGCGAGGAGATCGCCAAGTTCAAGAAGCGCTACCCGGACTACGCCCTGCCGGAAGATCTGCGCTAGGCCCGTTCGCCCGGCCTAATTCTTCGCGAGTCCGCTGCGGTCGGCGCGGTGGAGGAACTGCAGCAGCTCGCGCGCCTCGGCGGGCTTCAGGCCGAGGTTGGGCATGGGCGTCTTGTATTTCGCAAGCAGCGCCTTTGCGTCCGCATCGGTCTTCTGCATCCTGTCGGTCTCGAGCAGCCACCAGGTGAGCCACTGGTCGGCGTGCCGCCGCGTCACGCCCTTGAGGTCCGGGCCGATCTTCTCGCCTGCGCCTATCGAGTGGCACAGCGCGCACTTGGCGTCGAAGGTGGCCTTGCCCTTCTCGACCTCCGTGTCGTCGGGGCCGGCCGCCGCGAGCAGCACGGTGCGCCCCGATGCGGGGCCCTTGAGGAGCACGTAGTCGTAGGCCGCGGCGACGTGCTCCTCTACCCAGGAATCGTGCGCGAGCGCGGGCGCCGCGCAAAGGGCGGTGAAGCAAAGGCCTGCCCGGACGAGCCGCTTCGGGATCCCGGCGCCGGTTCTTCGCGAGTCTTTCATGATGGTCGCTCCAGTCATTCCGACCCCATGTTCGCAACAGCCGTGCCAGCAGCCCCTGAACCGAAGCGCATCAGCGGCTTAGGCGGCCGATTCGAGGTTCTTGCGCAGCGGAAAAGGGGGCGATCTGTCGCTTCCGCCCAACACCGCGCCTCGGGCGGAGAACTAAGGAGTTGATCCGAAGGCGAACAATCTGTCGCGGATAGGTGACAATCCGCGTCGATGGATACGCTGACCCACGCCCTTTCGGGCGCGCTGCTCGCGCGCGCGACCGCGCCGCGCGAAGGACCCCCGGGATCGCTGAAGCGGCGCATCGTGTCGGGGTTCCTCGCGTGCGCCTCGCCCGATCTCGACGTGGTCGCCGGAATGTTCGGCCCGGTCGCCTTCCTCGAGAACCATCGCGGCGTGACCCATTCGCTCGTGCTCCTGCCGCTGTGGGCGCTGCTCTACTCCTTCCTCCTCGCGAAGATCCTGCGCGAGCCGCGCGGCTGGCGCGCGCTCTACGGCATCACCGCGATGAGCCTCGCCCTGCACATCGCGGGCGATCTGATCACGACCTACGGGACGATGATCCTCGCGCCCTTCTCGAACTGGCGCGCCCAGATCGGGACGACCTTCATCATCGACCTGTGGTTCACCGGCATCATCGTCGCGGGCCTCGCGGCCTCCGCGCTGCGGCGCCGCTCGCGCTGGCCGGCGGCCGCGGCGCTCGCCCTCCTCGCCGGCTACGTCGGCTTCCAGTACGTGCTGAAGGAAAAAGCCCTGGAGTTCGGCGAGCGCTACGCGCGCGAGCACGGCATCCGGGGCGCGAGCGTCGACGCGCAGCCGCGCCCGGTGTCGCCGTTCAACTGGACGGTGTTCGTCTCCGACGCGGAGACGCACCGCTTCGCCGACATCAACCTCGCGCGAAAGACGCCGCGGGAATACCGCGAGGGCGACGGCTTCATCGCGCGGCTCGACTCGGCGTACGAGCCGTCCGCCTTGGCGCGCTGGCAGACGCGCGCGCGCTTCGGCGAGGGTGCGACGGGCGCGCTCGCGCGCGAGGCCTGGGGCTCGCCCGCGATGGCGGTCATCCGCTGGTTCGCCCGGCTGCCCGCTTTCGACGGCGTCGACGCCGGAACGGGCTGCGTGCGCTTCATCGACCTGCGCTACGTCGTGCCCGGGCGCAGCGCCCTGCCGTTCCGCTTCGGCGCCTGCCGGGACCGCCCCGGCGCGCCCTGGAGGCTGGTCCCGCCCGGCTAGCGGGCCGCGACCGCCGCGTCCGCCTTCAACGCGTCGTTCGCGCGCAGGGCGAACAGGCGATGCACCGCCACGGTCGGATGGATGCCGTCCCAGAAGAAGAACTTGCCCGGATTCGCGCAGAAGGCGTTCACGACGGTGTTCAGGCGGATGCACGGATCCTCGACGTCGGCCAGACCGAACGCAGCGGGATCGGCGACCGCCTGGTTCACGAGGCCGAACACGTCCAGGCGCACGATCGAGACGCCGAGCGCGGCCTCCAGTCCCTGCAGCGTCAGCTCCAGCCCGGCGTTGAACTGCGTCGAGAAGAGGTGCGCGAGGCCCTGCGCCTGCGGGCCGGCCAGGCGCACCGCGGGCGTCAGCCCGACGTCGGGCAGGTTCGGCACGAGGAACTTGCGCGCGCCCGCGGCGTAGAGCGTGAGCAGGTTCCCGCGGATCGCCGAGAGCGCGTCGCTCACGATGCCGACGCTGGTCGCGCCGGTCGGATCGGTCGCGAGCGCCGTCAGCGCGTCGCGCACGTCGTTGCCCCCGACGAAGACAACATAGAGCGCGTTCGCCGGCGCCTGCCCGTGGAAATCGCCGACGAAGAGGCCCACCTGCGTCGGGAGGTCGAAGGCGCCGACGGTGCGCGCGCGCGCGCCGCCGACGGCGTAGTTCGAGAGCACCACGGGCAGCAGCAGCGCCGGACCCGCGCTGGGCAGCGCGCGATCGATCAGCGAGAGCTGCTCGATCCAGGTCGGGCCGTTGCTGAAGTGCAAGGCGCCGCGGGCGTACGGCGCGCTCGGGATCAGGCTGGTGAACGGCGGGATCTCGAGGTCGCGAGTCAGGATGAAGGCGTTGCCGGGGTCCGACAGGCTGTCGCCGAACACCACGAAGCGGTGCGGCGGCCCGGCGAGCGCCGGGGACGCCGCGAACAGGGCGAGCAGCAGGACGAGGACGGCACGAAGCGGATTCCTGGCCATGAGGATTCCTCCTTTGGGCTCCATCCTCCGCCAAGTTCGCGCCCCTGTACAGTCGGGAAGTCCCTGGCCATTTCAGTACAGGCGCGCCCCGCACCCCGGGTTTTGCCGGCCGGCTAGCGCGCCGCGGCCTCTGTCGAGTCGAGCACCGCGTCCGCGCGCACCGCGAGCAGATGGTGCCCCGCGACGGTGGGGTGGATCCCGTCCCAGAACAGGAACTGCCCGGGATTGGGGCAGAAGGCTCCGGCGATCGTGTTCAGCCTGATACAGGGATCCTGGACGTCGCTCAGTCCGAACGACGCAGGCGAGGCGACGATGTCGTTGACCAGCGCGAACCAGTCCACGCGCACGATCGAAATCCCGAGCGCGGCCTCCAGCCCCTGAAGGGTGGCCTCCAGCCCGGCGTCGAACTGCGTCGACAGGAAGTGCGCCGCGAACTGCGCCTGCGGGCCGGCCAGCCGCACCGCGGGCGCGAGGGCCACGTCGGGCAGGTTCGGGACCACGAAGCGGCGCGCACCCGCGGCGTAGAGGGCGAGAAGGTTGATGCGGATCGACGTGAGCGCATCGGTCACGATGCCCACGCTCGTCGCCCCCGTCGGGTCGGCGGCGAAGGCGTCCAGCGCGTCCCGCACGTCGTCCCCGCCGATGAAGACGACGTAGAGGGCGTCCGCGGGCGCCTGCCCCTCGAAGTCCCTCATGAACAGCCCGACCTGCGTCGGCAGGTCGAAGGCGCCGACCGTGCGCGCGCGCGCGCCGCCGACCGCGTAGTTCGACAGCACCAAGGGGAGCAGCAGCGCCGGGCCCGCGCTCGGCAGCGTGTGATCGATGAGCGAGAGCTGCTCGATCCAGGTCGGCCCGTTGCTGAAATGAAACGCCCCGCGCGCATAGGGCGAGTCCGGAACGAGGCTGGTGAACGGCGGGACCGTGACGTCCCGCGTCAGCACGAAGGCGTTTCCGGGGTCCGAAAGACTGTCGCCGAAGACGACAAATCGGCTCGGCGGTCCCGCGAGCGCCTGCGCGGATGCGAGCGCGAGCGACGCGAGCAGCGTGACAGCCAGCTTCCTGAGCATGTGCATCATGACGGCCTCCTTGGTGAGATTCGACCGGGTTGCTTTCGAATTCTCAGGCCGCGGCGCGGGCGAAGCATCACCCGAACGGGTGAACCGGCCGCCGCGCGGCACGGCGGCCGGGCCGGCGGGGGAGTCATAGTAGACTAGGCCGCGTCCCCATGAAGCTGAAGAAACGCGACTACACTCCCCGCGCGCGCGGCGCGCTCGAAGGCGTGCGCATCCTGGACCTGTCGCGCCTGGTCGCCGGGAACACGCTCACGCAGGTGCTCTCCGATTTCGGCGCGGAGGTGATCAAGGTGGAGCCGCCGTCGGGAGACACGCTGCGCGCCTGGCAGACGAACGGCGTGGCGGTCACCTGGAAGCTGTATTCGCGAAGCAAGAAAAGCCTGTGCCTGGAGCTGCGCCGCCCCGAGGCGATCGAGCTGCTGCTGAAGCTCGTCCCCGCGGCCTCGGTCCTGGTCGAGAGCTTCCGTCCCGGCATCCTGGAGAAGATGGGATTGGCGCCCGCG